>OUUY01000138.1 GCA_900302705.1 Candidatus Sulfobium mesophilum
CGTTCTTTTCTTCTAATTTAATAAAACAGGGTCTATTATGACCTGTAAGGAGGTAAATACACATGGGTGAACTTAGCAGTAAGACACCGGACCAGGTTTTGGATGTCCTCGGTAGGGTATGCCCCTATCCGCTCGTCCTGTCCAAGAAGGCGCTAGAAAAGATGTCCAGCGGACAGCTTTTGAAGGTCCTCTGCGATGCGCCTGCATCGGCAGAAGACTCGCTCCCTAAGTGGGCCGAGAAACAGGGCTACAAGTTCGAGTCTGTGAAGCTTCCGGGCGACACCTGGGATATCTATATCCAAAAGTCGTAAGACGATCAGACTGACAAAAAGGAAGGGCGGCGCAAGCCGCCTTTTTTTTGTCTTCACATCAGTTGTTCCCCGTAGTCATCTTTTTTCAATTTTTCGCGTTTAGCATAGCAGGCAATTAGCTTTGCGCGATGAAGTCTGACTTTTAAACAGCAGATGCTATACTGAAGTTAGCCAGCTATGCGGAGGAGCTCATGGCAATAAGGTACGGGAAAAAAGACAACGAGGCCGGTATCTATTCATTTATGGATAGCGTGGCAAAGGAGGCCGAGGAGTATGCGGTTAATCATACTACCCCTCTTTCTGACCTCCTTGAGGAAATCGAAAACTTTACTCTTACAAAGACACCCTACCCGAGTATGCTAACCGGACGTGTCGAAGGCCGTTTTTTGCAGTTAGTGGCTCAACTCTCCAGCGCGCGGCAGATTGTCGAAGTCGGTACATTTACAGGTTACTCAGCCCTTGCCATGGCAGAGGTCCTCCCTGATGACGGCCGGTTACTGACCGTAGAGCATAATCGCGATTATGCAAAGCTCGCCAGGAATTTCTTTGACAGGAGTCCAAGCGGATTTAAGATCACTCTTTGCGTAGGTGAGGCTCTTGAGGTACTGAAGACGCTGCCCGACGCAGAGACCGACCTTGTGTTCGTGGACGCCGACAAACAAAATTACAGCGCCTACTACAGGGAGTCGATGCGTATTTTGAGAAACGGCGGACTGATGCTTGCAGACAATGCCCTCTGGTACGGCAGAATCTTTGATCCTAAAGATGACGAAAGCCGCGCCATGGCCGCCTTCAACGAGGAGGTGAGAACAGACGATCGGGCGGAGAAGTTGTTCCTTACCATCCGCGACGGGATTTATTTAATAAGGAAGGTTGGCAGCGTAAGGTGAATATGCCACTATTTCAGCAAGATCGTCAGCCGCTTCGCCTGCCGTCAAGACTCAGTGGTCCTGAGCCGAAATGAGCTATCAGAAGGGCTGCCCCCAGCATAGAGAGGTTCTTCATGAAATTTATATATTGGATCTGAGCCTGTGCTGGATCAGCAATCGCCCAAAAATTGTGGATCATAATCGTAACCGGCACTAAGAAAAGAACGATCAGCCACGCCCCGAGTTTTGCCTTATAACCGAGAAGTACGCTCAACCCCCCAACGAAGGCAATTACTCCTGACAGAGGTACAGCCAATTGCGCCATTGGCACGCCCTTGCCGGCTGCAAAGGCAATGGTTTTTGCGGTGAAATGGCCTGGTGCTGCCTGTAAAAATATAACGGTGTACAAAATTCTTCCAAGCAAAACAAGATATTTCATGGCGGTTTCTCCTTCTCCTGAACCTTACCTTAAAAACAAACTATTTGAAAGGTTACTATTGAAGTATACTGTCTTCGGAGGAGGCAGGCAACACTTTATCTTCGGCATTTGCCCCAAGAATAGCTGCGATGATTCCCGCGCGATTATTGGCACCGAGTTTTCTCGACAAGAGCTTCATGTATCCCTTTACCGTATTCAGGCTTAATCCCAGAGAGTCTGCAATTTCTTTATTGCCCGAACCGGCAAGCAACAGACGCACCATCTCCTGCTCCCTTCTGCTGAGACCCAGATTTCTGAAGACCATCGAAAGGTTCATTTTCTCAGGGTTCATCCTTTCCAGAACGAAAAGGTATTGTTTAAGTGAAGATGTATTGGTGAGAACAACAACGCGTATCGTATACCGTCTCCTGCCGCTTTGAATTAGATCGATGATCCCGGTCTCAGAGCCGCCTTTTTCGTCATGGACGCCGGTAGGTCCTTGCCTTGCGTCGAACATTTTTTTCCACTTTATACAGAGTGCTGATATGTCGGAGGTAGGGTCTACTATTTCCTCCTGAGGGACAGAAAAGAAAAGAACTCGCTGCGCCTCCTCGTTATAAAAAAGAAGTTCCCTTACACCTTCGCTTTGAGGACGGTAGAGTATAAAGGCAGCATGTGATTGTGTCATCCCCATCGTTTTATCAGACATCATAATGATTCATATTCCTTTGAAAAAATCATATCACGCGTGGCAAAGGAAAAACAATGGACATCGGCGACAGCACCGATGTCGCCGCAGTGCCGAGATGATGACAACCTTCTTTCATAGATGCCCCTCACGTTCTGTCTCGAGGTCGATCTTTATTTTTTCCAGATAGGATTTTTGACGCTGCCGAATAATCCCCGCAATATTTTATTCTCAGCTAAAGTGTGATGGCAAGAGGCTAAAAATAATCAGGCAATAGGGAAGTAAAATACCTATTCCCGCACATTCCCTGCTTGACAGCATTCCTCCAAGTTTAGAGAAGAGTCTTTCTCCCTACTTTTGGGTGGCCTCATTCGTGGATGTCCCTTTTGGGGTATTTACGTGAGCGCTGAAATTTCCTATTCTCTTTAATCATGAAAGCAACGATTAGGAGCAAAAAAATTTTGGAAAAGGAAAATACAAGGGCTGTTCTTCGCTATCCTTACAGGTCAGCCGTGATGTATACAGCCCTGAATTATGCTGTCCATGCTCCGAATAAGACTGAAGTTGCAGCTGAGGTTGTGGACTTGAGCGATTCCGGCATGAGAATGATCATCGAGAAAGGGACACTCGAAACGGGGAATATGCTCAGAGTAAGAATCCAGATATCCGATATCCAGGCCTCTGTGCCGACACTGGCAGAGGTTATATGGACGAAAAAACAGGACGCCAATGTCTACCACGCGGGTCTCAAATTTGTGGTCTAATTGGGACAAAAAGGTGGAGTGCATATTTAAATTAGATCTGACTGAAGTGGCGCTTTTGGGGATAGGGAGGATGCCCTTCATTTCTGAGGGCTTCTCGATTGAAAACAATTTAAGACAAAAACACTTTTTTAAGGAGGAATGGTCTATGAAGATGAAAAGTAGCAAGATATTCTTTATTGCGCTGCTGGTGGTAGTTACCATGTTGCTCATGAGTACGGCGCCTGTAATGGCAACTCAGCCAAGTTGTTCAAACGTCAACGCCATCATTAACCCAGGTAATCAGACTGTCCCTGAGGCGTCCGTGGTAAATGGCGTCCGCACTCCGACGATTGTCACACTCGATGGCAGCAACTCAAACCCAAAGGGTGCCCTAAAGTGCGAATGGGCGTCTGTGTCCGCTCCGTCGATTGTGCTGTCCACTTCCTGCACATATACGTTTACAGCGCCCGAAGTTGGACCATCAGGAGCAGCTTTTGGATTCCAGCTTAAGGTCACAGAAACTCAAACTGGCTGTACCGATAAGACTGATTCCAAGACTACTACTATTAACGTAACAAATGTGATAACTGAAACTAATCGTCCCCCCGTAGCAATCGCAAGCGTACAGGTTAATGATGTATTGACGAATGTAGCGAATGAGGGTGATTCAGTGACCCTAGATGGGACTGGCTCCTCTGACCCGGACCCTAATACTGAGCTCTCATATAGCTGGGCACAGATCGTTAACGGCACAGAAACGCCTTTTTCGACAGACGCAATCACAACTTTTACAGCACCTGAAGTGCCGTATCCGGATGGAGCTTCTCTTACGTTTAGGTTAACGGTGTCAGATGGATCCCTTAGCAATACGACCAGTGATATAATCGTGACTGTTAAATGGCTTAATGAGCCGCCGGTCGCTGAAGTGTCATGTCCTGTATCAGTTAAAGAGGGTGAAACGGTTAATCTGGTCAGTACATCATTCGACAACGATGGCGATGGCATAGCTTCATATGCCTGGATTCAGAATCAGGGTCTGCCCAATGCTGACCTGTCCCGCGTTGATCTGTCGCAACCCTCTATTTCATTCCCAGCCCCTCAATTGACGTCTCAGTACCATACAATGAAATTTCAGTTGACAGTGACGGACAATGGTCTACCCAATTCCACAAATGATGGCCTCTCTGATTCTGCTGCATGTGACGTAGAGGTGCTGGACATAACAAATCCAAGCATCCAATGCAATGTCCCTGATGATGCTATCTGGTATGGCAGTGACGTTACGATTAATTGCACTGCCACAGATGTTGCCTCGGGATTGGCTGACGACAATGATGCCAGCTTTGTTCTAAAAACAAGTGTGCCTGCGGGCGATGAGACAGGCAGCGCTTCCACCAACTCAAAAGAGAATATTTGCGACACAGTCAATAACTGCATTGCCGCAGTCGGTCCATATACTTTCAAGGTTGACAGGAAGGCACCGACAGTCAGTTGTGGAACAGCCGACAATGCCTGGCATGCCACTGACCAGTCAGTTACTTGTACCGCGACTGATAGCGGTTCTGGCCCAGCCAGTCAAACAGTGATCTTGAACACAAGTGTGGCAGCCGGAACAGAGACTTCCAATGCTTATACCGATTCTCAATCAGCCTGCGATCTCGTTGGCAATTGTTCTCCTGCCGGCCCCGTCACCGGTTTCAAGATTGACAGAAGGGAACCGCAACCTATAGGCTGCGATTCTCCAGATGGGCAGTGGCATAGCAGTGACGTGACGCTTAAATGCCATTACGCCGATGGCGGTTCTGGGCCATCGACACTAGACGTTAGCTTGACAACAAGTGTTGCCAATGGTTCAGAAACTGACAATGCAGCAGCATCAGCGAATGGCTTTCAGGCGTGTGATGCAGTAAATAACTGCGCGGCATCACCCTCTGACATTGTGGGTAACAAGATTGACAAGAAGGCTCCGACTGACATCACCTTTGACGATAGTACTATCAGCGACGGCGGCAGTTATTACTTCGGATTTGTGCCGCCGGCTCCTACCTGCAATGCAACTGACAAGGGCTCGGGCCTTAACTCGTGCATTGTAACGGGCTACAATACTAAGGTGGGTTCGCACACGCTTACTGCCACAGCAACTGATAACGTCGGCAACACATCGACGGCAACGCTGACCTATACTGTTATGGCCTGGACGCTCACCGGCTTCTTCCAACCAGTCGATATGAATGGGGTGTGGAACACTGTGAAGAATGGGTCAACAGTCCCGCTCAAGTTTCAGGTATTCGCGGGTCCTACGGAACTGACTGATGTTGCAGTTATTGACACTTTCAGTGTAACGTCTGTGGTCTGTCCGAAAACAGGATACGTCGCAGATGACATCGAATTCACAACGACGGGCAACACCACGCTTCGTTATGACACTGCATCGTACCAGTTCATCCAGAACTGGCAGACTCCGAAGAAGCCAGGTGCCTGCTACCAAGTAATGATGACCACTGATGATGGCAGCAACCTGAAGGCCACTTTTATACTGAAGTAACACTTTCCGTAACCGGAGTTGAAGGTTAAAGGTGGGGCTTTAGGGCCCCGCCTTTTTTTGTTTTCGGCAACTCCCCATTTTTATTGGGAATCCGTTCTCCTTTGGGCGCTGCTCTCATATGGATCCGGGCAAGATTTGGAGCGTAAGCTTACAAGTCGGTATCAGTCCCTCTTTTCGATCCTGAACGTTATAGGCACCTCGACGCTGCCGCTGACCTGCGGAAAGGGCGACGCCCTCAGTACAGTGTTCTTTGCTGCATTATCAAGAACATCGGAGCCTGAGCTCCGCACGATCCGGATGTTTTCCGGAGACCCTCTTCCGTTTATTGTGAATTCTGTCGTGGCGGTGCCTTCGAGTCCCCTTTTCCTTGCCAGAGGGGGATAGCTTTTCGCCCTCTCGATTGCGGCCCTTATTGTATTGACTACATCACGGTCTACCGAGGCGGTTTTTTTTCCCCCGCCCTCCTGGCCGCCCTGCGTCGTTGCTTTGCCGGGGATTGCAAGCTGCATGCCGCCCGGAGAAGGTCCCGGGACTCCGCCGTTTTGAAGTGCCGTAGCATTGCCGCCGGAGGAGGCGTCTGGCAGTCTCACGCCGTCTTCCAAGGGATTATTCTGCAGGACCGCTGTCGGAGGCTCTTTATCCTGTTTTTGAGTTGTCGGAGGTGCTACGGGAGGTGAGGCCTCCCGAAGTCTCGTTACTTGGTTTCCAGCCGTAATTGAAGGTCTCTTTTTTTTCTCGGCACCTGACGCCGCAGTTTTTTGAACAGGCGTATTTTCAAGGAGCCTCACCATAGTAAACCTTTCAGGGAAGTGCAAAACGGCGTCTTTTCCTGCAAGTGCCAAAGCAGCAGTAAAGATAGTCAGATGCATGACGAAAGAAAAAATTATATTCGTCCTGAAATTCATCGTTTCGTGTCAGCCGGCCCTCATGGCATGTCCAGCATTTTAATCCGGCAGATTACGATCATAGCGCAATAGAAATCCCTGACAGAAAATTTATCCTGGGTGACGGGAAAAAAGCCTTTTCGAGTGGCACGCCTCCAATCACACCGTATTCCGAATACGCCTTGTTGGTCAGGTTGTTTATGTTCAAAAATGCTCTCAGGGACTTCCACTGATAAATGAACTTAGCATTCAGAAGGAAGTAGCTCTCCTGATCGCTGAAGTCATTGGCGAAATCGCTCACAAAGGGCCTTTCCCCCACATACACTCCACTGAGAACGGCCGTGGCCTCTTTGGTTATGTGGCACAGCAGATCCACTGTTGCCTTGTGTGCCGGCAAATTGGGTGCTTTTTTCCCTTCAAACGTGCCATCTTTAATCTTCGCGTTCATAAACGTGTAACTGCCCCTCACGGTCAGCCAATCCGTCGCCCTGGCGTCGAATGAGACCTCTATGCCGTCTCTGCGTGTCATGCCGTCAAGGTTTTCATTTTGGAAAGTGACGGGATTGAAAAAAATCTCCTGGTCGGTGTCTATCCTGAAGACATTGACCTGTACGTAAAGGTCGTCCTTAAGATAGTGCCTTATCCCGATCTCATAATCATCGGAGCTCTGAGGAGCAAGAGAAGTATTGACGGTATTAGAGAAAAAGCTGTAAAGTTCGTCGAGAACCGGGTATCTGAAGCTCCTTGAATAACTCGCATATGCGTAAGACTTATTGAAGAAGGTATAATTGATGCCGGCGGTATAAGCGTCTTTCGACATCGAAACACTTTCCGGCGTGCTCGGCGAGAAGCTGAATGCGGCCCTGTCGTGACGATATCCTGCGGAAAGGCGCAGTGCCTTTGTAATAGCGGCTTCGTCGTGGGCGTAATATCCGACATCTTCCTTTTTCAGTGCGAATATGCCGAGAGTCCTGGTGCCGAAAAAAAGCGAATCGTTGACGATGTCTTCATCTGTTTTCTGATAGTCGATGCCGGCAGTCAGAGTGTTTTTGATTGCACCCAGGTTCTGTTTGAGAATGACCTGTGGCGAAAAAGCCGTTGTCTTTAGGGTGCTGTCTCCTAAAAAACTGCCGAAGTCGCCCGAACTGAATGACGAAAAGTCCCTGTTTCTGTAAGATGTGGCCAGTTTCAGGACGTTCTCCCCGAAGAAGTAGATCTCAGGAACCAGCGATAGATAATAGTCCCTGGTATCCGCAAAATCGTTTGGGAATTTGGTGTCTGTTCTTGAGAATCCGGCTGCAAAATCGCTTTCCTTTAGTGCGCCGGGAAGACCGGTGTGATCTTTGTGATAACCGCCCGAGAAATCGATTTTCATGAAATCCTTCACATAATACGCGGCATGAAACCCAAGGTCTTTGGACTCTATCTTGCTATTGTCTCTGTAGCCGTCCGAAGTGAGATAGTCGCCCGAGATACGAAGTGACAGGTCCTTGCTTGTACCGCCTGCATAGGCGCCTCCTTTGAAGGTGCCGTAGCTGCCGCCGGCTAGATCTGCTCCAGCACTCAACCCCTTGCCCCCCTCTTTTGTGATGATATTGATGACTCCGCCGGCAGCGTTATCGCCATAAAGGACGGCTCCCCGCCCTCCGCGTACGATCTCGATCCTGCTGACTCGATCCAAGGGGATGTCCATCCAGTCAACCCCGCTTAAGTCGGCCTCGTTGATGCGCCTGCCGTCGACAAGAACCAGGGTGTTTAGCGGCGCTGTTTCTCCAAAGCCGCGCAGATCCACAACATAGGTGCGGCGATTTCCGGTAATATCGGCGACCTGAACGCCGGTCTCGGTCCTCAGCAACTCGGGGATGTTTTGCGCATTTGAGTTCTTTATCCGCTCTTCAGTGATTACCGACGTGCTGGCCGGGACATCTGCCTGCTGCTCCTCATATCGCGTTGCGGTGACTACCACCTCACCGATCTCGAGTTTTTCCTCCGCGTCAGCACGGGCTGAAGTCAGGACAACGAGCAGCAGCCACAAGACTATCCATGCACTTCCTTTTAACGACTCTTCCGACTTTTTCCTCTTCACAGACATTTATTCTCCTCTTCCCTCGAAGGGTATTAGTGTTTAGAGGTATCCAGGGTCTCCTGACTCAGGGCCTCCTACTTGCCAGCCTTCCCCGACTGCAAAGTCAGGTGGCTTTAAAAGCAGTGATCAGTTCTCAGTGAATAATTTGGAGAAAGTTTTATCTTTCAGTTATCACCATTTACTATTCACTGTCTTTTTGGCTTTCGTTCCCTTCACAGTTGCGGGGCAGTTCCCGGCTCTCACGGGATTCCCCTTGGATACCTCTTTCTCATTGCTGAAAGCAATGTTTCTGTTTACTGTTTCCCATTCAGAAGCTTTACAACCGGATATCTGTCCCAAAATTCGACTACGTTAACACCTCCATAATCCTGCTCAACTCTGAAGATGTTTTCCATCGGGGCACCGAGGATATGGCAAATAAGTATCCTGTTTACTCCTCCATGGGCTATGATAGCGATATTGCCACCGGCGTGCCGGGTCAATATCTCATCCAGCGCTTTCACGACGCGCTCCTTCACCTCCAGCGTGCTCTCCCCTCCGACAGGGCTGTGTGCGACCGGATTGTCGGCCCACGCCTCGAATTCATCAGGAAATTGCTCCTTGATCTCGGTAAAAGTCATTCCCTCCCATATGCCGAATGATCTTTCCCTCAGCTCTGGCATCTTAACAGGCGCCAGCCCGTAAGGAGCGGCAATTATCTCTGCTGATCTAACGGCCCTGCTGAGATCGGAACAATATACGGCGCTCAGTCCCGATGTCGCTCCCCAATTTTTAGCCTTCTGCTCCTCCGTGGCGCCGGCTGCACCATGAATGTCTTTGAGGTAGCTAAGGTATTTAGAAGGGTCGGCAGTGGCAAGGAGTCTCCCGATGAATGCGGATGACTCTTTGATTTGCATGATCCCCTCTTCGGACATAGGGATGTCGATGCTTCCGTTGTAACGTTTCGGGCCACCCCCTTCGAGCGCTCCGTGTCTGATCAGGTAGAGTGTAGTAACCATGCTGACACCCCCAGTAAAAAAAAGATTTCCGATATCTCGCCTATAGCCCCGAAGACATCGCCCGTGATTCCTCCGAATCTTCCGGCGCAGTATCTTGCTGATGCAAAGCCGAAGAGATACAGTGCTCCAGGGAGCAATAAGAAAAGAGACACCATGTGAAGACCATTGGAATTTCTGAGAAAAGTTCCATATGCAAAAAATGAAAGGATAATCGTCACTCCCGTACAGATAACGACCTCGGCAATGCCTACATTATCGATAAACACCTTCCCTAGTCCGTCCTTCCTGGCGGAAGACCCGTGATACATCGGTGGGACCATAGACCACTTCGCGTATACCGGCATCATAAAAAGGAAGGCATAAAAATCCCGGCTTGGAAGACTGTGAAGGAGTCCTTTCAGCAGGAGATATTTCAGGAGGATAGCAAATACAATCGATATCACTCCTATCGGCCCGGTGCTGCTGTCTTTCATAACTGAAAGCCTTTTATTGATATCGGCTGCACTATTTCCGGTTGATTTTACGGCTAGCGCATCAAAGGTGTCTGCCAGACCATCGAGGTGAAACCCTCCGTTGCTCACCGCCAGTATCAGTAGAGCCATTGCAGGTGCAATTTCTCCGCCCAAGCACCTGGCGGAAAGATATACCCCACCCGATGCCAATATCCCCTGAAATGCGCCGACTGCCGGGAAGAAGACGGCTGAACGGGATACCTCAGCATCCGAAATATCCCCTCTGACCTTCACCGGGATGATCGT
>OUUY01000079.1 GCA_900302705.1 Candidatus Sulfobium mesophilum
TAGCGCTGGCATGGGGGATGCATTGTTATTAGCAAGAACTAAGAAGGAGGATAAGACGATGAAAACATACACAAAGAAACTGACATACATAGGGGCAGGCTGTGGAGTGGTGTTGTTTGCAGTATTTGGATTGCTTCCCGGCTCATTCCTTGGCGGCGTAATGGGACTTAATATCGCGGGGATGCTTTTGGGGCTGCCGCTTGCCTCAGGGGTTGTTTCGAGACTGATTGTTGCTGCCTCCATGGTAACAGGGGTTATGGTTTCAGGGATTATGTTCATAACAGCCAGTTCGCTTGCAGGCTGGATCGTAGGCACAGTGGTTGATGCGATTACGGCAGAGAAGAAGGACCTGGCAACAGCAGAGCACAAATAATAATTGAGATAACAAATAAAAAAAGCAAAAGGAGGAAGTGTCATGAAGGAAGAAAGAAAAAGGACGATGAAGGTAGGGACGAAGATAGGGGCAGCTTTGGGTGCGATAGTGTTTCTGGTGTTCGGGGTTATGCCTGGGTTTTATTTCGGCAGTTATGGGGCGCTGGTACTGATGAGCAGGCTTGCCGGGGGACCGGTAGAGCCCACAACCATCGTAAGGATGATCACTGTGGTGGGCGTTTTAATTGGCCTTTTCTGTGGAGCAGCTGCAAGCATAGTGCTAGGCTCGGTATTCGGAACCGCCCTCGCCTGGGCAGTCGATGCCCTCGGTAGTCTCGGAAAAGCAAAAACGACTGAGGAAGTAAAGGCTCACAACTAAGAACGTCTTAATGTACGAGCTAATTAGAAAGGCCTTTCCGTGTATCGGAAGGGCCTTTTCTTTTATGATCTTTGAGCTATTGCCTCAATTGAGAGCGACTCAAGCCATTCTATTATTTCTCGTTTTGCTGCCTTTGCATTATAGCCATACCATAGCTTCCTGAGCTTAGGATAGGGTTCAAGGGCGTCTTTGAATCTGCGGAAAGTGCCCTGCCCGCTTAGCAACTGCCTAAGGCCCTCCCTCAGTCCAGCATCCTGGATGTTCTCAATAAATTCAGCCATTGCAGCAAATACATTTCGAGGGGACCTCTCCGGTATCCTGACATAGCTGTCTCCACCAAGAAAAATGTCCAGTGCCAGTTCGACCTCGTCCTCCATCCACGCCGGAATATCAATCTCCTGATCGAATACGACTTCTTCGAAATTCTCCATGTCCTCATCAATATTCCGGGAAAGCAATAGCCGCGCCCTGTCGAGGATGTCCTCGGAAAGGATAAGGACGTCTCCGGACTTCAGATCCAGGAAATAATCAAAGGCATCTCTGACCGTATCTTCCATGGCCTTTTGCACTTCATCAAAATCAACAGTCAATCTTCTCATGAAGGCCGGATACAAGTTCAAACAGCAAAGGATATTCGTTCTTTGCGGCTTCCACTTCTTCTTTCAGGTACTGAAGCGCTTTAGGAACATATTTTAAGAAATATGACCTGCCTTTTACGGCTGAGAGAAATCCGTATGCTCCCAGCGCCTGCATATGCCTCTGAAGACGGCATGGGATTAACGTCTGCCGAAAGACTTCTTCACCAAAGGCAGATCCCTGATAATCACTAACCCCCTTAATATAATATTCCAACAACCTTTCCCGGCAAATAGGGTCAATAGGTGCATAGGGATCCCATAACAGTGAAGCGAGATCATAGGCTGGAGGTCCAATCCTTGCCCCTTGATAATCGATAATTCTGGGGACATCTCCTTTGGTGACCATAACGTTTTGCGACTGAAAGTCTCTGTGAAGCACAGTCTTTTCGAAGGAATCCACAAGCGCCGCAAGCCTGTCAAATTCTCTGCTCAGCAATGATGCATTCGGGACCGGGATACCCTTTGGGCCAGCTATGTATCTATTCATAAAATAATCCGTTTCCCACCGTAGATAATCTGCATCAAATACCCTCGATTGCAACAATACACAGTCCGAGACATTATCTGTAATCCTCGTATGCAAGGCAATCATGATGTCTATAACTCGCCGGTAGAGATCTTCAATAGTCCCAGCATCTTTTTGGCACTTAAGCCATGAGTAGAGAGAGATGTCGCCAAGATCCTCAAAAAGCAGATATACATGTCCGCCTCTTGCCAGGAGCGGCTGGACAGAGCCGTCGGTGTAAAAACCCAGCAGTGCCGGAACAGGCACAGAGAGCTTTCTGAAAAACTGTGTATATGCCACCTGCCTTTGGTAATCCGGATCGTCTTTTGGGCACTCCATGAGGACTGCTGTTTTGCTTCCGCCCCTTATTCTGTAGTATTTCCTGTCTGATCCCCCAAGGCCGATAAGTGTCATCGAGATCTTATCTGAAAAGTCACTAGGCAATCCCGAAATTAAGCTTGAAGGCAGGGAAGACGGATCTTGAGGTTCCTTCAGGCTGACAACATAGTCTGGCCCTACTATAGAGTTTTCTATATAGGAACCTTCAACAACCCTTGCACCCAGCAGAATCGAGCCCCGGACCGATGCTCTTCTCCCGATAATACAACCCTTTTCAATTACCGTATCCGCTCCTAAACCCAGCCCCTTGCATTCAACTGAAGGATGGATGTAGAGAACCTCGCCATCTGCTTTCAGCGATGAAAAGACTAGTGAGGAATAAGCCTCGGCAGTCCCTATATCAGTCCATCTACAGCCGTTGAAGCTAACCGTGCCCACTCTAAGACCTGACTTTAAGGCTCTGTGCCACGCATCTATAACACTTGAGTTTCCGGCGGGGAGTAAATCCAAAAACCTCTCGGAATAAACCGCTATCCCTGTAAAGGCAACCCTGCGAACACCCATTTGTTTCGGCTGATTACCGCCAACTGATAGCAGCGTCCCTTCTTCATGGACCCAGACGTTACTGAATTCAGGATGACTGTGAACCGCAAGTGTAGCAACATTACCTTCAGAGAGATGTCTTTCAATAAGGGCTCTAAGGTTTATGTCCGAAACAATGTCTGCATTATGGACTAAGAATGTGGACCCACGCAGAAAATGCTCTGCGTTTTTTAAAGCCCCTCCGGTCCCCAGTATTATAGACTCGTTAAATAGTTCGATTCTGCCGGCGCAAGATGAAGTTTCAGCCCAATGATAAAGCATTTCTGCCTTGTAGTGCGTGTTTACACCGGCACGAACGACGGGAACTGAAAACACTTTCCTTGCCAGCCGCTCGATAATGGGCTCTCCAAGAACAGGAAGAAGCGGTTTTGGCAGGTGATTTGTTATTGGCCTTAGCCTTTCCCCTAACCCCGCAGCTAATATAAAAGCTTTAATCGTTTCCACTGTACATGATATAACTATTTCTTATGGACTTATTAAATATCTTTAATTCCTCGGCCCACCATTTCTCCATTTCTTTAACACTAAGCCCCCCTTCGATGTCTCTCCGTACCCTGTCTGTGCCCGCCAATATGTCAATGGGCAGAAGATTTTTCTCATATTCATAAGGCGGGCTTTTCCATGAAAAGAAATCCCCGTATAGCTCAAAAATAGCTTTAATAATTGCAACTCCGGTTTTAAAGGGCCTGAATTTCCGCCGTTCCGTAACATGTATCTGTGCGCCGCCGCATAATTCGCCGGCATATTTTTGGAAAGTAGGCAGAAAAGAAAGGGGTCGGAATATGACCCCGGGCAGGTCGAATTCTGACAGTTCTTTTATCAAGGTATCAGGGTTGATAAACGGGGCTCCAAAGATCTCAAAAGGGCGTGTGGTGCCCCGTCCTTCGCTCAAATTCGTGCCTTCAAGAAGACATATGCCAGGATAAACCATTGCGGTATCGACGCCCGGCATATTCGGCGAAGGCAAAACCCATGGAAGCCCCGTATCTTCAAACCACATTCCCCGTTTCCATCCCTTCATAGTTATTACTGCCAGATCAATTCCCGGATTAAATGATTGTAGAAATAATGCTATCTCCCCGATAGTCATTCCGTGCCTGACAGGAATCGGATACAACCCAACAAAGGACCTGTAATTCTCATCCAAAACAGGTCCCTCAGTCAGACTGCCCCCAATGGGGTTAGGCCTGTCCAAAACGACTACTGCCTTACCGGCATCCCGGCACGATGTCATGACCAGAGCAAGCGTCCATATAAAAGTGTAATATCTGGAACCAATATCCTGTAAGTCAACGACCATCACATCTATATCACAAA
Source organism: Candidatus Sulfobium mesophilum (assembly GCA_900302705.1). Lineage (GTDB taxonomy): Bacteria > Nitrospirota > Thermodesulfovibrionia > Thermodesulfovibrionales > UBA6898 > Sulfobium > Sulfobium mesophilum. The sequence goes on from OUUY01000079.1 coordinate 4,154, forward strand.
GCATTTCCTGAGATGGCTTGCGGACCTCACCGTATAAGCTATAAACTGGCAGCCCGGTATTATCGTCATGAAATCCCGTCCACTCCACCATGTTGTCCTGTGTTTCGCCTCTGATGCCATGCTGTGGTCCAAAAAGAGCCGCAAGCTTGAATTTTCTTGACCTGAGACATACAGACACTGCATGCTCAAGATTTCGGTTTACTGAGGCAGGATGCACCAAAAGCCCGATCCTGGCCCCATCAAACTTCCGTGGCCAGTTCCTTTCTATCAAGTCGAGACCTGTTCTGATCTTATTAGGCATTGTGGAAATACTTCGGGAGGTTATTCGAGAAGGAGATCCCTAATCTCCATTGTCAATTCTTTCAACTTCAGATCTTGGCTTTCGAGGGTAACCGGGTGTATCTTAACATCACTCCTTTTTCTGACCTCGCTGATAATTCCTGTGCCCTTATCGGAGATTGAGGCAATAACCGGTTTCTCCCCGTTAAGAAGCTCTATTACCAGCTTGCAAAACTTCTTAGAGAGAGATTCCGCCTTGCCAATCTCATCAATGAAATATAGGCCGGTCTTTTTGTCCTTCGAAAAAACATTATCGAGCAAAGCATCAAAACCTTTTAGATCAACGCGCAGCCTTCCTACGCTGTACTTACTTTTAAGCCCAACATGGGCGAGTATCTTGCTGTCGCCAAAAAGGCTCGCAATGAGCAGTCCCGTCTGGGCACCGTCTTCAGTGATTTCTGCGGTATAAAACCCCGCAGGATTGAACTCTTTGAAAACCTCTGAGAGTTTCCTTATCAGCGTCGTCTTGCCGGAGCCGGGCATACCCGTTAAAAGGATGTTCTTTCTCATCCTGCCATCAATATTTCAAACAGCCTGTCGAACTCATCCAGCGAAAAATATTCAATTTCGATCTTTCCGCCTTTCTTGCCTTTGTGCACAATATGCACTTTAGTTCCAAGATGTTTTATCAGTTTCTCCTCCAGCGAGGCAATCTGGGGATCGATCTGTATCTTTTCGCTGCCCTTCAGCGGCTTTGAAATATTTCTCGCCATCACCTCTGTTTCTCTAACGCTAAGACTGCTTTTTATAATCTTCCGCGCTGCCTCGACCTGCCGGGTTCTTCCCTCAATGGAAAGAAGGGCTCGTGCGTGTCCCATGCTTAAAGACCCGTTATAAAGCATCGTCTTAATCTCTTCAGGAAGCTTCAATAACCGAAGATAGTTTGCGACAGTCGCCCGCTCCTTTCCGACTCTTGCCGCAAGGTCTTCCTGTGTAAGTTCGAAATCCTTAACAAGGCGATTGAAGGCCTCGGCCGTCTCTATAGGATTTAGGTCTTCCCGTTGGATATTCTCGATGAGAGCAATCTCTAAAGAATCCTTTGAGGCGACATTCTTTATGAGTGCCGGGATTTTTTTCAGCCCCGCAAGAATAGACGCCCGCCATCTGCGTTCACCTGCTATCAGGTTAAAGGCGCCATCGCCGGTCCTCGACACAATGACCGGCTGCAGCACCCCTCTTTCCTTTATTGACGCCGCCAGTTCCTTCAGAGATTCCTCGTGAAAAACCCTCCGCGGCTGCTGTTTGCCGGGCATAATACGGTCGACATCCAAGTATGAGATCTCTTCACCCTTCTCCGGTATCAGGGCATTAAGTCCTTTGCCCAACGCCGCTTTCATGCAGTATCTCCTTTGCCAAAGATAGATAACTCTGAGCGCCTTTTGACCGGACATCGTAAAGAATTATAGGCTTTCCATGGCTTGGTGCCTCGCTAAGCGAGACATTCCGAGGTATTATTGTCGAGTAGACCTTGTCTCCGAAATGTTTCTTAATCTCCATTACAACCTGATGAGAGAGGCTGTTTCTCGTGTCAAACATGGTAAGCAGAATGCCTTCTATGTCAATACCTGGGTTAAAAGAGGCCCTTACAAGGCGGAGTGTTCTTGTCAGAAGCCCCAGCCCCTCAAGCGCATAATACTCACATTGAACCGGAACAAGAACCGACTCTGCCGCAACAAGCGCGTTAACCGTCAGAAGCCCCAGCGATGGCGGACAGTCTATAAAGATATAACGGTAGTCATTTTTTATCCTCTCCAGGGTCTCGGCAAGGAGGCGCTCACGGCCTTCTCTGCCTGCCAGTTCGATCTCGGCGCCGAGCAGATCTATGCTGGAGGGTAGTATAAACAGGTTTTCTACTGCTGTTGACATAATAACATCCTCTACCTCGCTTGCACCCGAAAAAACACCGTAAAGGGTTTTCTGAAGGGAGTCTCTGGGTATTCCCAGGCCAGATGAGGAGTTTCCCTGCGGATCCATGTCGATCAGCAGGATCTTCTCCCCTGAAAGCGCAAGCGCTGCAGCGAGATTTATTGCTGTGGTCGTCTTTCCTACCCCGCCTTTTTGGTTCGCAATCGCTATAATCTTATGCATACTAGACAGTATTATAGCATTTTGCCTTCAAATTCAATAAGAAATCTTTGGCCTTTCTCGGTGTTCCACGTGGAACATCGCCCCTGAATATCCATAAACTTTATTCTCTCGCTTTGACATATCAGGGGGGCGTCCCAGCAGTCTTCCCGAACGTTTCGGGACGCGAATGAGGGTAAAAGTGCTCTTCTCGTAATACATGAATAATATGGGTTAGCCCTACTATCAAGACAAGTTGTTCCACGTGAAACAATGCCAGAGGTGGCGAGAAGTTACAGTCTTTACATCTTAATAAGCAGCTTTCTCACGTCTCCGGTCCGGAGAGTAACCTTCTGCGAATCAAGAAATTCGAGAAAGGGCAGCGCATATTTTCTCGAAGTATTCAATAAATCTCTGAACTCAGCCACCGTCATCTCGGGCTTTTTCTTAAAAAAATTCCTAACCAGGGATAACATTTCGTCATAAACGCGGGATGACAGATATAGAGAGTCATTCACTTTGACCGCCTTCGCTTCCTTAGACATCAGAGATAAAATATCGGTCAGGCGTTTAGGCTCTAATTTCAGGGATGAAGAAATCTCTTCCTTTGTTGGCGGCTGAAATCCGCCTTTGTTAAGAAGTTCAAGGACTTTCATCCTGAATGCCTCCTCGCTGCTGGAAAGCTCAACCTTGAAATCTCGAAGCCTGAGCAGATCTTTATCAACCTGCACGTCTTTCAATCCCGCCAAGATAAAATTGAATAGCCGCGCATCCGTCCTCAACTGGTTTCTCATTTCTTCTTTCGACATGCCTGGCTTTAGGGGGTTCTTTCTGTGGAATGCCTTCAGAGTTCCCAATATTTCATTTTGAATAGCCAGGAAATATTTGTCATGAATTAGCTCATTTTCAACAATATGTATTTCTCCGGTCTCCCGGAGATTCCCGATAGTGTCGGACAATGACTGCAGATCAGTATTAATCCATCCCTTAATCGAATTGAGAGAAATCCCTTGTGTTCCTGACTTTTCTATCTTTAAGGATATCTTTTGCCTAAGGCTTCCTGAATATAGCAGCCTGAGGTCATCGATGCCCTCTTTGCGCCTCCTTCTGGATGGTGAAGAATCAAGGATTTCTCCCCCTCCCAGGGTTTCAAGGGGCGAGAACCTTCTGATAATATATCTATCCCCCGCAACCACAATGACCGGATCTTGAAGTCTGAATTGACAATAACAGCTATCCTTCGGTCGTACTTCTTCCTTTTCATAAAGTATTACCCGTGCCACAGTTTCGGAAGTGCCTGCGTAGAAATGGACCAAACTTTTATTTTTTAGCGGAGGTGCATCAGGAAGCAACTCCAGATATGCATCAAGGCTTTTTGTCTCGGAAAAGCTGGCAGGCGTTACAGCCACATCTCCCCTTGTCAGACTTTCCTTCTCGACCCCCTGCAGGTTCACTGCGACCCTCTGTCCAGCAAATGCAGTTTCGATTGCGCGCCCGTGGCTATGAAGCCCTCTTACCTTGGCCTTTATATCTGCCGGCAGTATTTCAATAGGGTCATCTATGGAAAGTTTCCCTGATATTGCCGTACCGGTAACAACGGTGCCAAAACCTTTTAACGTAAAAACCCTGTCTATAGGAAGCCTGAAAAGGCCGCCAGTATTCTTCGGAGCAACATTGAGAGCGACTTCCCTGATCTCTTTCTTTAGGTTATCAAGATTTTCGCCAGTTCTAGCCGAGACTGGTATTATCGGCGAATTCTCAAGGAACGTACCCTTCACGAAGTCTGCTATCTCATCCTTCACCAGCTCAACCCATTCCTTTTCAGCGATGTCCACCTTCGTAATTGCTACAAGTCCCGTCTTTATCTTCAGCAGGTTGCATATTGCGAGGTGTTCCCGACTTTGAGGCATTATCCCCTCGTCGGCCGCTATAACCAGCAGAACCATGTCTATTCCTCCGGCGCCGGCCAGCATGTTTCGGATAAGTTTTTCGTGTCCGGGAACGTCAACGATGCCAACTGACAGTTCGCTCTCCGGAAAAACAATATCCGCAAAGCCTATATCAATCGTTATGCCGCGTTCCTTTTCTTCTTTCAGTCTATCAGGGTCAATGCCCGTGAGAGCTTTTACGAGGGAACTCTTTCCATGGTCTATATGCCCAGCCGTACCGAGAATTATATGTCTCATCTATCCGCCGAAAATTTTTTTCATCATTATAATATTTTGCTCCCGTACTTTGGTCACCATTTTAGCAAATTACCGAGTATATTCGATAAATTGAATTCGCCAGAACTTTATAAATTATATTATATTTTTATTTTATAAATACCCAGTCCATGCGTAAAGACGGTCAGCCGTTATTAATGAATAATATGGTATAGATCGAAAAAAAAGGAACCGATAAGGACTTCACTCTGAAGACAGGCAGGAGGCAACAACCCTTACCAGATCGTCAATATCTTTCTTTCTGATTGTTCTGGCGTCCAAAGTAAGACTGTCATCCTTGATCCTTGCGATAACAGGGGGGGTGCTTCGACGCAGCCTTAATTCGAGTTCATTGACCGAGATATGCGCCGGCTTTATGGAGACCGCATATGTCGGGAATTCGACCTCGGGAAGCGAACCGCCTCCAGCCTTTGATGCATCGCGGAATATGGCAAAATCGGCATTTCCTGCCTCTTTTTGAAGTGCAGCAGCTATTTTTTTTGCGCGCGCCCGGATCTCCTCCGGCGTCTGAAGCAGCATATTTAAGACAGGTATCTCTTTTTTTGCATTCTCGATATCGCTGTATTCCCTGAGCGTAGCCTCAAACGCGGCTATCGCCATCTTGTCTATACGCACTGCCCTGGCAAGCGGGTTCTTCTGTATTTTTTCGACGTATCGCTTTTGTCCGACGATAATTCCTCCCTGCGGCCCTCCGAGTAGTTTATCTCCGCTGAATGTTACAATATCGACGCCTGAACGGACAATGCCGGATACGGATGGTTCATCATGGATACCATAAGGCCTCAGGTCTATTAAACATCCACTGCCAAGGTCATACATGACAGGAACCTGGTGTTTCCTGCTAAGAGAGACGAGATCCTCGATTGGGACCCCCTCAGCAAATCCCACGATCTTATAGTTTGATTGATGTACCTTGAGAATCAGGGCTGTATTATCGTTGATCGCATTTTCATAGTCATAAAGATGGGTTTTGTTGGTCGTTCCCACTTCCCTCAAGACAGCCCCGCCAGCTGCCATCACATCAGGAACCCGGAAGGAACCGCCTATTTCGACAAGCTCGCTTCTTGAGACGATGACTTCCCTTCCTCTTGCCATCGTGCTCAGACATAAAAGCACAGCAGCCGCATTATTGTTCACTATAAGTGCATCCTCTGCGCCCGTGATATCAGTTAAAAGTCTCTTTGTGTGAGTGTGCCGCCGTCCCCGTTTTCCGGCCGCCAGGTCATACTCCAGATTTGAATAGCTGCCGCTTACAGCACTTACATGACTGAGAACCTTATCCGAAAGCACAGCCCTGCCGAGATTTGTATGAATGACTATTCCCGTTGCATTTATAAGCGGCAATAGACTGAAAGAGGAAAGGCTGGCAATCTTATTCCGGATGTCCGACGTAATACCTGCAGGCGACAGATCTGTCGCGCTTCCCTCAAGTATGTCCTTTCTGCGTGAGGCGATCACTTCTCTGACGGCCTGCACTACAATGGTCCTTTGAAACAGCGAAAGCCAACCCTGTCCATCAGGGTTCTTAAGAACCTCATCTACTGATGGAAGGCCGGATAAGAGCCTGTTCTTTTCTGCCTTGTCCAAGCCTAGCCGAGCCCCATCTTCTTAAGGACTTGATCCGCGCTGCCTCCCCCCGGGGCATCCTCGGGCAGATATAACATCACTCCGCCCTTCACAGGCCTGATAACGATCTTTCCTTCCTGTGCGAGCTTATTTGTCACTTCCACCGGATTGCCCTCCTGGAAATACTTCTTGAAAGCCTCGTTAAACCCCGAGTAGACAGAATGTATTCCCTTGAAGCCCTCTTTCCTCAGCGTAACTATCGCCTTTTTTACAAACTCCTCATGAGACAGTTTTTCTTCCATTGAGCCCTCCTCGAAACTTATTTTTCCGCTTATCTTCTGCCGGGGTCGTCTAATCCGGCCTCAATAAAGCCTTTCTCCCGAAATCGACAGCTGTCGCATCGGCCGCAGGGACGGAACATGGCCCGCACTTCCGCCGGATCAAAGGAGAATAAATCGGCCTTTTCAGCGCCCGTCGGCCGTTCGGATCTTCCCCCGGTGGCCGTGACTTCCGGGTCGTAGCAACTCCACGTCAGTCCATAATCCAGCCCAAGGTCAATCCCCCGTCTTATTATCTCAGACTTTCGCATAGAGATAAGCGGGGCATTTATCCTGAATTTCATCTTCCCTTCTACTGATGCCTTTGTTGCCAGATTAGCCATATTCTCGAACGCCGTCAAGTATTCCTGCCTGCAGTCCGGATATCCGCTGTAGTCTACCGCGTTTGCGCCAATAAAGATATTTTCCGCCTCAAGCACCTCCGCCCAGGCCAGGGCAAAAGAAAGAAATATCGTATTCCTGGCCGGCACATAGGTAACGGGAATAGCGGCTGGCGATATTTCCTTGGGAACTTCAATATCAGATGTTAAGGCAGAACCCCCTACCTCCCTCAGGTCAAATGCTGTGACAAGATGTCTTCCAACGTTCATCGACCTGGCGATCTGTCTTGCAAAGGCGAGTTCCACCTCGTGGCGCTGATTATAATTAAAACTCAGCGCGTACACCTCATACCCCTCTGCTTGTGCGATCGCCAGGGAAGTTGATGAATCGATGCCCCCGCTTAACAGTACAATCGCCCTGTTATTACGCGTCACGCCTATTGGTCTTCAACTTTCAACCTTTTACTGTTGCAACCTTGATCTCAGTAAATATCATCTGCAGAACCCTCTTTCCCGTCGGCTCCGGCAGATGCCAAAAAGAATGAATCACCTGAAACCCTGTAAATATACTGATGCCCCCAGGGGTCGCTGTCGCTCGAAATAACGTCAAAGCTGGCGGGATAAAACGAATGCTCGAATTTGTATGCCTCAATTTTAGACCTGAGCACCTCAATTTTCCCTGCTGCCCTGAATTCTTTCGAAAGACCTCCCCTGATAAGGGCTGTCGTAAAAAGGGAAAGAACTAGTGACAGGCCGATTGCCCCCGGAACAAGCATGTTTAGCATCGGCAAGGGTTTCTTCTTTTCAGCTGTAAATGTTACCGCTTCGCCTATAACAGGGGCCGCCTCAGCTTTTTCAACCACGCCCCTTTCCATCAGTGAAAGGAGAGTTTTCGAGATCTCAAAATTATCTCCTCCGCTTAGGTCAATGATCGTACTGACGTCGCTTTCGCCATCGACATACTTTAAGATCTCGAGTTCTTCCTGGCTCAGCTCCGACGTATCTGCGCCGCTTTTTCTGAAGACTGTATCCAGTGTAATCCTCTCCCGTATAGAAGACCACTCATCGACGATTCTGAGTCCCTCCATCAGCAGATGTTGTGTGTCCAGCGATGTGGAAAGGACCTTGCTTTCAGGAACAACCCTGGCATTAAATTCATACGTCCCCTGCTTCCAGCTGAAGAGTTGAATTATAGTTTCTGTTATCTGACCGTTGATGATGTCACGGACGGCCTCCTTCGTCACATACCCTTTCTCGATGACTATATCTCCCAGCCTCACCTTGCTTTGTTTATGTTCCTCAAGCGCGGCCTGCAGATCCTCTTCCTTGATCAGCCCCCGCCTAAGAAGGATCCTTCCAAGCCTGTTGTCATCGATTCTTCGCCGTGATTCAGCCCCAACCACATTGCCTGCCATAAAGTGTAATGTGACCTTATCAAGCTTCCCCTGAAGAGTGAGTATCCCCGTCTTCCGCTGAAAATAAATAAGCTGTAAAATGTCCGCCAGTCCGAAATCAGTTAAAGACCCTTCTAGAGCCATCCCTTTGCAATCCTCTTTTGTGTAATATAATAAAAAGCAAGATAGAGTAGCGCGCTGCAGCACAATGCCGCCCACTTGAAAAATCCGTGAGACGTTAACGCACTGTCTGGCAATGTCATCAGTGTTATGACAAGAACCAGAAAAAACAGAAAAGGCCAGAGCATCAGAAAACCCGGCAATATTCTTCCGGCATAAACGTATGAGAGGCCAGGCAGCGTGAAAGACAATGCCTTCATGGTTTCCCTTCGTTTTTGCTGCTGCTCATAAATACCCAGGAGCCAGGAGACCCTCTCTTTCACGTCGAGTTCATCCAGTTTCACAAGAGAGCCGAAGCATTGAGGACACATCTCTCCCCACATAAGTCTTTTTTCGCATTTACTACAAAGGATCGTGCCGCACTTCCTGCACCTGACGGCATGCTGATGCCAAATACTATCCCTAAGATAAAACAAAATAATCAGGATAATTGCCGCCAATGAAATCACTAGCGACAAAAAAGAGGCAAGCCCCCCGGAGGAAGCAATATAAAACCGCTTATATACAAAATTCCAGATTTCCGAAGAAGGCAGAGGTTCGTCTATCACGAACCTGTTAACGTTGCGGCCGGCTATAGTCCTGTATTCTGATACCGCCACTCTGTCAACGGCCAGGGCCGACTTGAAATATTGCTCGCCGCCGGCAAAGTCCAGCATCTCCCTGGAGACCTGAGAAAGGTTGTAATATGCAGAGGCCATGGGTTTCATGTTTACGGCAGAGGTATAAGCATGGACTGCGTGCTGCAAGACAGACCTCTGCCTCTCATCGAAATTATACAAGCCCACATAGCAGTTCCCTAGATTGACATAAACCCCAGCGTCGGGTCTGGTTGCAAGCAACTTTTTATATACAGCGATTGCTTCGTCATAGCGGCCTTTCCTCTTTAATGCCAGTGCATACGAATAAAGAGGAACATAGTCCACGCTGTCTTTCAATGCGGAAATTGCGTAATCGCCATCCTTTCCCTCTTTAACTTTCACGATAGCCTTGAAGACGCCGGAGGACGAAGTTTTCATATACGTCGTCGCCATCTTCAAAAAAATCGGATAAAGAACAAGAACAACAAGAAACAAGTAAACAGTGAATCTGTCGTATTTTTTCATGTAAAGACCCAGTAGCAGAAGCATTCCACCAAGAAACAACAAGGGACTCGCCACTGAAAGCACCATAATAACGCCAAGACTAAGTCCTCTTGAGCGACTCTCCTCTATATCATGAGCGACAAGGGTAATATCGGCAAATAGCCTCACAAAAACAATCAGGGCAAAGGCAGCAGCAAATGAAATGATAACACTCATAACAAGACTTCCTGTAAGGGTAAAAGACCACCAGAAATTTCTGGAATAGGCATCTATTCCCTGTATTATATAATCTAAGCTGTTTAATATACCTTCCCCTGACAATGAAAAAACTGCTTTAGACAACTCAAAATAAACGACGGGAAGATCCGGAGAATACTCCTGAGCCTTTTTTAACAGGGAGATCGCATTAGCCCTGTCTTTATGCGCCTCTTCTATCAGCAGGTATGAATACGCATCTGAGTTTCTGATGCCGCTATTTAATTGCCTGTCGGAAAAATTATCGCTCCATGAGATAGAAGGCGTGCTTATGACACACAAAAATATAACTATAAACGAAGCAGCCCATCTCATGCCCTGGCGCCCACCTTCGACTCTGTGCCGCGCAGCAAACGGCGTATATTATCCATGTGACGCAGGAATATCAGGATGGTCATAGTCAAAAAGACAGGGACCCTCCAGGGTGAATCGAAAACCACTGCGATAAGAGGCAGAAGACCGAAAGAGACTAAAGCTCCCAAAGAAGAATATTTCGAAATGAGAACTGTCATAAGCCATATTATAATAGTAAAAATAGCAATTTGTGGAGAATAAATAATCAAAACTCCTAAACTGGTAGCAACTCCCTTGCCACCCCGGAACTTAAGAAACAAAGAAAAATTATGTCCAAGTATGGCAAACAGGCCCACCACGCCCTCGAAAAATACCCCGGCGCTAAGGTATCTGGCAATAAAAACAGCAGCAACCCCTTTCAGGCAGTCCCCCAGCAACGTCAAAAGAGCAGGCCATTTTCCGGCTGTCCTCAACACGTTCGTTGCTCCTATGTTGCCGCTGCCTGAGCTTTTTAGGTCTATACCTTTTATTTTAGCTATCAGCAGTCCTGTGGGCAAAGACCCCAATAGGTAGGCAAAGGCCGACAAGATCACAATTTTCAAATAGTTCTCCAAAAGGCAAGGGTATATTTGACGCCTGATACAACAGCAAGCACTAACGCAATCCAGGTAAGCACAAGCCCTACATCATACAGATCTACAATAAAATAATTGCCCATGAGGATGAGGCATATTATTGCAGCGATCTGTGCGGAGGTCTTAAGCTTTCCGCCCATCTCTGCCGGTATAACTATATCTCTTGAGAGCGCGACAACCCGCAATGCCGTGATCAGAAAATCACGCACTATAAGAACAATCGCCATCCAGGCCGGCAGCCTCTCCATATCCACGAGCACTATAAGTGCTGTAATAATAAGAAATTTGTCTGCAATAGGGTCCATCACAATGCCGAATTTCGTAACCTGCCCTGAACGCCGGGCAAGATAGCCATCCAGAAAATCAGTAATCGATGCGATGCTGAAAACCAGGGCCCCGAGAAAAGGATGCTGGTAAACTAATATGACAAAAAAAGGTATGAGGACTATCCTGCTTAAGGTAAGTACTGTAGGTACGTTAAGCCTTAAGGTACCCATCAATAATCCCTTTTAATAACCCCTTTGAACCGAGGATGATATCCGTTACCTCGCGCACTGCACCCCTTCCGCCTCCGTTTTCAGTGACGAGCAACGAGTATTTTCTGACCTCCCTGTCTGCGTCAGCGACAGTTACAGGCAAACCGACCCTCTTCATCACAGGCAGATCTACGATATCGTCTCCCACGTAGGCCACTTCCCCATCCGAAAGCGAATATTTTTCAGCAAGCGAGAGATACACAGCCAGTTTATCGAAACTCTTCTGGTAGACCTCCGTTATGCCTAGTTCCCTGGCCCTTTTTTCTACGACTTCAGATTTCCTTCCCGTGATAAACGCCACATTGATGCCGGCACGCATCAGCATTTTTATTCCATGTCCATCGCGGACATGAAAGGCTTTGAATTCATTCCCGCTGTTATCCAGAATAATGCTGCCGTCAGTCAATACTCCATCGACATCAAGAATAAGGAGCTTTATATTTCTGGCTATCCCGGCTATTTCTGTTTTAGACTTCTTTTTCAATAGTTATCCTTGCAGAGAAAAGAATCATTCTTTGCCTAGTATTGTCAGGGACAAGGCATGAAAAATATTAAGCTTCGGCTTTCTTTCTGTCAAGACATTATTACAGAGTCTTCTATTACTTAATATATTTTAAAAAACAGTAGTTGTAGAAGGGCGTGTCAGTAAGTAGAAAAAAGAGAAAAGATACCGATTCACAAAGATAAAAATGACTTAAATCTATGTGAAAAAAACGCCCAGTATATCACGAAATTTTCCTGACAAAAAAATACTACAGGATACTGACAGAAAAACCACAGGAATGTTGTTTGAAATATCGAATTAGGCTATAATAGCTTACCTGCCGGGATGAATTACTAACAATTGTTAAGAATATGTTAATAAATATAGCTTGCGCTTGAATTATGAATACAAATACAGAAGAGATATGGAATAAGAGCCTCTCGAAAATTGAAGTAAAAGTGGGAGGGACGATTTTTGATCTTTGGTTTAAGCCTATCAGACTCTCCAATCTGAAAGAGCAGACGGCAACACTTGAGATACCAAACCGTTTCTTTAAAGAATGGATCGAAGATTCCTATCCTAATCTCATCAAAGAATCGATTGAGACCGTGGTCGGATATCCTGTCACACTGCGCTATAAGATCGAGGAGAAGCAGCAAAATACACAGAAAAAGATCATAGAGAAACTCGAAAACAGAAGAATAAAACTTGCCAGTAAAGGCATCTACCTTAACCCCAAATATACCTTTGAGAATTTCATTACGGGTAATAGCAACCAGTTCGCCCAGGCTGCTGCCAGTGCGGTTGCAGACTCTCCCGGCAGGACCTATAATCCCCTCTTTATCTACGGCGGGGTAGGCCTTGGAAAAACCCATTTAATGAATGCCATAGGCAATAAGGTGCTAGATTCACGCGGTGATTTCTCTGTTCTCTACGTTTCTTCCGAGCAATTCACAAATGAAGTCGTTTCATCTCTGAGGCATGACAGAATGGCCGAGTTGAAGGAGAAATACAGAAACCTTGATCTGCTTTTGCTCGATGACGTGCAGTTTATCGCAAAGAAAACTGCAACGCAGGAGGAGTTCTTTTACACCTTCAACGCCCTTTACGAAAAGCAAAAGCAGATCGTCATTTCGTGCGACAGACCCCCAAAAGAAATCAGCGAGGTCACAGATCGTCTGAGGTCGAGATTTAATATGGGTCTTATAGCCGATATACAACCGCCCGACATAGAGACAAAGCTAGCTATCATATACAAGAAGGCCGATATGATGGCGCTGAGGAAAATTCCGGAAGACGTTGCCACTTTCCTTGCTACCAAGATAAGGTCCAATATAAGGGAACTCGAGGGCTGCCTTATCCGGATTGCAGCACAGGCGTCGCTTACAGGCGAAGATATCAATATCGATACGACAAAAAAGATACTTAAAGACATTATCCGCGACGATGAAAGGCCGGTCAGCGTCGATGCCATCCAAAAAATGGTCTGTGAGTTTTATAATATCAGTCTTTCGGATATCAAGGCCAAAAGAAGGACGAAGGATATAGCGCTCCCCAGGCAGATAGCAATGTATCTGGCCAAGCAGGTCACGGAGGCCTCCTTAAACGATATAGGAAAGAACTTCGGAGGAAAAGACCATGCGACAGTCATTTATGCCTGCAGACAGATAGAGGAGCGAAGGGCTAAGGACGAGACTTTCAACAGGATAATTGAGAATCTTTTGCAGAAGATAAAGAATTAAGGAGGGGTTACATGAAGATTATTGTCTCCAGGGATGAAATTCAGGCGAAGCTCTCGAACATACAGAATATCGTCGAGAAGAGGAACACGATGCCTATTCTGAGCCATTTTCTCCTTGATGCCGGAAAGGCCGGCTCATTTATCACTGCGACAGACCTTGACACTGCCCTGAAGGAGCCCCTCCAGATAAAGGTGGAAAAGGAAGGAAAAATATGTATCCCCGCAAGGAAGATGTTCGAGATCGTAAGAGAGGTCGAGGGGGACCTCATGATGGAATCGGTCGATGATCAGTGGCTGAAACTTAAGGCGGGAGCCAGCAGCTTCAGGCTGGCATGTCTGTCTGCGAAGGAATTTCCGGCCTGGCCCGGAATGGAAGATATGGAGGAGATCCAGGTAGGCGCAAAGGTATTGTCAGAGGTTATAGAAAAGACAATTTACGCGGCAGGCGAAAGCGATACCCGGTACACCCTGAACGGTCTTTTGTTTCACATCGTGCCTGACGTTAAGACCGTTGTGGTAGGGACGGACGGCCACCGGCTGGCCATGATAAAAAGAGACTTCGAAGGAGCGGTTAAAGAGGAGCGAAAACTGATTATTCCCAGGAAGGCGGCTGGCGAGCTGAGGAAACTTCTCGATAAGCATGAAGACAATGTGCGTATGACGCTATGTAAGAACCATGTTCTTTTTTCTGTGGGGGAGATACAATTCCTTACCAGATTGATAGAGGGAACTTATCCCAATTATGAGCAGGTGCTTCCTTCTTCAGCCGAGAAAAAGGTGATTGTCGCAAGAGAAGCGTTTGTAAAGACCCTGCGCAGGGTGGCCATAATGTCCCGGGAAAGGTCAAACGCTGTAAAGGTCGATCTGTCAAATGGGTTAATAGCAATTTCATCTTCCAATCCTGACTTAGGCGAGGCCCGTGACGAGCTGAGCGTGGAATACAAGGGGGATGAGTTATCCCTTGGCTTTAACGCCAGGTATCTGATAGATATCCTTGAGGCAATGGCAGCTGAAAAAGTGGCGTTAGATCTTCAGGCGCCCTTAAGCCCTGTCCTTATCAGGGAGGAGAAGGATGAGGATTACCGCTGCGTGATAATGCCTATGAGGATTTAGCAGGGGATGGAGTTTGAATCCCAGCAATAACTTTAGAGAAAACTAAATATAGAGGGACAATGGAAGAAAAAAATGTAGTGCAAAAGGCCGAAACCTACGGGGCCGAGGACATCAAGATTCTAAAAGGCCTCAGCGCCGTAAGAAAGAGGCCTGCGATGTATATAGGCTCGACAGGTCCCGAAGGGCTCCACCATCTTGTCTACGAGGCCGTAGACAACAGCGTTGATGAGGCGCTTGCAGGATACTGCAGCAATATTGACGTCATTTTACATCACGATGGAAGCTGCTCGGTTATAGATGATGGGAGGGGTATTCCTACAGGACCCCATCCCGGCGACCCTGAAAAAAGGACGGCCGCCGAAGTGGTCCTTACGGAGCTCCATGCAGGCGGAAAATTCGAGTCCAAGGCATATAAGATCTCAGGCGGGCTTCATGGCGTGGGAATATCGGTGGTCAACGCTCTTTCTGAATGGTTAGAGGTCGAGATCAAGCAAAACGGTCAGGTCTTTCATCAGCGGTTCGAGCGGGGCAAGCCCGGAGGGCCACTGGCAGTTGTCGGAAAGACAAAGAGCAGAGGCACCAAGGTCACTTTTAAGCCGGACCCCGAAATATTCACTGAGATGACTGAATTCAGCTACGACATACTTTCCCAGAGGCTAAGGGAGCTGGCTTTCCTGAACAAGGGGTTAAAGATAACCATCCTTGACGAGAGGGTAGATAAGAACCAGGAATTTCTCTATAAAGGCGGGATAGTCTCTTTTGTTGAGCACTTAAATAAGAACAAGACCCCGCTTCATCCCAAACCGGTGTATGTCTCAGGCGAAAAAGACGGCATCGCCGCAGAGGTCGCCCTTCAATATAACGACAGCTACGCAGAGACCATTTTTACCTTCGCCAATAATATCAATACGAAGGAGGGCGGCACCCATCTTATAGGGTTCAAATCAGCCCTGACGAGAACAGCCAACAGCTATGCTACGTCTGCTTCGATTTTAAAAAATGGTAAGGGGGAGAGCATTTCGGGCGATGACATCAGAGAGGGACTTACCGCTGTTATAAGTGTAAAGTTGCCGAACCCTCAGTTTGAGGGTCAGACCAAGATGAAGCTCGGCAACAGCGAGGTCAAAGGCATCGTCGAGTCAATTGTAAACGATACGCTTTCGACATATTTTGAGGAGAACCCCTCTATCGCCAGAAAGATAATCGAAAAGGCGATCCAGGCGGCAAGGGCCAGAGAGGCAGCAAGAAAAGCCAGGGAACTGACAAGGAGAAAAGGGGCGCTCGAAGATACAGGACTTCCGGGGAAACTGGCTGACTGCTCGGAAAAAGATCCGGGTCTTAGCGAACTTTTCATCGTCGAGGGCGATTCGGCCGGCGGCTCGGCAAAGCAGGGCAGGGACCGGCGGATGCAGGCAATTTTGCCCCTTAGGGGAAAGATTTTAAATGTTGAGAAGGCCAGGTTCGATAAGATGCTTGGCTCTGAGGAGATAAGGATACTCATCACCGCCATGGGGACAGGCATTGGGGCTGACGACTTCGACGTATCGAAAATAAGATACCATAAGATCGTCCTTATGACAGATGCGGATGTCGACGGCGCGCATATAAGGACGCTGCTTCTGACTTTTTTTTATCGCCAGATGCCGCAGGTTATCGAAAACGGATATCTCTACATAGCCCAGCCGCCTTTATTCAAGGTAAAAAAGGGCAAGACAGAAAAATATATTCAAAACGAAAACGAGATGCAGAATATGCTTTTTGAACTCGCATCCGAAGATATAGCAGTGACGATCAAGGGGCAGGAGGTAAAGGGGAAGGCGTTAATCCCCTTCCTTAAGCGCCTCTCGAGCTACGAGAAATTGCTGGAATGGTTCAGACGTAGAAGAAGGGAACCCGCAGTACTAAGGATCCTGATTGATGAGGGAATCAACAAGTCCGTGCTTAAAGACAAAAAGGCCATCGCCTCCCTTCTTGAGAAAATCCAGAAGGCTATCTCGGACGCTACTGTCGGCGAAATCTCAGAAGACGAAGAACACGAGGGCTTCCGTGTTGAAATCAGAAGACAGAACTACAAACTCATTTTGGATTCAAATCTGCTTTTGTCCCCTGAGTTTAGGGAACTTGAAACCCTCCACGGCTATATAAAAGAGATGGGCAAGCCGCCATATACCATTTCCACAAAGGAAGGACCGAAGACCCTTAATTCAACGACTGAACTCTACGGGTTTATATTCGAGGCGGCCAGGAAGGGGCTTTCGATCCAGAGATATAAGGGCCTGGGGGAGATGAACCCGCATCAGCTTTGGGAGACGACGATGGACCCCGAGAAAAGGACGCTTCTACAGGTGAGCATCGAAGACAGTGTCCAGGCTGATGAGATATTCACTATACTTATGGGCGATCAGGTCGAGCCGAGGAAAGATTTTATCGTCAAGCATGCGCTTGAGGCGAGAAATATAGATATTTAGGTGTAGGATGCTGATGATGTTTAACATAGTTCGTGCAATTCTTAACATAGTTGTTGCAACGTCTTAACATAGTTACTGCAACAGCTAAGAAGACAATGGCGTAATTTCATGGTGTTACGGGGAGAGCCTCTGATTTAGAAGGTCAGAGATTCCTCAAAAAAATTGCAAAAAAGACCTGAAAAGGCCATTAATTTAGATGGAAAAAATAATTTTCTTGGGGAAGAAAATATTAATTTAACCGCCTTCAAAACAGGCCAAGGCCCCAAAAAATCCGCGAATATTGGGCAGAATATCGTAATCGAGCAGAAGACCAAATTTTACTTTATTAATAAGCAGTTATCCATTATAGTAAAACCTCGAATACATATGTCTGGCCCCCTCTTAGGACTCGTTTTACAAAGACTGGCATATTCCAGCGGAAAAGGAAGACATTAACTATGCTCCCTATAATTAAAGGAACGCAGGTGTGGCAGAGATAAAGATCATCCTTTACAACAAGACATACTGCATTACTGCTTCGTCTGCTCGGTGGTGCCGGACTCCATGCTCGAAAAGGTACTACTACGGGATAGAACCATCGAAGGACAATAAACTTGTATACTGCGCCGATGATCACCGCTCCCTTGAAGGCGGTCATTGTGAGGAAGGATTTCTTTTTAGCAAACGATAAACATCCTCGCGAGATGCCTGTCAAAGTATGCATTTGAGATATGTATGTCCCAGACAACATTACACAAAGAGGACGTGAATCATTATCCCTTTTGAAATGTATTTGGTACGAACGGTAAAAAACAGTTCTCTAAAACCGAAACTGTCGTGTATTTCAGGAAGTTAATCGCAGGGGATATTACGATCTGAAAGAAACACCGTTCGACCTTGGCAGTGACAGGACATTCCGAACTTTACTGCAAAATAGTAGGATTTTGACATATTTCATTGCAATTTCGCGCAGAACTTTATTGCATAGCGGATAATAAAGGCTTATAAATCAACGGGTGGCTTGCAGGACTTTGCTGCATCCTACATTAGGTGTTTGAGTAAAGTTCTGCAGTTTCGACGAATCTGGGTTTTTATAATAGGGCTTAATTATGCCAGGCTATCTTTTGGGATAGCCTTTTCTTTTATCATACGTGCCGACCCATGAATTATAAGATATCCTTATTCATTAATCTTGTCTTTGGGTTGGCGGAATTTCTATATACACATTTCTGGTTACTCCAGCTGTATTCAAGACTTTTGGGCGAGATAGTGCGAGCGCCATAGTAGATAAATTATTCCCATTATATTTCCCTTACATTCTCGTTGTCGTGTGCTTGGCCGCTGTTGCCTTTCTTTTGTCGGGCTGGAAAAGAAGATCAAGGCCCAAGTTTATCTTTGTTGCACTATGTATTGCCGTTTTGATGACATTGTTCGTAAACTTTGGGCTTTATCCGGCAGCCAGGAAAATCAAACAAGAGATATCGTCTTTTGAGACAACTCCTGCTGACTCGCCGGCCAGAAAACAATTCAGGGCGTTGCATGGGATCAGCATGATTTTAAACCTTATACTTCTTGCAGATGGAACAGTCTTGATTGTTATCGGCGGTAACGGCAAAAGTAAGCTTAGAAAGATAGGCGGAGACGCTTTCGCCCCGAACTAAACACCCCCTTTTTATCGATTCCACCGACCCGGAAAACCATCCTTACGACCATATCACGCTTCCTAAGATAAACACGTATTGGTTGCGATGAAGGGCTAGCATGGTATATATATTCATGCGATAATTTGTCACATGGCTATTTACTGAATAAACCGGAGTTAATATTGCGATGAAGAAACAAAGACAAGCTGATGCTGCCTTGACAATGCGAACAACTCATCCACCAGTCCGTTTGTGGCGCGGCAAGCCGGTCAAACGCATGCATGTGATGGTGAAGCCCACAGGCTCGCTCTGCAACCTCGCCTGCTCTTACTGCTACTACCTCTCGAAGGAAGAACTGCTCGGTAGGCCGGAACAATGGCGCATCTCCGATGAGGTGCTTGAAAACTTCATCCGGCAGTATTTCGAGGGACAGAACCACAAGGAGGTCGTCTTTTCCTGGCAGGGCGGGGAGTCAACCTTGCTCGGCATAGACTTTTTCAGGAAGGTGGTTGAACTAGAAAAGAAATATTGTCCTCCTCACGTGCGGTTCGAGAACGACCTGCAGACCAACGGCACGAATCTGGATGAGGGATGGTGCGAGTTCCTCCGCGAGGAGAACTTCCTCGTTGGTCTGTCGATAGACGGGCCGAAGAGCCTGCACGATCATTACCGCCGGGACAAGAGCGGACAGGGCAGCTTCGACCGGGTCTTCCGGGCAGCAAAGCTTCTCAGAAAGAACAAGATAAACTTTGCAACTCTGAGTTGCGTGAACCGTTTGACAGCAAAACATCCTCTTGAGGTTTATCGTTTTCTCCGCGACGAGATCGGCTCAAGGCGCATGCAGTTTATACCTATCGTCGAGCCCATAGGGTTCCGGCAGGTTGCACCCCAGCGTTGGGATGTCCGATTAATGCCTCTCTTGGGTTCTCCCAACGCGCGCCCCGGCACTGCCGAGTCTGTTGTGGAGGAGTGGAGTGTCGATCCAGATGACTGGGGAGACTTCCTCTGCCGTATCTTCGATGAATGGTTTAAAAATGACCTCGGCAATATCTACGTGCATTACTTCGAGGCAGCTGTTGAGACCTGGATGGGGCATATCTCCCCCCTCTGCACGCAGGCGCCAATGTGCGGCAAGGGGCTGGCCCTCGAGCGCGACGGGTCAGTCTATGCATGTGACCATTATGTATATCCGGAGTATCGCGTCGGCAACATCAAAGAAAAGCCGCTTGAGGAGATGGCATATTCAGAGCATCAGGGGCGCTTCGGCATGGCAAAGGAAGAACTGCTTCCCGGGTACTGCCGTAAATGCGAATACCAGTTCGCCTGCTTTGGCGAATGCCCCAAAAACCGTTTTATAAAAACGCCTGACGGTGAGCCGGGACTGAATTATCTTTGCAGCGGATGGAAGAAATTCTTTTCTCATATAGACCCCTCCATCCAGAAGATCGTCCGGGGTCTCGGAGAGAGTGTTGTGAAGGAACCGCGAACCTATGCGGCAGAGCATTGGCGTCCGGAGAAACAGACGTGAAATGGGAAACTATTGCCAGTGAGAATGGTTATCGCCGCATGCGAGTTGAGGCTGACTGGTCTAGTATTGCCGATGACTACGAGTACATAGTGTCAGAAAATGAAAAAGCTCGCGTGCCGGGATTCCGGCCGGGGAAGGTCCCGCGACCCGTGATCGAGCAGCGCCTTCAGAAGCAGATACTTGAGGACCTTTCGCAAAGGGTGGCGAAGCGTCTGCTCAGAGAAGCCCTGAGAGATGCAGATGTTGAGCCGATGGGGCCTGTTGAACTAACAGATATCTCTTGCAGCAAGAAGAAACCGTTCCAATTTACAGTCAGCTTCCTCACGATGCCGGATATAGAACTCCCGGATCTTGGCTCGCTTGCTATGCGAGATGACAGCTCAGACCCGAGGGATATAATCTCGCAAAGACTGCTGGAATTGGTGAGTTTCAATATACCGGCTGAATTAGTGAGAGCAGAGTTCGGCTCCGATGATAGCGATAGAGGTAAAGAGAGTGCCGAATGGAAAGCGGCAGTGGACCGCGTAAGGCTCATGCTTATCCTGAAGCGCATCGCGAGGCAGGAGGGGATCGAAGTGACGGAAGCGGATATGGAAAGACGCATAAGAGAAAAGGCGATTGAGTTTGGTTTGACTCCGCATGCTTTGGGGGCTGAGCTTGAAGAAGGAGGTGGAATGGAGCGCCTTAAAGATATGCTGCTCGCAGAGAGCACGCTGGACTATCTCGTAGAGAAAATAAGCGTTAGTTGAAAGGAGATTCCTATGGAGGTAAAGCATACCGTTGGGAACAGTAAAGCTCGTATGTGGGCGGCAGTTGGAGGCATCCTTGCCGCAGCCGCTATGACTACTGCAGCAGTTGCACCTGCAAAAGCAGCAGACACACCAACGCAGTCTAAGAAGCCGAACATCCTGGTCATCTGGGGTGATGATATCGGCATGTGGAATGTCGGGGCCTATACGCACGGCATGATGGGCAAGACCCCCAACATCGACAGCATAGCGAAACAGGGCGCGATTTTTACCGACCACTATGGCCAGGCCAGCTGCACCGCCGGACGTGCGGCGTTTATGACGGGTCAGCTCCCGCTTCGGACCGGCATGACAACCATCGGCATCCCCGGCTCAAAACTTGGAATCCAGAAGGAGGATCCGACGTTGGCCGAGGTTCTGAAATCCCAGGGCTACGCTACTGCACAGTTCGGCAAGAACCACCTGGGTGACCGCAACGAGTTCCTGCCTACGGTCCACGGCTACGACGAGTGGTTTGGGAACCTATATCACCTTAATGCTCAGGAGGAACCGGAGCAGCTCGACTACCCCGGCCAGAAGAACCCGGAATACATCAAGAAGTTCGGTCCTCGTGAAGTGCTCTACACCTGGGCAACGAATGTGGACGATCCTACTGAGGATCCTGTTTTCGGACGAGTGGGCAAGCAGAAGATCGAAAAAAAGGGGCCGTTGACGCGCAAAAGGATGGAGACCTTCGACCAGGAGGTGACTGACGCAACACTGAAGTACTTGGACAAGGTCGGCAAGGGTGACAAGCCCTTCTTTGTCTGGTTCAACACTACCGCCATCCATATCTGGTCTCATCCGACAGAGAAGTATGTCAAGATGGCCGTAAACGAAGGCCGAGCCGAAGAAGACGTTGTACGCGCCAAGATGCTCGAACATGACGAGCAAGTCGGAGCGCTCCTGAAAAAGCTCGAAGAGTTGGGTGTCGCAGACAACACCATCGTCATTTATTCCACTGACAATGGTGTGGAGACGATGATGTGGCCAGACGGCGGAATGGGGCCTTTCCGCGGCGAGAAGGGAACCTCGTGGGAAGGTGGTTTCCGTGTGCCGATGCTCGCCAAATGGCCAGGCCACATCAAGCCCGGAACTGAACTCAACGGCATCCAGAGCCACGAGGACCTCTTTGTAACCCTGGCTGCGGCAGCGGGCATGCCGAATCTGAAGGAAGAGTTGCTTACCGGCAGGAAGATGGGCGACATGACCTACAAGGTCCATCTTGACGGCTACAACCAGCTCGACTACTGGACTGGTAAGACCGAAAGGTCCGCCCGCCGCGAGTTCTTCTACTATGACGAGACCGACCTGATGGCCATCCGCGTGGACGGCTGGAAAATGCATATAGGTTTGAAGCCGGAAGGACTCTGGTGGAACGAAAAATACTACCCGAATGTTCCGTATGTGTTCAACCTGCTTATGGACCCGATGGAGAAGTTCGATCCAGAATCGAAAGAGTGGGGCTATATCGGGCGAGTATTCTTCGCAAAAAAGATGTGGGCGCCAACTGCCGCATCTCCCTTCATCGCGGAACATTTGAAGAGCATTGCGGAGTATCCGCCGCGGCAAAAGGCGGACACGCTCAGCCTGAAGAAGGCGCTGGAAGGGGTTATGAAGAAGTTGGAAAACCCTAACGCCAGCAACAATTAGTCTCTCAGAACTGTTATGTCGGTTGACTTTGCTGGCCGCCTTCACGGGCGGCCGGCTGCCGTTGGGCAGGCCTGTGTCTATTGATCGAAGCCTTGATCGGTAAGTTTCTCACAGAACATTTAATTCCAAGAGAAACCTTGGTGCGCCGGGATAAACCGGCATGGAGTTGAGAATGAAAGAGTCTTACATTGAAGGTCTAGCCAACCACAATGACCCCGAGTCAGGCGCAGGTGGCCGTAAGGTCACAGGCGAAGCAATGACAGTGGTACGGACAGGCGGAGTATTGAGCCGCGAAAACTTTATTCCCAGGGTGCCGACGTTGTCAAGGTATACGGAAGGCAACACGGACATGTGCAAGATGGCAAGGGCATGTCTGACCCTGCGCGGTCGGAGACCTCCAGCATGTTCGGAAACTCCATGCGAGAGAACCGGGAGAGCCTGTGTCTTTCCTCAGGAGATGGGCCTGAGGAACGTGCCGGAAAGAACGAACTTCAGGAGCCGGCGATGAACGGACGCAGGCAGTCGGACAGTCCCATAATGTGTGCGTGGCAGTTTGACTGTCAGGTGGGTTGAAGTCCCACTGAGTCTCAGATTAGGGGACTCAGTATCTATTTCCGGAAAATTGCAACATATGTGTGAAACCATCTGCTTTATTGCAAGATATCTGTTAAATTCGTTGCATCTTATATGTTAAACTGCCCCGCAAGTTCTTGATTTTTCAAAGGGGGAATTGCAACAACTCTGTTAAACAATATAGGTCTGGGTTTTCAGAAGAAAAGAAAATTTCGTCACAAAAGATGAAATTTTTTCCGAAAAGGCGAAATTATTTTCACAAGAAATGAAATTGACTTGAGTGATTTTTATTTTGCAGTAATTTAACATGTACTCCTCGTAGCGACGCCACCATTCAAGATAGAGGGGTTCAAACGGGAGCTGTTGTTTTCAGCAACTCTGGGCCAAGCCCCTGGGATTTTGACATAAAGCCGCTATTACGCATTCACCACACTTAGGAGATCGCGCCGTGCATATCTTACGGCCGTGCGAAACCATATTCACATGTAACGTGAAGCGTAAGGCTGGCGGGACAAGATCCTGCAAATGGTCTACAGCGTTATCAGAGGCCTCTCTGTTATTGCGCCCGTCTCATTGCTGAATCTCGCTGCCGGTACCTTCC
>OUUY01000032.1 GCA_900302705.1 Candidatus Sulfobium mesophilum
GAAAAAACTTTTCTTTGACAGGCGGCTTTCGGGCGACGGCACGATGAACTGCGGTACCTGCCATAACCCGGAGCTCGCCTTTGCAGATGGACTCGACATATCTCTCAGTTATCCGACAACAAAAAGCTGGAGAAATTCACCGACGCTGGTAAACGTGGCTTATCGCAAATATCTTTTTCACGACGGAAGGGCGCAGACACTCGAAGAGCAGGTACTTTTTCCGATGATGTCGGCCTTTGAGATGAACAAAAACCTGGATTATCTCGAGGAATATATACGGTCAGTGCCGGAATATGTCGAGGAGTTCAGGAAGGTATTTGGCGCGGAGGTAAGCCGGGAAAGGATCGCGATGGCGATTGCCTCTTTCGAAAGGACGCTTATATCAAAAAATTCACCTCTCGACTTGTTTCTAAACGGCAAGACAGACGCTCTTTCAGCCGGTGCCAGAAGGGGGTTGGAGGTTTTCAAAGGCAAAGGACGGTGTGCTGAATGCCACTTTGGCGCTGATCTTACGGACGATAAATTCTATGCCCTTCATGTGCCTGAAAACCCTAAGTTGCTCAATGACCCCCTGGTAAATGCCACTATGCGGTTTGTCGCAAAGGTCTATCACTATGAAGATTACCGAAATCTTAAGGAAGACCCTGGGAGATATCTAATCACCAAGGACAAAAAGGACTGGAAGGCTTTCAGAACCCCTACGCTTCGGGATATCGCAAAGTCTGGACCCTATATGCATAACGGAGTCTTTAGTTCTCTTGAGGAGGTTATGGATTTCTTCGACAAGGGAGGCGGTGAGGGCAACACAGCCCTGAAACCGCTCGGTCTGACTGCGGAAGAAAAGAAAGACTTGAAGACATTCCTTGCCGAAGCCCTGACAGGGGAGGAGATAGTTATCAAGTTTCCGGAAATACCTTAACAGAAGCGCAGGAAAGATCTTCCTCACATTTCGGGCTCAAAGCTGAGATATTTTGGTATTAATAATATTGGGCATTGGGCTCAAAATGCTCCTGCGTACCTCGTTGTGCAATAATATGATCTTTGAGCTTTTTCCATAACACGACTCCGCTTATACCCAGATTTGGTCAGTGTTCTTTCTGCCCCGCATTTTGTTGTTTCCTGATCTTAAGAAATGTTAAAATTAAACAGATCAAGCAACACTTTAACGATAAAAAAATAGTATTAACGGGGAGGAAAGGGCATGCTTTACAGTAGTTATGTCTCCGCCTTGACAGCGGTGGCACTTGGACTTGCGCTCGGGTTTATTCTTCAAAGAGGACGTTTCTGTCTCAACTCTGCATTCAGGGATATAATTTTTATAAAGGATTTCACCCTTTTCAGGTCTTATCTCCTTTGCGTGGTGGTCGCCCTTATAGGCACGAATGTACTTGAAGATGCCGGGCTGATCATGTCTTTTGATCATGAAACGGGTCAGCTTGTCTCAGCAACTCTGTTGCGCCAGAATTTCGTGCCGATTGCCAACATCCTCGGTGGCTTTCTCTTCGGACTGGGGATTGTTCTTGCCGGCGGTTGCGCAAGTGGAATCGTCTATAGGGTTGGAGAGGGCCAGATGGCTGCAATGATTGCGGTCATAGGGTTTTTCTTCGGTATCGGCATGACAGCCGACGGACTATTGAGCCCGATCAATAAATTCTTAAAGGGCTTCAAGGTCGAGATTGCCGGAAAGACTAACCCCGCCATATGGGATCTTTTTGGAGGCAGCTTAACGGCTAAATGGGTAACCATCGCGGTCTTCTCCGTTTTAGTGCTGGCCTTTGTCTTTAAGGGAAAGCCAACCTTCGGCAAGTCCGGCAAGGGTTATTCATGGGGCTTGACCGGGGTGTTAATCGGATTATTGACCATTTGCGCGTGGGAAATATCGTCTTTCTTTGGGGGAGTTCCGAGAGGCCTTGCTATTACCACGCCCTTAAGGGAATTCTTTAACTCCGTGCTTACCAACAGCTCCCATTCCCCGTTTCCGGAATTCAGCTTTATCGGGTTGTTTAAGGGCACCTGGGGTGTATTTTTTATCCTTGCCGTGCCTATCGGCGCAGCTCTGAGTTCATCCGGTCTTAAAGAGTTCAAATGGAAGATCCCGCCGGCAAAGGAAGTGCTGACGGTATTTTTCGGGAGTATCCTTATGGGGATAGGTGCGGTTATCGCAGGAGGTTGCAATCTCGGTCATGGTGTTACCGGCATGTCGACGATGTCCCTGGCCAGCCTCATTGCCATTACCGCAATAGTACTCGGAAATTGGACAATGGTTTATTTCAAATTTATGAGAGACGTGGAGTAATTGATTTTCCACTGCACTCGGGTCGCGGCTGTATAGCCTGCGACCTTTCTTTTTGCCTGTTTAACTTGCCATCCCATTGAAACACCCCTTCCGTCCGCCAATATCAGGTGCTAAACTGCTATAAAGGATTGATTGGAGATATGAAAATCTATATCGGAACAAGCGGGTATGGGTATAAGGAATGGAAAGGAAGTTTCTATCCCCAGAAGACTTCTCCCAAGGAAATGCTTAGTTTCTATGCGGAGCGCTTCAATTCTGTCGAGATTAATAATACCTTTTATCACATGCCTAAAGTGGACGTTCTTATGTCATGGGCGGGGCAGGTCCCTGATGATTTTATCTTCGCGCTCAAGGCGCCTCAGGTCATTACCCATTTGAAACGGCTGAGGAATGTCGAGGTAGAGATCGAATATCTCCTGCAGTCTCTCCCTGTTTTGGGAAAAAAACTGGGGCCGGTCCTTTTTCAGTTTCCGGGAAGTTTTCGTGCAGACATCCATACACTAGAGGCCTTTCTGGACCTTCTCCCTGACGATATGTTATGCGCATTCGAGTTTCGCAGCCCGTCATGGTTCAGTGGCAGCGATATGCTTCATGTCCTGCGTGAGAAGGGATGTAGTCTTTGCATTTCGGATGCTGTAGAGAGTCCTGCAAATGAGATTGTCAGCACTGCTGCGTGGGGATATCTGCGTCTGCGCCACTCCGACTATGCGGATGCTGATCTTTCACGGTGGCTGCAGAGGATCCTTTCTCAAAAATGGGAGAGGGCCTATGTTTTCTTTAAGCATGAGGGAGAGGCCATAGGGCCTGAAATGGCGATACGTTTTCAAGAGCTTGCAGGTTCAGGCGTAAAGAAAAGAAAAAAGGAAAATAGTTAATACCCTTGCCAAGGACATCGCAAATAGCCCAGGTCGGTAAGCGAAAGATTGAACTTTCTAATCTCAGGAAACTTCTTTACCCCGACGACAATATCATGAAGGCTGAGTTGATCGAGTATTATCTGAAGGTCGCCCCTACAATACTTGCGCACTTGAAAGGTCGCCCCCTCTCGCTCGTTCGTTATCCCAACGGCATTTATGGCGAGCGGTTCTTCCAGAAGAACAAACCGGCATGGGCGCCTGAGTGGATAGGACACGTTATGCTGGGGGAGACAGAAAAGGAAGAACAGGTCGATTATGTGATAGCAACTGAGGAGGCTTCGCTCGTATGGCTTGCAAACCTGGC
>OUUY01000039.1 GCA_900302705.1 Candidatus Sulfobium mesophilum
GCCGGTCTGCTTAATCTGGGTTTTGTCGCATATTATGCTATCGGCGCCTATAGCTATGCCCTTCTCAATACAAAAATGGGGGTAGGTTTTTGGTCCGCTCTGCCCCTGTCTCTGGTCATTACGACCCTTTTTGGGTTTCTTCTGGCGATCCCGGCGCTAAGACTGAAAGGCGATTATCTGGCGATAGTCACCCTCGGTTTCGGAGAGATCGTCAGGCTTGTGCTCAATAATTGGGACAGCTTCACAAGAGGTCCAAACGGCATATCAGGCATCGCCCCGCCAAATCTGGCCGACATCTCCATAGGGAAGATTTCCCATTATTATTATCTGGTCTTTTTTTTCGTGCTGCTATCATTTTTCATTATGAAGAGAGTCGAGGATTCGAAGATAGGCAGGGCCTGGATCGCCATAAGAGAGGATGAGATTGCCTCCTCGGCAATGGGTGTCAATACCATGATGTACAAGCTCTATTCAGTTGCCTTCGGAGCCTTCTGGGCAGGGCTGGCAGGGTGTCTTTTCGCTGCCAAGATGAGGTTCGTATCACCTGAGAGTTTTACCTTCATGGAATCGGTTCTGATATTATGCATGGTAATAATAGGGGGCATAGGCAGTATTGCCGGGGTAGTCATGGGGGCTGTGGTGCTTGTCTTTCTGCCGGAGGTCCTAAGAGATGCGCAGCTATACCGCATGCTTGCCGTGGGCAGCGGACTGGTGTTTCTGATGGTATTCAGACCTCAGGGGCTTCTCGGGAGGAAAAGTGATTCTTTTGGAAGTTAGGAGCCTTTCGAAGCGTTTCGGCGGCATCAGGGCAATAGAGGATATCGGCTTTTCAGTGCAGCAGGGCGCTATCCTGAGCATCATCGGGCCGAACGGGGCCGGGAAAACGACGCTTTTTAATTGCCTCACCGGCCTTGTCAGGCCGACGAAGGGCAGCATAATCCTCAAGGGGAAAGATATCACCGGCATCTCTGCCGACAAGATCAGCCGTTTAGGGATATCGAGGACTTTTCAAAATATTCGTCTCTTCAGGGATATGACGGTGATCGAAAACCTAATGGTCGCCCAGCACTCCAGGATAAGATCGGGACTTCTCGGGGCGGTCCTTCGCCTGCCTGCTTTCGTGAAAGAGGAAAAGGATGTACGGCAGATGTCTTTCGAATATCTCGGACTTCTTTGTCTGGATGAACTGGCCGGGAAGATTGCGGGCAGCCTCGCCTACGGCGTCCAAAGGAGGATCGAGATCGCACGGGCCCTGGCCACAGGAGCTGACGTGATCTTGCTTGACGAGCCGACGGCAGGCATGAACCCGCAGGAGACGGAAGAAATGATGGTGGTCATCAGAGATCTAAGGGAGCTTGGGAAGACCATACTTCTTATCGAGCACGATATGAAAGTTGTTATGGGGATATCGGACCGCATTATTGTTCTTGATCATGGCGTGAAGATAGCCGAGGGTATGCCCGAGCAGATCAGGAATGATCCGATGGTGATCGAGGCCTATCTGGGAAAGGAGACGCAGTAGCAGATGCTCAGGATCCAAAAGGTCCATGCGCACTACGGGCCGATTGAGGCTCTCAGAGGAGTGGATATAGAGATCAAAGAAGGCGAGATAGTCTCGCTCATCGGCAGTAACGGGGCCGGTAAGTCGACGTGCCTTATGACGATATCCGGCGTTCTTCATCCTTCCTCAGGAAACATTATGGTAAACGGGACCGCCATATCCGCAATGGCTCCTCATAAAATCGTTGAGATGGGGATAAGCCAGGTTCCGGAGGGAAGGAGGATATTCCCGAAACTGACTGTCTTTGAGAACCTGGAGATGGGTGCTTTCCTGGGAAGGGGCAATTTTTCTGTCATGCTCGAAAACGTATTCAGGCTGTTTCCGATACTTAAGGAGAGGTCCCGGCAGTATGGGGGGACATTGAGTGGCGGCGAGCAGCAGATGCTTGCAATAGGCAGGGCGCTTATGTCTAAACCTGAGATACTCCTCCTCGATGAGCCATCTCTCGGTCTTGCGCCGATAATGGTCACCAAAATATTCAGGACGATACAGGAGATCAATAAAGAAGGGGTGACGATCCTCCTTGTCGAACAGAATGCACGTGCAGCTCTGAAACTTTCCGACAGGGGATATGTCCTCGAAAACGGCGCTGTAACGCTGGAGGGCTCAAGCGAAGCCCTGCTCAGTAACGAAAAAGTCAGACATGCCTACCTCGGGGAGTAAGTAAACAAAAAAAGGCCTTTTTCGCATTTTTTTTGCATTTGACAAGTGACCCTCTTTGAACTATATTTTGAAGAGATGAACTGGTATTCCCTTTTTTGTCGCGGTAGAGAAAAATCATTACGCAATCAAAGCGCAAAAATAGGTGATGGGAATCTTTAACAGATTTTCTCAACGATAGGAGGTAACAGCATGGATAAGATTCTGAGAATCGACATGGGTGCCGACGGAGGTCCCAAAGCAAATGCGGTACCTTTGGGCCAGTATGCCGGATTTGGAGGCAGGGCGATGACCTCCGCGATAGTTTCGCAGGAAGTTCCCCCTTTATGTCATCCGCTCGGCGCTGACAATAAGCTCGTTATAGCACCGGGTCTGCTTAGCGGGACGGCAAGCGCGATGTCCGGCCGAATTTCCGTGGGCGGCAAGAGTCCCCTCACCGGCGGCATTAAGGAGGCGAACTCCGGAGGGCAGCCCTCCCAGGTGCTGGCCCGGCTGGGGTATGCGGCAATTGTGCTTGAAGGGAAACCGAAAAGCAACGACCTTTACAAGGTCTTTATCAACAAGGACGGA
>OUUY01000049.1 GCA_900302705.1 Candidatus Sulfobium mesophilum
CCCTTCGCGGTCGAATTCTGCGCCCCATGATATGAGTTCCATTATTCTCTGGGGGCCCTCTTCTACAAGCATTTTTACAGCCTCCTGCCTGCATAAGCCGTCTCCCGCCTTCAGAGTGTCTGCGAAATGTATTCCGACCTCGTCTTCATCGCTCATAACAGCGGCAATACCGCCCTGGGCATATTCGGTGCTGCTCTCCGAGGGTTTGTCTTTTGTTACGACGAGGACACTGCCATAAGGCGCGACTTCGATTGCAGCCCTGAGGCCGGCTACGCCGCTTCCGATAATGAGGAAATCAACTGTTTCGGTGCGCATATAGCAAGGATACAGGGATAAGACGGCTGAAATCAAGTGGGCTTTGGTGCTGTAGGGTAGGCACAAGCAGATCCAATAACTTTTGTCTCAGCATGATGATTTCAAAACTGAGTGATGCCATAGTAGCGAGGGTGTCAAAATAGGTGAGGCTGGCAGTCAGCACGGAAGCATTCCCGTTGTCGGCGTACAATAGAGCGATAACATTGCCCCTGATAAGGATCGGTATGATAAGGCAATCTTTGGGTGTTCCCGAAAGGAGCGAAATTAGGGCATCATTTCCAGGTCTCTTTACAAGAGGGCCCTGCAATAATTCTTTCTTATGATAACCTCGGAGAAGAGCGAGTCGGGGGCCAGGGGTACGTTGAAGTTTTCAACTCCGAAGCCCCTTGCTTTCCATCCTAAGACCCTGTCGCCCTTAGGAACGAAAACCGCCACTCGCGAAGCAACCCTGCAGGACTCATCGAGAAGTATGCCGATGATCTCTTCTCTCTTTTGTACCTGCGCGAATTGCTCTTATACTTTATTGAGCTCTGTCTTTATATCTTCTTTCGTGGGTTCCTGCGCTTTCCCCTTGGTAAATACGCTTATATAGTGCAAGTTTCTTTCAATTCCGTAGTATTTTTCGAGAGCGAAGAGAAGACGCAGCTCCGTTAATACGTAAAATATAAGATCGTATCCAGTTATGAACCTAAGTTCATCTTCATTTGCCATTGAGAGCGGGTCTGAAACAGCTACATGAAGCCTGTTTCTTTCCTTCTTGAACGGGACTATTTTATATTTTTCCGCAAGCTCCCTGCTGATGCAGGCTATAATTTGAGGGTCCACGGCCGACAGCTGCACCGGGTCAACGGCCGGTATCCTAAGAAGCGGCTTAGAAATGCCGCAAGATCCTTCCAGTATACCGAGTTCCACAATATTTGTGTCGATTCTCCCTCCGAAGACAACCTGTCTTTCGAGTGCAAGTCTGAGTTGATCCCGTGTAATAAGACCATCCTTGACCATCGCCTCTCCCAGTTTCAGTCCCATTATTTCAACCCATATTTTTGCAGACGGTGCCGGAAGGACCGGAAGGAGAGGTTCAGAATCTTGGCAGCCTCGGTTTTTACACCTTGCGATCTTTCGAGGGCTTTCATAAGGTAGTCTTTCTCAATCTTCTCAAGCAGCTTTTCCAGATCGAAGGTTTCGTCATTGATATCGGGCAGATTTCCAAGGCTTCGCACGTTCTGAAGGATTTCGTCCGGCATGTCTTCCGGCGTGATGACCTCTCTGTCGGAAAGAAGCACTATTCTTTCCACTATATGCTCCAGTTCCCTTACATTTCCCTTCCAGGGATAATTCATGAATATCTCCATTGCCTCATGTGAGATTCCCCTGGGCTTTTTTGAAAACCGCATCAGGAAGTGTTCCAGAAGAAGCGGTATGTCTGACGTCCTTTCCCTCAGGGGAGGGACTGTAATGGGGACTACATTCAGTCTGTAATAAAGATCTTCCCTGAAATTGCCCGCGGCAATGGCCTCTGTGATGTTCATGTTAGTAGCCGAAATTATTCTTACATCAACTTTTATGTCTGTTGTTCCCCCGACCCTCCTGAATGTCCCGTTTTCGAGGACACGCAGGAGTTTTGACTGAAGTGACAATGGCATTTCCCCGATTTCGTCAAGAAAGAAACTGCCGCCGTTGGCCACTTCAAAAAGACCGGATTTGCTGCAGACAGCTCCGGTAAAGGAACCCTTCATGTGCCCAAACATCTCGGATTCGAGGAGGCCTTCAGGAAAGGTCGCACAGTTGATTGTAACGTAATTTTTATTCCTTCTGGGGCTGAGATTGTGAAGGGCGGATGCGATTAGTTCCTTGCCTGTTCCGCTCTCGCCGTTTATCAGAACGGCGGAATTGCTGTTGGCTATCCTATGGATGAGCTTGAACAATTCCTGCATTTTGGCGCTCTTGCCTACGATATTTTCAAGTCCGAACGATGCCTGGAATTTCTCCCGCAGGAGGGACAATTCCTCACTGAGGTTCTTTTTT
>OUUY01000088.1 GCA_900302705.1 Candidatus Sulfobium mesophilum
GACGAATGAATATATTGCCTATGCTCCTGAAATGACTGTCCAGGAAGCGCTCGATCGTTTCAAAGCCGAGGCGAGGGAAGTGGAGACGGTGTACTATATCTACGTCCTGGCCAAAGATGAAAAACTCGTAGGCGTTATATCTCTTCGGGAGGTGCTCCTTGCCGAAAAAGACTGCATTCTGGCCGACCTGATGGAGACGAATCTAAAGACCGTTGCGCCGGGAGAGGACGAGATGATCGTGGCAGAGCGTATCTCAAAATACAATCTCCTAGCCCTGCCTGTCGTGGATGAAGAAGGCTATATGCATGGCGTCATCACAGTAGATGACGTTATCGATATGCTGCTTCCGCCGGCTGCCAAGAAAAAAAGGAGGAAGGTGTGAGTCGCTGGAAGAAATTGGTTCTTTTCCTTTCGGTCATGGGGCCGGGGATTATCACAGCCAATATCGACAACGATGCAAGCGGCATCACCACTTATTCTGTTGCAGGGGCGCGGTTTGGCTATGAACTGTTGTGGACGCTGATACCGACCACTGTGGCGCTTGTCGTTGTCCAGGAGATGATCGGGCGGATGGGGGTCGTCACAGGCAAGGGGCTTTCCGATCTGATACGGGAAAACTTTGGTGTCAAAAGCACTTTTTTCATGATGTTAGGGCTGCTCATCGCTAATTTCGGCAACACCATTGCCGACCTTGCGGGCTGGGCGGCAAGCATGGAGATATTGGGGTTGAGCAAATACGTCATGGTTCCTGTTGGCGCGCTTTCGATCTGGATACTTGTCACGAAGGGTAGTTACCGGTTCGTTGAAAAAATTCTCCTTGTGGCTTGTCTTATATATGCCGGATATGTGATCTCAGGGCTTATGGCAAAGCCTGATTGGGGGCCGGTGCTCAAGAGCACGTTCATCCCAAGGGTCCACTGGAATTCAGAATACATCGTGCTGAGCATCGCCATCATAGGGACAACGATAACTCCATGGATGCAGTTTTATCTTCAGTCCTCTATTGCCGAAAAAGGGATAAAGAAGGAGCAGTACAAGGCGTCTCGGCTGGATGTCATCATCGGGTGTTTGATAACGGACGTCATAAGTTTTTTTATTATTGTTACATGCGGTGCGCTGTTGTTTCCACACGGGATTAGGGTCAACGAGGCGTCGGAGGCCGCGCTTGCCCTGAAGCCGCTTGCAGGTGAATATGCCTATCTCATCTTTTCCCTTAGCCTTGCCAACGCCTCGCTTCTCGGGGCGATCATTGTGCCTCTTGCGACAGCCTATTACATCTGTGAAGCTATGGGATGGGAGGCGGGAGTCAATAAGACTTTTAAGGAGGCCCCGCAATTTATGTGGATTTATACTATGACCATTGCACTTTCTTCAGTGGTGATCCTCGTGCCTGGGGCTCCGCTCGTCTTTCTCATGGTCTTGTCGGCTGTCATCAACGGTATGCTGCTCCCTTTTGTCCTCGTTTATGCGCTTTTACTTGTAAACAACAAGAAGTTGATGGGGGAATTCGTCAATCCAAAGGCATATAATTATATCTCCTGGGGGACAGTCGTCACCATAATCATTCTTACAGGGTTTCTTATCATAACGACCATACACCCGATACAGGGATGAAATAGAGGCCTTCATCCTGCGTGATTTCCCGCAAACGCAGCGATGTAAGATGACGATGCTTTAGTTTATAATTAAAGAGTGCTTATGGAGGATAAATGGTAAAAACTATTGACTGGACTGACGGCAAGGTCGTCATGCTCGACCAGTCAAGACTTCCGATAGAAGTCGTATATGTGGAATGTGAAAATTATCTTAAGGTCGCAGAAGGGATAAAGAAGCTCTGGATAAGGGGCGCACCCGCAATCGGCATAGCTACAGCCATGGGTGTTGCCCTTGCCGCGCAGGATATAGATGCTGACGGGTACGAAGGCTTCATCAGAAAGCTTGAGCCTGTTTTAGAAACATTCCTTGCAACAAGGCCGACTGCGGTGAATATCCACTGGGCAGTGGAGAGGCTTCGGGCATTTCTTAACAGAAGACGTAATGAGACAGTCCAGAAACTTAAGGAGCTCCTGATTGAAGAGGCAAGGAAGATTCTCGATGAAGACATACAGATCAACAGGGCTATCGGTCTGTGGGGTGCTCAGTTTATTAATGACGGCGACGCTATATTGACACACTGTAACGCCGGTTCCCTTGCCACCGGGGGCTATGGCACGGCGACCGCCCCGATGCTCGTTGCAAGGGAGCAGGGCAAGAAGTTCAGTGTCTTTGCCGATGAGACAAGGCCTGTGCTTCAGGGAGCAAGGCTAACTGCCTGGGAACTTATGCAGGAAGGGATTACTGTCACACTGATCACGGACAATGCTGCCGGGGCCCTGATGAAAAGGGGCGAGATAAATCTAGCTATCGTGGGCACTGACAGGACCGTTTTAAACGGAGACGTCGCAAACAAAATCGGAACGTATACAGTAGCGGTCATGTGCAAGGAGCATAGTATCCCTTTTTATGTTGCCGCTCCTCTTAGCAGTATAGATTTTTCAATTCCGTCTGGAGACCTTATTCCCATAGAGGAAAGAGGATCCGAGGAAGTCACACACATATTCGGTACCCTGAGGATTGCGCCGGAGGGTGTACAGGTGAGAAATCTTGCCTTTGACGTGACCCCTGCCAGATACGTGACTGCGATCGTCACTGAAAAGGGCGCCTTCAGGCCTTCGGATCTCAAGGCCCTTGCGCGCGGGGACGCGGACATAGAAAAACTCAGAATCACCTTGAAAAAATGAAGGTACATGTGTCTTGACATCAAAATATCCGCTGCCATATCATCAGAAAATGAATCTGCAGGATGTCTTTGACCTCTATGATGACAAGCTCCGTCTTGTGGAAAAAAAGATTATGGAGCTATTCAGAAATAAGGCCCCTGTAATTCCGCTTATCGGCAGTTATATTACCTCGAGCGGTGGAAAAAGACTCAGGCCTCTTTTTCATCTTATCTGCGCCGATCTGGCGGGCTATAAAGGAGACGCTCATATCGAGATAGCAGGCATCATAGAATCTATCCATACTGCTTCGCTTCTTCATGACGATATCGTTGATATGGCTGAGATGAGAAGGGGCAAACCTACTGCAAATTCGGTTTGGGGCAATCAGGTCGTTGTGCTTGTGGGTGATTTTCTTTATTCAAATGCCCTGAAGGCGGCTGTGGCGCAGAAGAACCAGCGGATTATGGAGGTACTTTCAGAGGCTACGACAAGGATGACGGAGGGAGAACTGCTTCAACTCAACAAAATAGGCGACCCTGATATCACCGAGAACGACTATATCGAGATCATATCCGCAAAGACAGGTGCCCTGATTTCTGCTGCCTGCAGGATAGCAGCGATACTTGGCGGCCTTTCCCGCGATGAGGAGGTTGCCCTTGCTGCATTCGGAATGAAGACGGGTATTGTGTTTCAGATGGCTGACGACGTCCTGGATTACATGGCCGAGGAAGGCGAACTTGGTAAGAAGCTCTGCAAGGATCTTGAAGAGGGCAAGATAACCCTTCCGCTTCTTTATCTTCTCAGGGTGGCAGGTGCCGATGAAATCGCAGAGATTAAAAAGATAATAGGAGAAAACTTTACAGGGGAGGGAATCGAGAGGGTCCTTGAGCTGCTGAAGAAGTATCGCTCTATTGAGGAATCTCTCAAGAAGGCCGGTTTGCTCGTGGAGGAGGCCAAATCGGAACTGAAAATATTTGACGATAGTCCTGCCAAGGAGGCCCTTCTTGCAATTGCGGATTATTCGCTGGCCCGAGAGAAGTGATGCACGCGCTTGCGGAACTCGCCCGTAAGAGCGTTGAGGAGTTTATAAGAAACGGAAGGGCAATGAAGCTCTCTGCCCCCCTTCCGCCTGAAATGTGCGAAAAAGCCGGTGTTTTCGTATGCATAAAAAAAGATGGACAATTGAGGGGTTGCATAGGAACGTTCATGCCATGCCGTGAAAATATTGCTGAGGAAACCCTGAACAACGCTATTTCGGCTGCTACACAGGACCCCCGCTTCCCGCCGGTCGAAGAAGAAGAACTGGGGAGATTGAAATATACAGTTGATGTGCTTTCAGCGCCTGAAAAAGTGACTTCTATGTCTGAACTCGACCCTGAAGAATATGGAGTAATCGTTGTCTCGGGAGGCAGGCGCGGGCTCCTGCTGCCTGATCTTGAAGGGGTAAATACAGTTGAAGAGCAGTTGCGCATTACCAAGATGAAGGCTGGGATCATGCCTGGAGAGAGTGTGGAGATTTTCAGGTTCAGGGTCACGAGGTATCAGTGACGCATGACCCCGTCTCCTTTAGCCAGGAAAGCGTCCCGGGCAAGCCTGCAGGTTGGACGCGCACGGCACGCAATATTTTTCTTTTACTGATACTGATTGCGGCATTGGCTGCTGAAGGGTATTATATTTTTGTCCTTCGGGATAAGATAGAAAAGCAGACTGAAGAACTTAGGGACATCTCGATACAGTTGCAATCTTCGAAAAACGAGAGTGCCGACCTTCGCGAAGAGCTGTCTTCGATAAAAAAAATGGCAGGGGAGAGAAAAGATGGAGATACCGCTGAAGGGCAACATTAAGGACGAGAGTCTGGCAAAACTGCTGGTGCACCTCAACCGCCACAGGAAGACCGGCACACTTTCTCTAAGGACTTCTGCGTTTACTAAGTTCGTATATCTGCAGTCCGGCGACGCTATCTTTGCCTCATCGACATACCTTGACGACAGGCTCGGGGAGATGCTTCTGAAGGCGGATAGGATTACGGTTGAACATTATGACAGAGCCACCGAAATACTCAAGTCCTCGGGGAAACGGCTTGGGGCGATTCTCGTTGAACTGGGCTATCTGACCCCAAAAGACCTTTTCTGGGGGATTAAGTATCAGGTAAAGGAGATAATCCACAGCATGTTCCTGATCGAGGATGCGGAGTACGAATTCCGTGAAGGACAAATCCCGGATCAGGAGGTTATTACCCTTAAGATGAGCATGGGTACCCTGATTTATGAAGGCGTTAAAAAGATAGACAACTGGACGAGGATCCGAAATGAAATGCCGGACACCGATTCGGTTTTAAGGTTGAGCGCCGACCCACTTAGTCTTTTCCAGGGTATCGACCTGAGTCCGCAAGACGTAAAAATATTGGCGCTTGTCGACGGACAAAAGACTATCGGCGAGATTATCGAAAGTTCAGGTCTGGGTTCTTTTGTGGCCCTAAAGATACTCTATGTTCTGTGGGCGATAGGGATAATAGAGCAGGCGACCACTATTCAGGCCGAGACTCCTGCCGATAGTTCAGCAGAACACGGAGAAACAGTGCCGCTGGAAGAGATATTAAGGCCCCTTCCGGAACGGTCTGAAGCGCTCCTTAATAGGGTAGAGGCAGTTTATGCAAAGCTCGAAGGCATGAACAAGTATGAATTGCTCGAAATCGATGCTGCTGCCGACTCAGATTCGATAAAGAAGAATTATTACCGCCTCGCCAAGGAATTCCACCCCGACCGGTATTTTTCTGTTACCGATGATTCCATAAAAACAAAACTTACCGAGATCTTTGATGCGATTACCAAGGCTTACTCCTCGTTGAAGGATGAAAAAACCCGCGAGGAATATTTGCGGACAGTTATCAGCCCCAGGAAGGACGCAGCGCCTGCCCCGGACATGAAGGCCGAGGAACAGTTTAAGAATGGGGTGGAAGAGTTTAAGAAGGGTAATTTCTGGGGGGCGGCCGATAGTTTCAAGTGGTCTACCAGGCTCGCACCCGAAAACGCCCAGTATTGGAGCTACCTTTCTCTTGCCCTTTCCAAGATGCCCGGCAAACTTAAGGATGCCGAAGAGGCACTCCTCGCAGCAGTCAAGCTGGAGCCTTTTAATGCAAACCATTATGCGAATCTGGGACTTATTTACGCCAAGGCTGGTCTTAGGAAACGGGCTCACAGTAATTTCCAAAAAGCGCTCAAGATCGATCCTTCAAATGGAAAGGCAAAAAAAGGGTTCGAGCAGACCGGGGAGTAGTCTTCCCCGGGGCTTCAAATATACAACTTTCCTCCCGCCTGCTGCGATCACTGTAAACTTGGTGTATCTTATTTATCCCAGATAATTTGTGAAAAATTAGCCGGCTGTTAGGTTACAATAAACTCCATGACTATCAGGGAAGAAACAGAAGAACTTGAGATCAGGACCCTGCATCCCAGGGCGTGTCTCAGCTGCAGAAGCAAGGGGCGCGCAAAGGGGGAAAAAGAGGGCGAGATAAGGACCTGTTTTCAGCGGGACCGGGACAGGATAATCCATTCAAAGGCGTTCCGGAGGCTGAAACATAAAACACAGGTATTTCTTGCCCCTAAGGGAGACCATTACAGAACCCGCCTCACCCATGTGCTTGAGGTTGCCCAGATCGCCAGGACCATTGCGAGAGCGCTGAGGCTGAATGAAGACCTTACAGAGGCTGTCGCCCTGGGGCACGATCTCGGTCATACCCCATTTGGTCACGCCGGGGAAGCCATCCTAAGGGATATTCACCCTGGCGGATTCGACCACTATAAGCAGAGCCTGAGGGTTGTCGACATCCTTGAGAGGGCTGGACAGGGACTGAACCTAACCTATGAGGTAAGAAACGGTATAGTAAAACATTCCAAGGGCAGGGG
Source organism: Candidatus Sulfobium mesophilum (assembly GCA_900302705.1). Lineage (GTDB taxonomy): Bacteria > Nitrospirota > Thermodesulfovibrionia > Thermodesulfovibrionales > UBA6898 > Sulfobium > Sulfobium mesophilum. The sequence goes on from OUUY01000088.1 coordinate 6,665, forward strand.
ATTCATAATGCCTGAGAGGGAGGCTGACAAGGCTAAGACTCTTGAAGGGCAGGTGGTACGGGTGTCGGACCTCATCGCCTATGTCAATCATGACCTTGACGATGCCTTAAGGGCCGATGTGATCAGAGAGGCAGACATCCCGAAGAAGGTAACAAGAGTTCTCGGAAGCACTCATGCCAGAAGGATAGACTCCATGGTCAAAGACTTCATTTATACCTCGCGCAGCCTGGATCTTGGAGAACTCAACATGAGTTCTGAGGTTTCAGATGCTGCCTATATGCTGAGAGACTTTCTTTATGAGCGCGTATATGAAAGCCAGGTCATCAAGGCCGAATTCAGAAAGGCAAAAAAGATTTTGACGGACCTGTACGAATATTACCTGATTCACCCTGAAGAAGTTTTAGGGGACGTACCTTCTACAAAAAAAACAAACAGAAACCGTATGGCCTGTGATTTTATCGCGGGCATGACCGACAGTTTTGCCCTGATGACTTACGAACGGATATTCCTTCCCCAGCAGTGGACAGTTTATTGATCATAGGCAGTTAATAAGAGGATGAATTAAGAATCGTACGCTTCAGCGGGGACGTTCTGAGCGCACTACCTCCCGCCATCTAAATCCTTGCTGAAAAACCGCGCAATAGTGCAAAATATCAGTCAATTTTAAAATGGGAGAAGAATGTCTATACGGATAGGAGTTATAGGGGTAGGATATCTCGGCAGGCACCATGCAAGGATATATTCTTCGCTGGTTGGCGTAGCGCTTTTTGGAGTTGCCGATACTGATGGCGATAAAGCTAAGGAGATAGCTGCCTCATATGGATGCAGGCCTTTTTTAAATTATAAAGACCTGCTTGCCCACTGCGATGCGGTCAGCATTGTCACGCCGACGACAACGCATTTTGAGATAGCGATGGACTGCCTCAAGGCCGGGAAAGATGTTCTTATAGAGAAACCCATAACCTCGGGACTGCAGGAGGGAGAGGACCTCGTCAAAGAGGCGGCTAGCGGAAATCTGATCCTTCAGGTGGGACACCTCGAAAGATACAACCCCGGCGTTGTCGCTGCCTCCGGGATGATAAGAGAGCCGTGGTTTGTGGAGGCGGAGCGCCTGTCGCCTTTTACGGGAAGAGGCACAGATGTGGACGTTACGCTTGATCTGATGATCCACGATATTGATATAGTAACGAGTATAGTTCAGTCGAAAGTTGTTGATATCAGAGCGGCAGGACAGAGGGTTCTTACAAAAAAGATCGACCTTGCGAAGGTCTGGCTGGAGTTTGAAAACGGATGCAAAGCCATGATCACTGCCAGCAGACTTTCTCCTGAGAAACAGAGAAGACTTATGGTGTTTCAGAAAGATTCCTTTTTTTCGGTCGATTATCAAAACGGTGAAGTCAGACATTATTTTGAAGACGGCAGGGACATGTCCGTCGACATCGTGAAACCGGAAATAAGAGAACCCCTAAAGGAGGAACTGGAGGACTTTATCCAATGTGTCAAAGCGAGGAGAAGGCCGAAGGTATCTGGCCGGGAGGCACTGGATGCCTTGCAGATTGTGATGAAGATAAATCAGATTGTTAGCGACGGAGAGTTGCAGGGGCTTCGATAAAATGAAAAATGGAGATAATTAATGACAGTTCCGATGGTTGATCTTAAGAAGCAGTTCAATGACATAAAGGACGAGGTGTTCGAGGTTATCACGGAGATCCTTGAAAGCTCACAGTATATCCTCGGGCCGAAAGTGCTCGAACTTGAGAAGAAGATCGCTCTTTACCATGGTGTGACAGAAGCGGTCGGCGTGGCTTCCGGTACGGATGCTCTGCATCTTTCCATAGAGGCTCTGGGAATAGGAGAAGGGGATGAAGTGATCACAACACCGTTTACTTTTTTTGCGACTGCTGAGGCTATTCTCTATACAGGAGCTACTCCCGTATTTGTCGACATAGAGCGGGAAACCATGAACATCGACTCCAAAAAAATAGAGTCAGCCATCACGAAACGGACAAAAGCAATTCTGCCGGTCCACATATTCGGCCATCCTGCCGAGATGGGCGAGATCGCCGTTATAGCCGGGAAGCACAATCTTAAGATAGTCGAGGATTGCGCACAATCATTCGGCGCATCAATAAATGGCAGGAAGACAGGCAGCTTTGGAGACGCCGGATGCTTCAGTTTTTATCCCTCCAAGAACCTGGGCGCCTTCGGAGATGGCGGGATGGTGCTTCTGAGCGATCCCTCTGTGGCAGCCGACATCAGGAAGCTCCGAAACCATGGATCAAAAGGTTCTTACCGCCATGAATCGGTGGGCTTTAACAGCAGGCTCGATGAGATACAGGCCGGCGTACTGTTGGTCAAAATGAAACGGATCGAAGCATATAATGAAAGAAGGAGACAGAACGCCGCCCTTTATGGCAAACTCCTTTCCGGGAAAGTCGAGCGGCCAGTCGAGAAAGCAGGATGCACACATGTGTATCATCAGTACACCATCAGAAGCAGCAGCAGGGACGCAATACAGAAGAATCTTCGCGAAAATAATATCTCCTCAGTAGTCTATTACCCTACACCCTTGCACATTCAGGAAGCGGTGGGCTTCCTTGGATATAAGAAGGGTGACTTTCCTGTTGCCGAGGAGACCTCGGAGCAGGTCCTCTCTCTTCCGATGTATCCGGAACTGGAGGAGGCATCGATTACCCGGATTGCCGACATCATAAACAATGCCTGAAACTGTAATGATCGTGACCGGAGAGACATCCGGCGAGCTATATGGCTCTCTGCTTGCGACATCGCTGAAGAAAAGGATTCCGGATATGAGAATAATCGGAATAGGAGGCGAAAAAATGAAGGAGGCCGGGGTCGAGTTGATTTCCGGCATTGCAGGGGCATTCGGGCTCACCGAAGCAATCTCTTCCCTGCGGACTCTAAGGGAAACTTTCAGCAGGGCCTCACAAACATTGATCACGCAGAGACCGGGGCTGCTGGTGCTGATAGATTATCCTGACTTCAATCTGAAGCTGGCGTCGGTTGCGAAGAAGGAGAAGATAAAGATCCTCTACTATGTGAGCCCTCAGGTCTGGGCGTGGAGAAGGAACAGAACAAAAAAAATAGCCCGGCTGGTCGATAAGATGGCGGTGATACTTCCCTTCGAAAAGGAGATATACAGGGACGCCGGAGTTGAGTGCGAATTCGTGGGGCATCCGGTATTTGATGAGATAAAAAATATGAGTATCAATGATAAGGCTTCGGTGAAGGAAGCATTGGGCATGGATAGAGAAAGGCCGCTTCTGTCGCTGCTTCCGGGCAGCAGGCCGCATGAACTTGAAAGGCTTTTGCCGCTGACATTGGAGGTGGTCAGGCTATTTAAGAAAGAATTCGTGCATTTTCAGTTCTGCGTTCCTCTGGCACCTAATACAGATCTTGCCGGACACAGCCGTATAATAGAGGAACTGAGGCAAGAAGGGGTCGTGATCAATAAAGGTGAATCCCTCAGGGTGCTTGCGGCATCGGATATGTCTGTTATAGCTTCAGGTACTGCGACTTTGCAGGCAGTGCTGCTGGGGGTACCTTTTGTGGTAATTTACAAGCTTTTCCCTCTGACTTACTGGCTGGGAAGGATGATATTGAGAGTCAGGCATATTTCCCTTGTTAATATCCTTTCAGGCCGTCAGGTAGTCAGAGAACTTCTGCAGGCAGAGGCCTCATCTGAGAAGATCATTCAAGAGTTGAGGCGGATCATGGCCGAAAATACCTACAGGAAGAAAATGATTGAGGCCTTTGATGAAGTCAGGGAAATGTTTTCAGCCAAAAACGCCTCCGAAAGGGTCGCCGATATTGCAATAAGCATGGCGGGATGGAAGTAATTACGGGCTGATATGTTTCTTCTCTACAGTCTGCTTTACGCAATGGCAGTTTTTATTTTATTTGTCCCTGAGTATCTTAAGCGACCGAAGGAATTAAGAAGACGATGGCTCAGGGAAAAATTCGGATACCTGCCTAGAACGAAGTCATCTATCTGGATTCACGCTGTTTCGGTCGGAGAGGTAAGCGCTTCTGTGCCGCTTCTTAATAAATTAAGGGCTGAATATCCACAATTCAATCTGATCCTTTCGACGATAACGGACACCGGGCAAAAAGTTGCTTTGGCAAAGGCGCCGGAAGGGACAACGGTTGTGTATCTGCCCTTTGATCTGAAGAATATATTGGACCGCGCCATCAGACGGGCAAAGCCAAAGGCATTTCTGGTTATGGAGACAGAACTCTGGCCGAATATTTTCAGGACCTTCTCCCTTAGAAGAGTGCCTGTTTTGGTCGTGAACGGCAGGATATCGGAGAAATCGGTTTCAGGCTACCGGAAGATATCGTTCTTTATGAAAAAAGTCTTTTCATACGTGGGGGCATTTTGCATGCAGGGACAGGTCGACGCGGACAGAATTAGTTCCATAGGCGCAGAAAAAAATAAGGTCTCGGTGGTTGGGAATTTCAAATTTGATATGGGCGTGGCAGGGGAGATACCAGTTTGGACCGGCTGCCTGGGGAGAGGGCCTGTCATTGTTGCGGGCAGCACTCACAGGGGAGAAGAAGAACTTATACTGGCTGCCTGCACTGAAAATATGACTTTTTTCCCCGACCTTAAACTGATACTTGCGCCGAGGCACCCGGAGCGATTTGAAGAGGTGGAGGATATTCTTAAGAAGAGTGGGACATCTTATGTGAGGCGGACAAGAACGGACGTTTCCGCTCCCCAGAGGGCTTCTGTTGTTTTGCTTGACACAATAGGGGAATTGTCTGCCGTGTACGGCGCTGCTGATATAGCTATCATGGGAAAAAGTTTCAAAGACGAGGGGGGTCAGAATCCTCTTGAGCCTGCCTTCTGGGGGAAGCCTATAATTTGCGGTCCTCATATGGAGAACTTTCCTTTCATAAAAGACTTCTACCGCGAGGGCGCGGCTTTCGAGGTCGAGGCAGCTGCCCTGCCAAAGAAGATAAAGGAGCTGCTTGTTGCACCTGAAAAGGCAAAGGCAGCCGGCCGGAAGGCCAGGGAGTTGTACGTGAGGAATTCTGGCGCGGTCTATCGTGCAATGGTAATAATACGACAACTTATCGTCTAAAGCGGTTTCCTTTTTGGCAAGAGGGCGATGACAAAGTGCCTTCTCCCTTTTACTTGCCGCGACTTTTAGGCCGGCGCCGCGATCTGGTAATATACCCAATGCATCTTCTTGAATCCCTATATTATCTCGGTTTTTCCGCCAGGCAATACTATTCGTTAATGCGCCAAAAGCGCCTGCCGTGCAGGGTGATCAGCATAGGCAATATAACCGTAGGCGGTACCGGCAAGACGCCGGCGACAATCGCTGTTGCAGAGGAGGCCCAGAGAAGGGGGTTAAAGCCCGTTATTCTGACACGCGGCTATAAGGGCAGGGCAAAAGGACCCTGTTTTGTAACAAAGGGAGAAGCGCCTCTGCTTTCTGTCAGAGATGCCGGTGATGAGCCGGTGCTTATGTCCGAGAGACTCAAAGGAGTACCGATTATCAAGGGCAGCAGCAGATTTGAGGCAGGGATGTTTGCGCTTCGAAAACTCCAGATCAGAGAAGCCGAATTCAAATCTTATGTCTTTATCCTCGATGACGGTTTTCAGCATCGGGGCCTTTACCGCGATAGGGATATCGTCCTGATCGATTACCAAAATCCCTTTGCAGACAATTTACTTCTTCCACTGGGAAGACTTAGGGAGCCGGTTAAGTCTCTTAGGCGCACTGACGTCATTGTTATGACAAGAGCCGGTGGAAACATCAGTAGAGATGACGGCGCAAACAACGAAGTATTGAAAGTTATAAGACATTACAGTCCGCAGTCGGCCCTTTTTTTTGCCAACCACACCCCTGTTTCATGCGTACTCCGCTCGGGCGAGGGAAAACCGGCCGGTTGGCTTACGGGGAAAAAAGTCTTCGGATTTTGCGCAATCGCATCACCGGATGCCTTTCGAAGAACCTTGGCAGAACTGGGAGCCTCTGTCTGCGGCTTTAGGGCTTTCAATGATCATTATCAATACATTAGGCAGGACATATCAGCTTTAATAGAGGCGGCTGAACAGTTCGGTGCTGAGTGGATTGTAACTACGGAAAAGGATATAATAAAGGCCGGAAGTCTTGATTTGCCTGATAATGTGGCAGTTGTGAGGATCATATTTGAAGCAGAGGAAGGATTTTTTGACAAAGTGTTCAGTTAGAGACTTGTCTGTCCGGGGAGGATCAGGTTGGTAAGGTATATTAACGTCAAGAGCAGGGCAAGGACCGAGTTTATCGACATCACTGAGAAAGTCCAGGAGGTCGTGAAAGAGGCGGGCGCGGTCAGCGGAGTATGTTTCCTCTATGCACCTCATACTACGGCTGCGGTAACGATAAACGAAGGCGCCGATCCCAGTGTGCAGCGTGATATTCAGACACTCCTTAACAAATTAGTCCCCTTTGAAGGGGACTATCACCACAGGGAAGGAAATTCCTCTGCCCACATTAAGGCGTCAATAATAGGGATCACGGAAAACGTCCTTGTCGAAGAGGGCAGGTTGGTCCTCGGCACCTGGCAGTCGATTTTTTTCTGTGAGTTCGACGGCCCCCGCCACAGGAGGGTGGCGCTTAAATTTATCGGCGACAGAAAAAGCACTTAGCCGACCCGGGTCTTTTTGGCACTCGCAGTGCGCTGTAAGGCGGGGTGGATTATGCCTGAAGAGAAGACCTTCGATGAACTTTCCTATCTGAGAAGTGAGGTCAGACGGCTCAGACAAAATCTCAACCTTCTTACGCCTGCTCTGAATGTGGTCCTTAAGAGACGAGGATTCCTCATATATAAAAAAGAGCCGGGAGACGACCTGCTCATTCCTGCTGGGAAATTTCTTGAAGACTACTATAAAACGCTCCACAGATATTCCTTCCGTCTTTTTCTTCGCGATGTAATAAAACAACAGAATTTTTTCACTTGCGAGAAGGTAACCAGGTTTGCCACAGCCGGGGTGACAGAAGAATATATTCAATATCTTGAGGAGATCGGGCTTATAAAGAAGCATAAGGAAGGGTTTGCACTTACCCGGCATATCAAGAGTTTCGGGGAGACGCTCGAGTGGTTTGTCGCAGAGGTCTTTAAAAGGGAATTCGGAGCTGAGGCTATTTGGGGAGTTAAGTTCAAGAGACCCAATGTCGGCGGGGATTATGATGTACTCGCCAGGATTTACGGTTCAGTTTTGTTGTATGCGGAGGTTAAGTCTTCACCTCCGAAACAGATATATGACAATGAAATAGCGGCCTTTCTTGACAGGGTGTCTGATCTTGCGCCTGAGGTCTCACTGTTTTTTATGGACACAGAACTAAGGATGAAGGACAAGATAGTTCCGATGTTTGAAGAGGCACTCAGAAAAAGACACATGCGTGCCGAAGTAGCGAGAATCGAAAAAGAGCTCTTCCGGATTAGAAACAAAATCTTTATAATAAACTCTAAAGACAGTATCGTGCGCAATCTCGAAACGGTTATGAACTGGTGCTTGAGGAGGTCGGTGGGAGAATAGTAAATGCATTGTATAAGTGACCTGGCCAAAGGGCCCAATCTTTTTGCCGGCTTCAATCATCTTGATGTTCAAGTCCCTGGAAATGGGTATAATAGCTAAGTAAAATCCTGACAAAGCTGACAGGCATATTAAACATAATAGAATCAACAAGGAGGGTTATATGATCGCCAAGGAGTTAAAAAACATTATCTCGGCCGGTAAGCAGGGTATTGAGATCAGGGACCAGAAGGGACTTTCAGCCCTTATGGACGGGTTGATTTATGAGGCTGTTTTTGCCGATGAAGAGAAGAAGAAAAAACTCTTTCTTGTTATCAAGGAGATTGCGAAGGCCTACGGAGCGGCCCCTGCGTCGGTTCAGGGACTCTACGAAGAGATGGGCAGAGATTATCCGGGCTTTACCGTGCCTGCAATGAACATTAGAGGCCTCACCTATGATTCGGCCAGAGCCGTTTTCAGAAGGGCTCTGGCTATGAAGGTGGGGGCCTTTATCTTTGAAATAGCACGTTCCGAAATAGGATATACAAAGCAGAGGCCGCTGGAATATGCGGCAGTTGTGCTCGCAGCCGCTGTGCGGGAAGGCTATCGCGGGCCTGTCTTTCTGCAGGGCGATCATTTCCAATTGGTGAGGAAGAATTTTCTGGCTGATCCTGCTGCGGAAACAGGCTATGTGAAGGGACTTATCCAGGAGGCTGTGGAGGCCGAATTCTATAACATCGATATAGACTCATCGACGCTGGTCGACCTCGACAAGCCGACGATAAAGGAGCAGCAGCGGCCTAACTTTGAAAAGACGGCTGAACTGGCAGCATTAATAAGAGAAATACAGCCCAAGGGTATCGTTGTATCCATTGGCGGGGAGATCGGCGAAATCGGCAAGAAAAACAGCACACCGGATGAACTTAAGGGGTATCTTGATGGCTTCAGGGAAACCTTCAAAGGAGGGAAAGGCCTGAGCAAGCTTAGCGTGCAGACAGGCACTTCTCACGGCGGGGTGGTTTTGCCTGATGGGTCTCTGGCAAAGGTGAAGATAGATTTCGAAACTCTCCGCCAGCTATCCGATATTGCAAGAAAGGAATATGGTCTCTCAGGCGCTGTTCAGCATGGAGCCTCTACTTTGCCCGAAGAAGCGTTTCATATGTTTCCTGAGACGGGCACATCGGAGGTGCATCTGGCAACGGGCTTCCAAAACATTATCTATGACAGTAAGCACCTTCCAGCCGGGTTCAGGGAAGAGGTATATGAGTATATAAAAACTGAATTCGCCAAGGAAAAGAAGGAAGACCAGACAGAGGAGCAGTTTATTTACAGCACTCGGAAAAAGGGGTTCGGCACCCTCAAGAGAAGGTGGTGGGATCTGCCTGCAGACATAAAAGTGCCCATTATGAAGGAGCTTGAGGACAAGTTCGGCCTCCTTTTTGACAAGCTGAAGGTGGGAAATACCATGGAGATTGTTCAGAGAACCGTTAAACCGGCTGTTGTAAAAAAGGAGATAGACCCGTCTGTTTTAGACTGAGCGGATAGCAATTAATGGCAGGGATCTGATAACTGGACATGGCCAAAAAAAAAGAGATAGTGGGCATAATAGTCGGGGGCGGGCCGGCACCGGGTATTAATGGAGTCATTAGTTCGGCGACGATTGAGGCCGTAAATCATGGAAAGACAGTAATAGGGATTAGGGGCGGTTTTAAGAGTCTCTTTGATGGTAACATCCGCTGCGCAGTGCCGCTTGCCCTGGAGGATGTTTCGCGTATACATACTGAGGGCGGCTCTATTGTTAGGACCTCTCGTGATTACCCTGACAAGGTAAAGAAGAAGTTCAATATCCTTATGTCTACTATTGAGAGACTTGGGATCCGATATCTGGTTACAATCGGCGGCGACGGCACCCTCTTTATGTCCAACTGGATAGAGAGAGAGGCCCGCGGCCGTATTAATATCGTTCATGTCCCCAAAACAATAGACAATGACATACCGCTGCCCGGCGGCGTTTCCACTTTCGGGTACGAGACGGCGCGTCACTGGGGTGTGGAGATAGTGAAGAATATAATGGAGGACGCAAGGACAACGGGCCGGTGGTATTTTGTGCCGACAATGGGAAGAAATGCGGGTCACCTCGCTTTAGGTATAGGCAAGGCCGCAGGCGCAACGATAACGCTTATCCCTGAGGAATTTAAAGAAAGAAAAGTTTCAGTGAAGAAGGTAGCAGATATCCTCACAGGGTCGATAATAAAAAGACTTCATCTTGGCAAAGACCACGGGGTGGCGATTTTGGCTGAAGGAATTTCTGAAAAATTCGATCTTGAGGAGTTGAGCCATTATGAACCTCTTGAAAAGGATGAAACAGGCAGGATAAGGCTTTCCGAGATCCAACTTGGACGGGTGCTAAAGAATTTTGTTAAAAAGACTCTTGATTCTATGGGCATAGGCGTTACTATAGTCGACAAAAATATCGGCTATGAGCTGAGGGCCGCCGACCCGATCCCTTATGATATCGAATACACCAGGAACCTGGGCTACGGGGCCATTAAATTCCTTCTTAACGGAGGCACCGGAGCAATGATCGTGTTTGATGAGGGCAGATTAAGGCCTATATCCTTTGTTGAGATGATCGATCCTTTGACCGGGTGCGTCAAGACTAGCCTCGTAGATGTTTGCGCGGAAAAATACGAGGTTGGGAGAAAATACATGATCAGATTTGAAAGGGAAGACTTCGAGCCAAAAAATGCCGCAGCCCTTGCCAAAGGAGCGCGCATGAGCGTAAGAGAGTTTCTCTCCAGGTTTTCCTACCTCGTCCAATAAGCTGACCTGGTATTTTCACAGCGAACATAATGAATGAAGAGAACCTAAAAAAAGTGGAGGCTTTGGCCGGTGTGCCGATCCCCGTTATCGCTGCCCGGTGGGAGACACCGAAAAGCTAAGCACACCGCCAAAGCCCTTTCTGCCTGACATGAATCAAAACGATCTGCCAGCCCGATCCGCATCACGTACCCCCCGTTGCTAAACTGCGATAGCGATCTCCTCCAAGAGATGTCAAAAGTACGTTATCATTAGATAAGCAATCGGGGTGCCAGTATCTTTGGAAGAGAGAAGTTATTGATTTGCAAGGTTTTGTAAGGAGGCCAAGCGCCTGGCAGATATAGAAAGTTAGATATAGGCCATTCAACAATCTGTATAGTGAAGGGAATATTGTTTTAAATCCGCATGATATACTCTAAGCAATAATTGAGAAATCCAGAGTGCCCCGATATTCTCCGGCGCTCATCGTCCGGTCTCATCTGGCCTCCAGCACCACTATGCTCCGCGGGGAGACTTCATAGAAGTATTTTCCAATCTTCGGCTGAGTGACAGCTTCAACAATGTCGGCGGGCGAAGGCCTTGATGTGTCGACGGCGCGATACCAGTTGCACTCTGAAACCATCGGCAGTTCCATCTGCTCAGTCCTGTCTGACATGTTGAGCATAATGTGGATATGCTCTTCAGTCTCGTCTGTTCCGGAAAGGGTTAAGGCAAGCACCTGTGCCCCGGGGTCGTCCCAGCCCGGATCATTAAGTTTCAGGCCATGCCAGGTGACATCCGGGAGTTCCCATTTTCCTCTCTCACCTGTAAGAAATTGTTTTCTCATGATCGAGGGATGTCGTTTGCGAAAGGCTATCATTTCGCTGACAAAACGCAACATGTCTTTGTTCTCTTTTGTCAATTCCCAGTTGAACCAGCTTGTCTCGTTGTCCTGACAATAACAGTTGTTATTGCCATGCTGAGTCCTGAGTACTTCATCGCCGGAAAGTATCATCGGCACGCCCTGGCTCAGCAGCAGAATCGCCATGAAATTTTTTGCCTGTCTCTTTCTCAGTTCGAGGACTTCAGGGATGTCGGCTTCTCCTTCTACCCCGCAGTTCCAGCTTGCATTGTCGTCGCTGCCGTCACGGTTTGACTCACCGTTTGCCTCATTGTGTTTTGTGCTGTAACTGACAAGATCCCGGAGCGTGAACCCGTCATGGCAGGTGATGAAGTTGATGCTGTTCACCGGCAGCCTGCCCTCACATTCATACAGATCGCTGCTTCCTGAAAGGCGCGTTGCCGTCTCTCCGATCAGGCCGGGGTCCCCACGGCCGAACCGTCTGATCACATCCCTGTATCTGCCGTTCCACTCTGCCCAGCGAAACCCAGGGAAATCGCCAACCTGATAGAGCCCTCCGGCATCCCATGCCTCCGCGATCAGTCTCGTATTTCCCAGGACGTCTGAGAGCTCTATATACCAGGGCGTCGGAGCATAACGGAGGGGCTTACCGTCATGTCCCCTTACGAGAACGCTCGCAAGATCGAAGCGGAAACCGTCCACGTGCATCTGGCTCACCCAATATTCCAGACATTCGATCAGGAAAGCGGTCACTATGGGGAAGTTACAGTTTACAGTGTTGCCGCATCCTGTATAATCACGGTAGATACTTAGATCATTTGGGTCGAGGTGATAAAAGCCCATATTGCCAAGTCCCTTGAAATTTATCGTTGGCCCCTCAGCACCCCCTTCCGCCGTATGGCCCAGGACAATGTCCAGTATTACCCCGATGCCGGCCCGGTGAAGGGCCTTTACCATGTCGCGAAACTCGCGCACATGCGTCCCCTTTTCAGGCGATACGCAGTAAGCAGGATGCGGAGAGAAGAAACTGTGCGTACTGTAACCCCAGCAATTCTTTAGCCCCCTGGCCCTGACAGGCTCCGGGACATCCTGTTCGTCAAAGGCCATTACAGGCATTAACTCAACGTCCGTGACCCCGAGTGACTTCAGGTATGGAATCTTTTCGATTATGCCCGAAAAGGTGCCGGGATTTTTCACTCCTGAAGAATAATGGCGTGTAAACCCTCCTACATGCATTTCATAGATGATCGATTGTTCCGCAGCCCGGTTAAGAGGCTGGTCCCCTTCCCAGTCATACCCATCGTCAGAAACAATAATGCCGCGCATCGATGAGGCGATGTTGTCTCCGGGCCTGCTTGCCAGTTGCCGATCCCACAGCAGATCGCTGACAGCACGGGCAGTAGGGTCGATGAGCCCCTTTTGCCTGTCGAAACGGTGCCCCGATTTACGCGTATCGCTAGGACCGTCAAGTCTCCATGCGTAGTGAGTACCCGTTGGCAGTCCCTCGACGTATACATGCCATGAATAGTAGGTTCGGTTCTCGACCGGATCAAGCGTCACCATCTGAAAGGGCTCGCTGCTCTGCGAACTCTCAAATAATAGGAGTTCTGCAGCTGTTGATCTCAAACCCCAGATGGAAAAATTTGTTCCCAGCTCATCTGTAGTTACCCCAAAGGGAAACCGCCGGCCGGGCCTGATTTTGTATTTTTTATGCTCCATCCTTATCCCGGACTCTCATATTTGAAGAACTCACGACCTGTTATGTCTCATCCAGTTCATGGCCTTCACCATATTGGATACGTCGAGGCCATGGGGATCTGTTACCTCTCAAAAAAGAAATTCTTTTCTTGTTATTTTTCTTATATCAGCGTAAAGGTACGATGTCAACTCAAATATTCAGCCGATTAATAGCAGGAAATAGCCCGACGAGACACCATGCTGCAACAAGATGTCATGCTCATCAGCGATATTTCAGACTCCTACCGCGCAGAGCCCGGAGCATATCTTCTAATTGCTTTTCCTCTGTATAGTCCGGGAAACAAGAATACCGATTTCATACAGAACGATTATGGGCAGAGCCATAAGCGTCTGATTAAAGACGTCCGGGGTCGGCGTCAGAACGGCCCCCGCGATAAATGCTAAAAGTACGGCATATCGCCTCTGTTTCGCAAGCTGCTCCGGAGTTACCATTCCGAAACGCACAAGCAAAATAATGACGAGGGGAAGTTCAAAAATGACGCCAAATGCAAGGATGAATTTCAAGCAAAAGTCCATGTAGCTGCCTACAGAAAGCATCGGTGCCATATGCTCTACCTTATACCCCAAAAGAAAGGTCAGCGCGAAAGGAAGAATTATAGTAAAACAGAAAGCAGCTCCGATCAGAAAAAGAAAAGTCCGGTGACTATAAATGGAACGACATATTTCTTTTCCTTTACAGTCAACCCCGGGGCAATAAAGCGCCATAACTGGTGAAATATCACCGGCAACGAGATGATAAGGGCCGCAATCATAGATGCTTCCAGGTGCATCCAGAATCCTTCAGCCGGAGAGAAAAAGACAAGCGATACCGGTTTTTTCGCGATAAGTTGTATGAACGGTTTAGTAGCAATGATTTTTAGTTCTGTCCTAAGAGGAAATCGCAGAAGGTCAAAGACGTTTTCAGAAAAATTAAATATCCCGGCAAAAGCGAGCCCGAGAAAGGCCAGGGAGACGAAGATTCTCCTTCGCAGTTCCGTAAGGTGTACCATTAAAGGCGCCTCGATACGTTCCACTTATGCCCCACCCTTCGGTTCGGTTATTTTGTCTTTGGGGGAATCGGCGCTTTGAGAATAGGCTGCCGATTCCACTTTTTTGATCAAGCTTCGTGCGTCGTCATCGCCCTTAAGTCCAATCCCCTTGAACTCCTCCTCGATATGCGTCTTTACTTCGTTCATCCCACCTCGGATTACGTTGGTCCACTTTCCGAGTTTTCTGCTTAACTCGGGGAGTTTTTTCGGATCCACAACAAAAAGTGAAATTATGAAAACCATTATTAACTCCTGAAAACCGATATCAAACATTAGCGCGCCTTACCGTTATACAATTTTCTTAAAAAAAAGACCAGAACGAAATGGTCTGCTGAAATAGTACAATCTACGCCCCCGCACCTTTTTCTTTTGTTTCGGAAGCTATATCTTCTGCTATAATCTTTTTGAGAGTAACGTTGATTTCATCCGGTTCAGTGGATGCTTTTTTGAAATTTCTTATGGCTTTACCCATGCCCGTTGCAAGCTCCGGCAACCTCTTGCCTCCGAAAAGGACCATGACAACGACCAATACGACCATTAATTCCGGCATACCAAGACCAAACATATCCAACCTCCTGCTGTTTAAGATTAATCATAGAGACGGGGGCTGAGCCCCCGTCCTGTTATCATCCGAAAACATCTGGAAGAACTATTATATCAGTGGCCGCTCTTAAGAAGGTCAAGGCCTGTGCCAAATTTCCCGCTCGTTTTCGGAATGTTTGATCCATGACATTCCGTGCAGTTATTCTGGCTCGGAATTTCATTGGCCATAACAGGCGCCTTGGTTTTGGCTTCGAACTTTCCGTCAGCCCAGAGATTCAGATACTCAATGGTTTTCATGCACATATCTGCAGCAAGTCTGCCGCAGCGGTCCATCTGCTGAGGACTCAGGAATCCTACACCTTCTTTCTGCATCCACTTTCCGACAGAGAGGTGACAGAGTGGTGAATTGCTTGTGCTCGTTGTTTTAATCTGGGCTTTGGGGTGATCGGGAACAAATATCGGAAGTGCTGAAGTTGCGTAGAAATTACACACTTCATTATTAATAGCCTCACCTATCTTGGGACCCGCACACAACGTTGACAGGACACCTGCCCCTATCAGCGTTCCGCAGGTTCCACCCCAGCCGGATGTTCCGCCATGAGCGAAGGTCGTAAGTTCCATAGGGAAAGAGGTGTAAGGCTCACCTATTTTTCTTCTGAGAATTGTTAAGCCTCCGCTGAGCGCAGCATAGCTGCAGAAGCCCTTAAACCAATTGTCATGGGCGATATTGCCAGCCTCTTTAATCTCGGCATCCGTGAATTTCTTGTAAGGGAAGGGAAGTTCTCCTGCGCCCTTTTTTGCGGCCTCTGCCTTTGAGAGGAATCCTAGTCCGCCGGCGGTCAGTGCAACCACTCCTGCAAGTCCTGCCGCGCCTTTGATAAGTCCTCTTCTTGATACCTCCTCGTCCAACATCTTAAAATCCATTGCTCGTACCTCCTCCGAATTATGATATTTCCCGTTGCAATGCAACGGAATCCCCGGGCTGCGGGATACTTTGTAAAAAAATAGCTCTGCCTCAGGATTATTTCGCAATAATTTCCGAAGCAGAGCCGAGGTAAAGGGGAGAATGCTATGAAAAAAAGGCATTCTCATGCAGACGAGCTGCATTTCTGAAAGACCTGATTCTGAGACTTCGGAACTACTGGCTAAGCTTCAGGGGGGCGTTCTTGCTTGGATGCAAGCATTAAGGAAAGATAACCAGGATTCGGTGGACTAACATATCCTGAAAATGCCGGAATGACAAGTTTGAATGAACTTTCTTGAATCACAGTGGCGTCTGCGTTTACAGACAATGCTGCGACTGAGGCATTGCAAATATCGAGAGAAATAAGTACCGGGACATTTTGAGACACGGATATGTGAATCGAAAATGGCGCCGTTGCCGATAGCAAAAGCGCTGCAACCAATATGGCAGCTTTAATTTTCATCCTGCGTATTCTACGAGAAATCTTTTTCCTTGGCAACATCAAGTTTTAATTATAAATTTCTTTATCCGTACTCACCTAATCTTAGATATGAAAAAAGCTATTATTGACTTGATGTTTCGATTCTGCTAAGGTATCGTTAGGATTTAAAAACGGCGATGGAGTTCGCCTTAAACCGTCCAGCTCCAGCGGGACTGATGACTCCTACTCTTAATATAAGGGTAGGAGTTTTTTGATGCTTCGGGAAGGAGTAAGATGGCATGAATTGTCCGGCTCAGTATCAAGGAAGGTTGCAACATGGCCCCTGCATGGTCACAATTGTAAAATACGCATAAGAGGCATGCAAGATCGATGATGAACTATATTGTTGTTTTTGCGGGCGGAGGCATTGGCTCGGTAGCGCGTTATATGTTGGCAACATGGATTGGCCAGAGATGGGGAAGGAGCTTTCCCTTCGGCACCTTCATAGTTAATGTCAGCGGAAGTTTTCTCATCGGTCTGCTTATGACCCTGATGGCAGAGCGCTTCCTCGAAAACCCTGAATGGAGACTACTGATTGTTGTGGGCGGCCTGGGAGGGTACACCACATTTTCAACATTCGAGTATGAAACCGGCAAGCTTATGGCTGACGGGGAGCTGATCTATGCGGCTCTGAATATTATATTAAGCGTCATAGCAGGTTTTGCAGCATTGAAGCTCGGAGAAGTGATCGCAAGGAGCATATAGGAGAGATTACATGGTGACAAAAGGACCAGCAAAGAAGCTGACGATCTATGTTGATGAGGCTGATAAGTTCCATGGCAAGCCTGTCTACGAGGTGCTGATGGATATCTTCTACAAAAAGAAGATCGGCGG
>OUUY01000004.1 GCA_900302705.1 Candidatus Sulfobium mesophilum
AAGGCGGCCGTACCGTCGGAGCCGGAGTCGTTACAGAGGTATTGGAGTAAACGTGAATCAAAAGATAAGGATAAAACTAAGAGCATACGATCACAGGGTTCTCGATCAATCATTAAAAGAGATTGTCGATACTGCGCAGAGGACAGGAGCGAGGGTTGCAGGCCCGGTTCCGCTGCCGACCCACATAAGTAAGATAACTGTCCTGAGATCTCCGCACGTGGACAAGAAGTCACGGGAGCAGTTTGAGATCAGGACCCATAAGAGGCTTATTGACATTCATGATGCAACGCCTCAGACAGTGGACGCCCTGATGAAGCTGGAACTGGCAGCCGGGGTGGACGTGGAGATAAAGCTATGATTGGGATTCTAGGAAGAAAACTCGGGATGACCCAGGTGTTTGACGAAAGCGGGAGGATGTTTCCTGTTACCGTGGTCGAGGCGGGGCCATGCTGCGTTGTTCAGGTAAAGACCAGGGAAAAAGACGGCTATGAGGCGGTCAAGGTCGGGTTTTCGGAGGTAAAGAAAGCCAAGAAGGTAAATAAACCGCTTGGGGGAGTCTTTAAGAAGGTCGGGCTGAATCCCTATAAGATGCTTAGGGAGTTCCCTATGGGTGACGTCAAGGTCGGCGAGTTCGTGACAGTTGAAAAGTTTAAAAAAGGGGATCTTATTTCGGTGTCGGGCGTTACCAAGGGCAAAGGATTTCAGGGTGTCGTCAAGAGGCACCACTATGCCGGAGGCCCTGCGTCGCACGGCTCGATGTTTTACAGGGCTCCGGGCTCCATAGGTGCAAGTTCGTTCCCTTCGAGAGTCTGGAAGAACAAAGGCCTGCCTGGCCATATGGGTTCTGAAAGGGTTACAGTCAAAAACCTGAAGGTGGTTGATATCAGGGCCGAACAGAATCTTCTTCTCATTTTGGGTGCGGTTCCGGGTTCCAAGGGAACGTATCTCGAAATAAGAAAGGAAAATTAGGATGCCAGAATTAGAAGTGAAAGATAAGAATAACAAGCCGGTTGGCAAAATCAGCCTTTCGGACGAGGTATTCGGGCTGAAGGCGAAGGACGGCGTCCTTCATAATGCCATTGTCAATTTTCTCGCCAACCAAAGGCAGGGCACGCACGCGACAAAGACAAAGGGGTTGGTCAGCGGAGGCGGGAAGAAACCATGGAAGCAAAAACATACAGGCAGGGCAAGGTCAGGCAGCAGCCGTTCTCCACTATGGAGGGGCGGAGGCACAGTATTTGGCCCACAGCCACGGGATTACTCATACTCTCTGCCAAAGAAGGCGAGGAGACTGGCGCTTAAGGCTGCGCTTTCTGGCAAGTTTTCTGATGGCGAAATCACCGTAATCGACGCTTTTTCCCTCGAAAAACCACGGACGAAGGAGATTATTTCCGTCCTAAAGGGATTGGAACTAATCGGCAAAAGCACGCTTATTATCGTCCCCGAATATGACGAGACCGTAGTGCGTTCCGCCCGGAATATCCCAGGCCTTACGGTGACCAGGGTATCTGATCTTAATTGCTACGATGTTGCGGCGCATAGCAGGTTGCTGATGACTAAACAGGCTGCTGAGATGCTGTCGGAGGCTGCTCAAAAATGAATAACGTATATACCATAATAAAAAAGCCGCTCTTTACAGAAAAGGGAAGCGCTCTCAAGGAGTCAGAAAACAAACTGCTTGTCGAGGTCGGCAAGGATGCAAACAAGCTTGAGATAAAGAAGGCGATTGAAGAGATATTTAAAGTTAAGGTCGAAAAGGTGGCAACAATCAAAACCCACGGCAAGTGGAAGAGATACGGCAAGTCGATTGGGAAGAGGTCCGACAGAAAAAAGGCGTTGATTACCCTTAAAAAGGGAGAAAAACTTGATTTCATTGAAGGTGCATAATGGGAATTAAAAAATATAATCCGACATCCCCTGGCAAAAGGTTTCGTACGGTGGCGGACTATGCTGAAATTACATCGACTGAGCCGCTGAAGTCGCTCTTAAAGCCGCTAAGAAAGACCGGCGGGCGAAACAACAGCGGCTGCGTAACAGCTTGGCAACGAGGAGGCGGCAACAGAAGGAAATACAGGGTTGTCGACTTCAAAAGAGACAAGTTTGGTGTGTCCGCAGTAATCGATACCATAGAATATGATCCAAACCGATCGGCTAGGATCGCCCTGCTGAAATACAAAGACGGCGAGAAAAGATACATTATTCTGCCTGCAGGCATGAGTGTAGGGGAGGAGGTTGTTTCCGGCAAAGGCGCAGAGATAAAGACCGGCAACGCCCTTCCTCTTAGCGATATCCCGCTTGGCACTTTTATTCATAATGTGGAACTTCGGCCTGGACAGGGCGCGAAAATGGTGAGAAGCGCCGGCGCCCAGGCACAACTCATCGCAAAGGAAGAAAATTATGTCCAGGTCAAGATGGCTTCAGGCGAAGTCAGGTTGGTGCCCTCCAGGTGTATGGCGACTATTGGCCAGGTGAGCAATCCCGACCACGAGAATATTTCTTTAGGCAAGGCGGGAAGAAACAGATGGGTAGGGAAGAGACCTCATGTCAGGGGCGTTGCCATGAACCCAATCGATCACCCGTTGGGCGGTGGCGAGGGAAGAAGCTCCGGAGGAAGGCCGCCATGTACCCCATGGGGCGTGCCTGAGGGCATAAAGACGCGGAACAGCAAAAGGACAGACATGTATATCGTAAAGAGGAGGAAGTAAATTGCCACGGTCATTAAAGAAGGGCCCGTTTGTCGATGAGAAGCTTATGAAAAAGGTGAAAGATATGGCTTCGTCGGGCGAGAAGAAGCTAATAAAGACATGGTCCAGGCGCTCTGTGATCCTGCCTGATTTCATAGGGTATACCTTCGCTGTCCACAACGGGAGGAAGTTTATCCCGGTCTATGTGACGGAAAATATGGTCGGGCATAAGCTCGGGGAGTTCTCTCCCACGAGGACATTCAAGGGCCATTCAGGCTCGGGAAAGACTACTACGGTAAAGGGTTGATGAGATGGATGCAAAAGCGACACTGAAATATGTAAGGATTACCCCGAGAAAGGCGCGGAGGATTGTTGACCTTATCAGAGGCAAAAAGGCCGGCGATGCGCTGCTGGCCCTAAGGTTTATGCCGTATCGCGGGGCTAAACATATAGAAAAGATGCTCAAATCGGTCATGGCCAATGCTGAACAGAAGAATGCCAATGCCGATTCGGAAGCGATGATAGTCAGTGGAACGGTGGATCAGGGCTCTATCATGAAGAGAGTGGAACAGAGATCGATGGGCAGGGCTAATGTCATCAAAAAGAAGTCCTGCCATATCACCTTGAAAATAACAGAGGAATAATCAGGAGGAGATTTTGGGCCAGAAGACGCATCCCATAGGGATTAGATTAGGTGTTACGAGAACATGGGACTCCAGGTGGTATCTGAAAAAAGGATACGCCGACCAATTGCTCGAGGATTTGGCAATCAAGAAGGAGATCAAGGCAAAGCTCTTTCACGCCGGAGTTTCGAAGATTGAGATAGAGCGCGCTGGCCAGAAGATCAGGGTTATCATCCATACGGCAAGGCCTGGGATTATCATCGGGAAAAAAGGTTCTGAGGTGGAAAAACTGCGCAAGGACCTGGAACTGATGAGCGGAAAACAGGCGATGGTCGATATTAAAGAGATAAGGAAACCCGAGGTGGACGCCCAGCTCGTTGCTGAAAATATTGCGCTTCAGCTTGAGAAAAGGGTTGCCTTCAGGAGAGCCATGAAGAAGGCAGTGGCATCGGCGCTGCGGTTCGGGGCACAGGGAATAAAGATCACATGCTCTGGCAGGCTTGCGGGGGCAGAAATCGCAAGGACCGAATGGTACAGAGAGGGGCGGGTGCCCCTGCATACATTCAGGGCCGATATCCATTATGGATTCGCCCAGGCGAAGACGACTTACGGAATAATAGGTGTGAAAGTCTGGGTTTATACGGGCGATGTGCTGCCCGAGGTTGTAAGACCCGGTACGGAAGCAGCGGCTATATAAGGGGACTTAGTTATGTTGATGCCCAAGAAAGTTAAATTCAGGAAGATGCAGAAAGGCAACATGAACGGCAAGGCCTACTCGGGCTCTGATGTGTCCTTCGGGGAGTTTGGGCTGAAGGCCATGGAGCCAGGGTGGGTTTCGTCAAGACAGATTGAGGCCGCCAGGATTGCCATTACGCGACACGTCAAAAGAGGATGTAAGGTGTGGATCAGGGTATTCCCGGACAAGCCGATCACTAAAAAGCCGGCTGAAACGAGAATGGGAAAAGGTAAGGGCGCGCCGGAATACTGGGTTGCAGTCATCAGGCCTGGAAGGATCCTCTATGAGATATCCGGCGTAACCGAAACCCTTGCTAAAGAGGCGCTGCGGCTGGCTTCCCACAAGCTCCCTGTCTCAACGAAGTTCGTGAAACGTGAGGAGGGAGTGATATGAAGGTATCAGAACTGAGAGACCTGTCTGTTGAAGAGCTGCAGAAGAAGGAGCAGGATATGAGGAAAGAGCTCTTTAATCTGAGGTTCCAGCAGGCCACCGGCGAAATCGAAAACCCCATGCGTATCCGGGCCATCCGGAAGAACATCGCAAGGGCGTTGACGCTTATCACCGAGAGGAACAAGAAGAATAAGTGAAATTGCTGGTTATAAAAATGAGGTTGGAAGGTTAACGATGATTGATAAAACTTATACCGGAAAAGTAGTGAGCAATAAGATGGACAAGACCGTCGTTGTGGCGATCACAAGACAGTTTCAACACCCGGTTTACAAGAAGACCGTAAAGAAGGTTGCGAAGTTCAAGGCCCACGATGAAAACAACGAGTGCCGGGTAGGCGACGCCGTGAAGATAATCGAAACCAGGCCTGTCAGTAAGGACAAAAGATGGCTTGTTCTTGAGATCCTGAATAAGGCGGCAAGGAGCAGCGCAAAATGATCCAGCTTAGGAGCATGCTCGAAGTAGCAGACAATTCCGGCGCAAAAAGGGTTCAGTGCGTGAAGGTCCTCGGAGGATCTCACAGAAAATATGCTGGGCTGGGAGACGTCGTTGTAGTAAGCGTTAAGGAGGCCCTGCCAGACAGCAACATCAAGAAGGGCTCGGTGACCAAGGCGGTTGTGGTGCGCACAAAGCGGGAGGCGAGAAGGTCCGACGGTTCATATATACGGTTCGACCAGAACGCAGTGGTCCTGATCAATCCGCAGGGCGAGCCAGTTGGCACGAGAATATTCGGACCGGTCGCCCGGGAACTGAGGTGGAGGGAATATATGAAGATAATCTCTCTTGCCCCAGAGGTATTGTAGGAGGACATATGGCTTTAGGAATCAGAAAAGAAGATACGGTTCACGTCACAACAGGAAAATATAAAGGAAGAACAGGACGCGTGCTTAAAGTCGACAAGGCAAAAAGCTCGATATTGATAGAGAAGATCAACGTCATCAAGAAACATATGAAACCGAACAAGACATATACCCAGGGGGGCATTATTGAAAAAGAGGCCCCAGTACAGCTGTCCAATGTGCTGCTCGTCTGCCCGAAGTGCGGCAAACCGACCAGGGTGGGGGCAACGGTGTTCGAAGACGGCAAGAAGCATAGGACATGTAAAAAATGCAAGGAGGTCATTGACTGATAATGACTCCACGGCTTAAAGAAAAATATAAAAAAGATATCATCCCGGCAATGATGAAGGAGTTTTCCTACAAGAACGTTATGCAGGCACCAAAGGTTCAGAAGGTTGTCTTGAACGTCGGCCTTGGCGAGGCGATCCAGAATATCAAACTCCTGGATGCCGCGCAGAAGGAGCTTGCGATGATTACCGGACAGAAGGCTTTAGTAACAAAGGCCAAAAAATCGATCGCCACGTTTAAATTGAGGCAGGGGATGCCGATAGGCTGCAAGGTAACGCTTAGGGGAGATGTCATGTACGAGTTCCTCGACAGGCTGATTAGCACCGCACTGCCGAGGATCAGGGATTTCAGGGGGGTTTCCGGAAAGTCTTTTGACGGCAGGGGAAATTATGCCCTTGGTATTAAAGAGCAGTTCATTTTCCCTGAGATAGATTACGATAAGGTCGAGATGGTTCACGGGCTGGACGTCATAATCTGTACGTCCGCAAAGACTGACAAGGAGAGTAAGGCGCTTTTGCGCCATCTGGGCATCCCGTTTAGAAATTAGAGAGGACTATTCAATGGCTAAAACATGCATGATAGAAAAAACGAAGCGGCCGCCGAAGTTTCAGGTGAGGGCCCATAACCGGTGTAAAATCTGTGGCCGTCCCAGAGGTTACCTCAGGCAGTTCGGCATGTGCCGTATCTGTTTTAGAACGCATGCGCTCCAGGGGCAGATACCCGGGGTGACGAAATCAAGCTGGTAGGAGTGAATTAATGCTGACAGATCCAATTGCAGATATGCTGACAAGGGTAAGGAACGCCGTCATGATAAAGGCTGAGAAGGTCGATGTGCCCGCATCGAGAATAAAACTTGAGATAGCAAAGATCATGAAGGAAGAAGGGTTCATACGGGCTTATAAAATATTGAAGGACAAGAAGCAGGGCATACTGCGAATCACCCTTAAGTATAACGCCGACGATGTAGCGGTAATTTCGGGCATTAAGAGAATCAGCAAACCCGGCAGAAGGGTATACGCCGACAAGGATTCAATACCCACCGTGATGGGCGGTGTCGGCATCTCTGTCCTTACGACGTCAAGAGGGGTGCTCGGGGACAAGGCATGCCGCAGAGAAAAGGTCGGTGGAGAAGTCCTCTGTCATATCTGGTAAAGGAGAATCAAGATGTCGAGAATCGGTAAAAAACCAGTAGAAATCCCATCCGGAGTAGATGTGAAGCTGCTGGATAATACGATAAAGGTGAAAGGACCAAAGGGCGAACTGCAGTGGAGTTTCCCTGCGGGCACTACGGTTTCGGTAAAAGGTAAGGAGATCATAGTCGAGCGGGCCGACGATCAGAAAAAAAACAGAGCCCTCCACGGACTTACGAGGAGTCTGATATCGAACATGGTTTCAGGGGTTGCCCAAGGGTATCAGAGGGTCCTTGATATTGTGGGTGTCGGCTATAGAGCCCAGGTCCAGGGAAGGAAGATCGTCCTGTCGCTGGGATATTCACATGCGGTGGAATATAATCTGCCGGAGGGGATAAACGCCGCGATGGACCAGAAACAGACTCAGATTACTCTTACCGGCGTGGATAAGCAGGTGATCGGCCAAGTGGCGGCAAACCTGAAGGCCCTGAGAAGTCCGGATGTCTACAAAGGCAAAGGACTCAGGTACGGCGGCGAAAGGCTGAAACTTAAGGTCGGCAAGACGGGCAAGAAATAGTATTTAGTCTTTAATGGCTAAGCATATGAAGGCTGAAAACTTATAACTGAAAGCTTTAAATTGTAGGAGGCTATTTTGGCTAAGAGCAGGCAAGAAGGTAGGCAGAGGCGCCATGAGCGGGCCAGGAAGAAAATTGCAGGTACTCAAGAGAGGTTGCGCCTCTCCGTGTACCGGAGTTTAAATCATATATATGCCCAGATTATAAATGATGGTGAAGGGAAGACGCTGGTTTCTGCCTCGAGCCTTGACGCCCCGCTAAAGGAATTGAAGCAACACAAGGGCAATTGCAGGACTGCAAAGGAAGTTGGTGCTCTGGTGGCTAAGAAGGCTATTGAAAAAGGCATAAAAAAGGTAGCTTTCGATAAGAGCGGTTATCTTTATCACGGCAGGGTAAAGGCCCTGGCGGACGCGGCGAGAGAAGCCGGTCTGGAATTCTAACATGACTGAGAATTGTTCAAGGAGGCAAGGTGGGAAGGATTGACCCGGAAGGTTTGAACTTAAAAGATAAGGTCGTATATATAAACAGGGTCGCCAAGGTTGTCAAAGGCGGCAGACGGTTTTCATTCAGCGCCCTTGTTGTTGTAGGTGATGGAGAAGGGACCGTCGGCACCGGAAAAGGCAAGGCCTCCGAGGTGCCTGAAGCCATACGTAAGGCTGTGGAACAGGCAAAGAAGTCACTTCTGAAATTCCCGCTTAAAGACGGTACGATCCCTCACAGGATCGTGGGCCAGTTCGGGTCAGGGTCGGTTGTAATGAATCCTGCCAAAAAGGGTACGGGACTTATCGCGGGCGGTGCTGTAAGGGCCGTGCTTGAGGTCGCAGGAATTCAGGACATTGTTGCTAAATCACTGGGCAACCATAACCCCTTCAACACTGTCCAGGCGACCATCAACGGCCTTGTGAATCTGAAAGATCCTGACTCAGTCGTAAAACTAAGAGGCAGGAGCGAGGAAGAGGTACAGGAGGTCGCCGGGTAGAAATGCTGAAGATAACTTTGAAGAAGGGCTATGTAGGCATACCGGACAAGCAGAGAAGGGTTCTGCAGTCATTTGGTCTTAAAAAGATAGGGAGTACGGTACTGAAAAAAGACGACGCAGCAATGAATGGAATGATACGCAAAGTTTCCCACCTTATAGAAGTCGAAAAGGTAGACAACAAATAGTCTGG
>OUUY01000126.1 GCA_900302705.1 Candidatus Sulfobium mesophilum
ACAAACAGGGCAAAAACGCATCCGGAGGCGCCTTTGATTATGTTGTGAAGGGTAAACAGATAGCCGGTTTTGCGGTTGTCACCTACCCTGCAAAGTACGGCAATTCAGGAGTTATGACTTTTATTGTAAATCAGGATGGGGTGGTATATCAGAAGGACCTTGGAAAGAATACAGAGAAGACAGCAAAGGCGATGAAGGCCTTTGACCCGGATAAGACATGGAAGAAGGTCGAGTAGAGCGGAGGCAGAGGGCGGCAGGAATAGCAACGAGAGCCCCCAGGGAATATAGCCTTATGGGCACGAGTTAGACCGCGCCTTAATAACAATTTTTTCAGGAGGTCTGTTATGACAAGGAAAGAATCGATACGGGAGAATAATATAAATTATTCTGCTGTCATGACGGTTGTTCTAACGATCTTTGTAATGTTTTTACAGGGTTGTGCGACACCGGCCCGTCTGCCTGCAGTTCCGCAGGGGTTGGAGGATCAGGCACAGGTGCCGGGGCTTGCTGATGTACGTTACAGGGTTGGCTTCGAAAAGGACATGGCTGCCATGGAGAAGGAGGGCATCGAGGCTTATAAGCGTGAGTTGGAGAACTTTAAAGCTACCGGGCATTCCGACCAACTGCCGCCGGCTGTCTTCCTCGCAGTCTCCGGAGGGGGCGACGCAGGGGCTTTCGGAGCAGGGCTGCTATGTGGATGGACAGCAGCCGGCAATCGGCCTGAGTTTAAGCTGGTGACAGGCATCAGCACGGGGGCCTTGATCGGACCATTTGCATTTCTTGGGTCTTCATATGATTCCCAGCTGAAGGAGTTTTACACGACGATATCACCGAAGGACATCCATGAAAAGCGAGGTCCTTTTGCAGTCATCACCGATGACGCCTTGGCAAGCAACCAGCCTTTAATGAAACTGGTTGAAAAGGCAGTGACCAAGGATATGATGGACGCAATTGCTGCTGAGTATAAGAAGGGACGCTTGTTCCTGGTGGCGACTGTCGATCTTGATGCCCACCAGGGGATTATCTGGAATATGACGAAGATTGCCGCAAGCAGTGATCCCAGGGCTGTTGACCTGTTTAGACGTATCCTGATTGCTTCTGCATCCATCCCCGGCGCTTTCCCCCCGATGATGATCGATGTTGAGGTGGGCGGCGTGAAATACCAGGAGATGCATGTGGATGGTGGAACCATGGCCCAGGTATTCCTCTATCCACCATCATTAAACATTAAGGAGTGGGAGCGGAAGGAGAAAGTCGGCACACGGGAAAGAAAACTATACATCATCCGAAACAGTCGACTTGATCCTGAATGGGCTCAGGTGGATCGTCGGACACTGAGCATTATCGGACAGGCCATCTCCTCCCTGATCCAAACGCAGGGCATTGGAGACCTTTATCGGATCTACTTAACTGCTCAAAAAGACGGCATTGATTACAATCTCTCATACATCCCTGCGAGTTTCAAAGTGCCAAAGAAGGAGGAGTTCGACACCGAATACATGCGCCAGCTTTTTGATACAGGATACGGTATGGCGGTTAAAGGTTATCCGTGGCAAAAAAAGCCTCCATATTATCAGCCACCGACTAGCAGTGATTCAAAATAAATTAAAAATCATGGACATAACAAGGAGGATTTATTCATGAAAGCTTTCGTTCTGACATTTGTAGTCGCAATCTGCTTAATCTTCGGACCTCTCCCCGCAAAGGCGGCAGATGAGCCCGCCAAAGAAGGCGGGACGACCACGGAATCCACCGGCAAAGATGCTAAGAAGGAAGAGAAACGGCGTGCCATAATGGACATGAGGGACAGGACCTTGGCACAATTATATAAGACGAATCCTGAAGCGAAAGCAGATGTCGAGAACGCTGTTGGCTATGCGGTCTTTGACGCCACAGGTGTCAACGTGATCCTCCTTGTCGGCGTCAAAGGTAAAGGTATCGCAGTGGAGAACTCATCCCAAAAGGTAACATACATGGATATGGTCAGGGCCGGCAGCGGTCCTGGTATCGGCTACAAAGATTATCGCATGGTTTTCGTCTTCACGAGCAAAAAGGTCTTCGACACGTTCACTACGGTTGGCATGGACGCAGGGGCATCGGCCGATGCTACGATGAAGATGGGCGGGAAAGGTAAGGAGGCTACGTATGCCAAATCCTTTAATCCGGCTGTGAAGGTTTACCAGATCACAGACAAGGGCCTCCTTCTGCAAGCCAACTGGGGAGGAACAAAGTTCCTGAAGGACAAGACCCTGAACGAATAGAACCTTAGCAACCACATTTTTTATGATTAAATTACATTTGGGGATAGTTTCAGACAAAGCCAAACTTTTTGAAAAAAGTGCGGAAACCAAGAAAAAGAAGGATTGAATGTCTTGCACTAGGGAAGAGAGGGATCCGAGGTTCATGGCAAAGGCCGCAAAGTCCCTAACGCTTCTTGATCGCATCAGAAAAGAAATTGATGCGGGCGAGAAAAAGGTCCAAGGGGCAACATATGGGGAAACCCTGTTCTCGGGTAAAGGTATTGGATAACATCATTGCGAAGATGAGCGGAGGGGCCGCGCATGTTTGAAATCCCTGATATTCTCGATGTGCCTGAGATTTATTTCGAGAGTCCTGAACTGCCATCGTTCCCGGAATTAACTCTTCTTTATGGGCTCATACCCCGGGGTCTTGGGACAGGGGCTTGCGAGTCATTAAAAAGCCATGTTGGACGGCTTGCAGATGCTCATCGCGTTAGTCCAACAACGCTTCTTGAGGAAGTCTTATCTAAGAAATTAGTTGCTCATAACATCTCGTGGAAGCATGAAAACACGTGGGACTGGAACGGCAATTCACATGTCTATTCGTCAATGGGAGACATGACGAGGGGGCTGACAATAGTTTTGACTGAGGTCACAGGTGTCGAGGGCCTGTTCCATTGCACTATGCTGTCAATGCGGGATATACTCGACGCCAGAGGTTTGGTCGCATCAGAGAGTCGGCATTGTCCCCTATGTCTGCAAGAGACACGGGATACCGTTAATATCTATGGTCAATTAATTTGGGAATTAGAATGTGTAACCGCGTGTCCGGTTCATCGAATTCAACTCGTGCCATCAAAATGCGGAGTTTCCCAGGGCAGACCTCTGATCCTTTCCCGGAGAAAGCTTCTTTCAGGAGTTTGTTCAACATGCGGAAGTATCGGCTATCTCTGCAGAGGGAGAACATTAACAATCGCGTCGGATGTGGAAATTTGAAAGGCCCGACAAGTCGCTGAACTCATAGCATGCTTTCCTTTTGCCTCACGTTTGTTTTCAAAACAGAACACGATTGACGGGCTAAATTCGCTTGTCAGTAAATTCGCTGATGGCAAAATGACGATTGCAGCTCGGAAAGCAGGAATATACAAGTCTGTTTTGTGGGGTTGGATGCGAGGACGCTATCTTCCAAGTATACGGTTACTGTTAAGCCTTTGCATGGCAAACGGAGTATCACTCGTCAGCGTAATGGAAGGTAGTCCGGTGCAGTGTTTCTGTCCGCGGGAGATAAAACCGCCAAAGCGCAGCAAC
The DNA here is from genome assembly GCA_900302705.1 of Candidatus Sulfobium mesophilum. GTDB lineage: Bacteria > Nitrospirota > Thermodesulfovibrionia > Thermodesulfovibrionales > UBA6898 > Sulfobium > Sulfobium mesophilum. The sequence goes on from OUUY01000126.1 coordinate 3,549, forward strand.
AGCAAACCGAGTAAAGAGAACCGGGAAATCGTACTCAAGGAAGCACTGTCCGCCAACCCACCTCGAAGCGTATCTGCCGTTGCCTCTATGCTGGGGCTTGATCCGTCTTCTCTTCGCCGACAGTTTCCGGAATTATGTGCCCTTATTACAGAGCGCTTTCGCCACTTTAATTCATTACAAGCTGCTGCGCGCCGCGAAGCGGCAAAAAAGCTTAGTGAGGGCTTGATCAATGAAGTGACCTCAAAAGGGTTACCACTGACTCGAAGAAATTTTCAAGCTGCTGCCGGCAGACCAATAATGCCATATAGCCTTTTGCATCGCGTGTTGAAAGAAGTTCTTCAGGGCGGGAAGTTTAGCGCCAATTAACTTAGTAAAGATTCCAGAAGAGGCTCATAGAATAAGGCCTATAAACAATTTGCAAAGCCATCTCATATCGGTACGGAAAGAGAAAAGACTTCAAAATATTAAGCATAATGTGTCGTTTCTCCCAATTAAGCATAACATGACAATTGCGCCATTTTATGCTTAATTCCACAGTCGGACAGGGCGTAAGCCGTTGGAATATATGGTGCCGGTGGAGAGAATCGAACTCTCACTGGGTTGCCCCAACCGGATTTTGAGTCCGGCGCGTCTGCCAGTTCCACCACACCGGCACTCGGTGTGTTATCCGTTGATTTTAAAGTATATTCCACTATTTCTGCAATAGGCTGTTTCGCTTTTGTGGCTTTGGGTCCAGCAAAATTCCAGCAAACAAAATCCGAATAGACGGAAAATACAGAATATTTTCACTCATAAATTTTCTCCCGATGCTTTTTCATCGCTTCTCCCTTAAGTGCTCTTCCATCTTCTTCAGGCCAGGGACTTCATCCAAGACCATGACATTTGGCCTAGACTCTCGGGGTGGCTCTCGGGGCAGTGATGGGCTTATCGTTCTGCGGTCTTGATACTTTCGTGACCAATGAGTTCCTTCACCGTGTGAAGGTTCACATCATGGGAGCTTGTCAATTTCAGAAGTTTCCTGGCTCTAATGCATATTTTTTTTATGAACAAGGTCTGATTTGTTTATGATGACATATTTCTGAAGCACATCCCTCCCTCCTGGCATCGAGAGCGAAAGGAGCGGCTTATCTCTGTCGTAGAGGCGCTGAAGACAACGGGGCTTTGGGACAGCCTCATCCAGATACGACCAAGGCGAGCGTTCCACGACCCGCATGCAGATATAAGGGTGACAGATGAAGGTATTAAGTGTATAGTCAGAAGCATTCCTACACCCCATAGCTGCCCCGTTTTCTTTACCCTTGAGGGGTGGTTACGATCTCAAGGAGCTTGAAGAATCTATTGCGGTGACGATCGCAGAAATGCTGCGGTATTGGAGGTCCAACGTTCCGCAGCCGTACAGTAGTCTTAGTGGTCTTCACGCAGACAACATGATAATATCTTATAAAGAGAAGTTTTCCCGCTAGACAGAAGTTTATTTTGGCGTTGTTGAGAAATGAAATGAAGAAAGCGCAAGTATACGATACGCTGATAAAGAATCTCCCTATAGGTTTCTCCATCATAGACAAGGACGGGGTAATAATTGACTTTAATCATGCGGCGGAAAAAATAACGGGCTATCTGAAAAAAGAGGTGATAGGCAAGTCTCATCTCAATATATTTCACGGATCATCGGACGAGACCTCCTGCCCATTATTAGCACACGTTCTTCTCGGACGGAAGGAATCCATCGCAGCTGAAACCGTGATAAGAAGAAAGGATGGCGAACCTGTTGTTATATCAGTCACCACAGCGCCTCTTTTTGACAAAAATGGGAGCTTCACCGGAGGCATTGAGTTTTTCAGAGACATCACTGAAGTCAAACGCCTGGAGAGGGAGAGAAAAAATATGTCAATGCAGCTGAGCGATTTTCTTGATTTTTCACGATTTGAAACAAAGGGATGCCAGCCTGTTCTTGGCCCTTTCGAAATAGAATCCGAGGTATACAAAAATATCGAGGCGGTGAGAGCTGAGGCAGATGTGAAAGGGATTCACTTATCCTTTGATTTCCCCGAAAAAATGGCGCCAGTGCTTGATGTCGATGAAATGATGATAAATCGTGTAATAAGAAATCTTTTGGTTAACGCCATAAAATATACAGATGCCGGAGGAACTGTAACTGTCACACTGGCGGAGCAGAATCACGATGTACTTTTTGAAATCGCCAATACAGGCGTTGGGATAGACGCCGACCATCTCCCTTATATTTTTGATGCATTCTATCGCGTCAGCAAAAGCTCGGGGGGCTCGGGTTTGGGACTGTACATTGCAAAAACAATAGTGGAAGCCCATAGAGGCAGAATCTGGGCTGCCAGTACGCCGGGCAAAGGGAGTACATTCAGTTTCACTCTGCCAAAACGGCAAGTGGAGTTAACGGATTCTCAGCAGTAATGCCAAACGCTGCGGGCGTGACGCAGTTTTGGGATACACAATCTTAAAAAGAACCCCGCGCATCTAAGAAAAAACGGACGCGAGAACTCTGATGCCGCGTTTAACTTCTACCTCGCATATTTCCTATCCCGAACCTTCGGTAAGACAGTCGCAAGTTCTGCCAGCTGCAAACCGTTGCGGAAAGTGGGCCCGGGATCTCCATCATTGACGGGATGGGTCTCCATAATGTCCTAAACCCCATCCACTGGCAACTACTACTGATAACATCCGCAAAAGCAGACAAAATTTGATCTGTCCGTCTCAACAGATTCTCGCGTAAAGTCTTAAGTCCCCGAACCGGAGCCTCTCCTCATCATGCGTCCTTTCCAAAGAGGCATGCCGGAAGAATCCCTGAGAGGCGTGATCTTCCCGGTCGAGAGATTTTTGAGACGGCTTGCAATAATATAGGAAACTCCATCCGGGGCGATATATTTTGACCCGGTTACTTCGAATTCTGCTCCAGCCTCGAATCTAATCCCTTCTTGGGCAATGTACCACCAAGGCGCGGTTACAACCTTATAATCTCTGTTTGCGGATTGTAAAATAAAAATTTTCGGACCTCTCATTTCTTGCAAAACCACTTTGACCGTGCCATTAACCGTTACTTCGGTATTTTCATCGTATCCTTCGGTAACCTCTTTTTCCGCAAAAGCAGACGAAAAAAAGAGAAATATGAACAAGGAGGCCAGCAAAGCATTTTTCAGATATTTATTCATGCTATCTTAATGATACGCCATTTTCTCCCTTTTCAGTCAGTAATGATTGTCTCAATAGAGAGAGGACACTGAGAAAATCCTCTCAGGGTCCTCAATCCATGCTATCACTTAAAGTCCCATTCTGCCCATGCGGCCCTGGCCGTTACAACGCATGCCGCATCCTGAGCCAACAAAACCGCTTTCAGCTGCCTTTTTCTGGATCTCCGTCCTGACATCAATTATCTCTTTCTGCTTTGCCGAAACGGCGGCCCAGTCTGTTGGCGTTTGCAAGCGGAGGGTCACGAGTTCCGTTTTGAGCCGAAGCATGCTCTGTTTAAGAGGCAGAATGCTGCTCTGGAATTTGGCGAAGTTTTGCGACTGCTCAGACGTGGTAGTAATCCCCGCCATCGGGCAGGTCCCGTAACAAGCGCCTCTTCCCATGCCGTTTCCTGGACCAAACGCACGCGCACCTGTCACCGTCAAGGCAACGACCGCAACCACTATGCTTATCATTAACCATTTCTTCATATCTCTCACCTCCTCATTAGTGATTTCATTACGATAGGAGCAATCAGCGTGCCAGGGCAAAGAGGGTGATTTATAGTTGTTTCTGTGCAATGTTATTTAATTTATGTGCAAATATTGCAGAGAGCGATGCAATTTTTGCGCGCTTTTGCTCACCTATGACTCTTTGGCTTCAATCCTCCGTCCGAAGTCCTTTGAAACCTACTGTGCTAAGTGAGTGCTAAAGGAGGAACGGAAATTTCTACTATTTTATTTCGTATTCCTTTATTTTATAGTGGAGAGACCGGACTGATATTCCTAGCATCTTTGCTGCCATCGTCTTGTTCCCGCCGGTTTGAGAGAGTGCATTTCTTATCGCTTCCTTTTCGATGCCCTTCAAATCGCCGCCGCTTTTTTTGAGGCGACCGGACTCAGAAATATCGCCGATGTCAGGGATCTGCAGTTCCGACCCTTTACTTACAATGATCGCGCGTTCGAGAACATTTTCGAGTTCACGTATATTGCCGGGCCATTGATATTCTCTCATATACTGAAAAACAGCGACGGGGATAATCTTCGGCTCTCTACCAAACCTTCGCGCGATGACGCCAATGAGATAACCAATAATTTTTTCGAGATGCTCCCTGCGCTCCCTAAGCGGGGGAATCGAAATCGGGAATACATTGAGCCGATAAAAAAGATCTTCCCTGAACTTTCCCTCCTTAACCATCTCTCTAAGGTCCCTGTTCGTGGCCGCGGCTACTCTTGCGCTTGTTTTAAGGGTATGGAGCGAGCCGATTCGTTCAAAGGTCCTTTCCTGAAGCACCTTCAGAAGCTTCGCCTGCAAGGTCAGACTCATCTCTGATACCTCGTCAAGCAAGATGGAGCCGTCATTGGCAAGCTCGAATTTGCCCTTCTTCTGTGATAACGCCCCGGTGAACGCACCCTTTTCGTAGCCGAAAAGTTCAGACTCGAGCAGATTTTCAGGAATCGCAGCGCAGTTGATATCCACAAACGGACCTTTTCTTCCGCTTAGGCGATGAAGAATTTTTGCCACCAGCGTCTTACCGGTCCCGGTCTCCCCGTAAAGCATAACCGTAGCATCGGTCGGGGCAACGTCCTTCAATTCTTTCAGTACGTTTTCCATGCCGGCGAAGACTATTTCAAAGGCTGGAATATCTTCATAGAGGGCCGATTTCAAAAGAACATTCTCATCGACCAGGGTCTGACGATCGAAGACTTTAGCTACCGCTATCCTTAGTTGATCAGGGTCCTTCAGGGGTTTGGTAATATAATCCTCGGCTCCTTTTTTCATCGCCTCAATCGCGGTCTCGACGGTAGCGAAAGCGGTGATCATTATGAAATCGATCTGCCTGCTTCGTTTTACCTCGTCCATGAATTTAATGCCGTCCATCTTTGGCATCTTTAGATCCGATATGACGAGACTGGGTTCGAACGCATCGAGCACCTTCAGCGCCTCCTCGGGATCGGTAAGCCCTTTCACCGTATATCCCTCGTCATCGAGTATCTTTCTCATGAGGAGAAGAAAAGATTTCTCATCGTCGACGATAAGTATCCTGAAATTTTCTTTATTCATGATTCACCGTCTGCAGAACCAACGGAAGCGTCATTGTGACGACAGTGCCCTTAGTTGGTTCACTCTCAAGTTCGATTCTTCCTCCCATCGCCCGTGTAAGTTTGTCGACGATCGCGAGCCCCAGGCCGGTACCCTTTGCCTTCGTAGTGAAAAATGAGTTAAAAGCCTTGCTCCTGGTTTCACTGTCCATACCGCATCCGTTATCACTGATAATTATAATAATATTATCCCCAGCCCGCCTTGCACCGAGTTTGATGTGGCCCTGTTCATTAACCGCTTCTGTGGCATTCTGAAGCAGATTGGACAGTATCTGTTTCAACTTTTCCCTATCCGAAACCATTGTTATGTCTTCCGGTATCGCCGCTTTGATATTTGGCGGAATCTGTTTTGCCCGATCAGACTCCGCTAATAACTTTACCACCTCATCCACCGGATCGCAGAGATTGAACTTTTCAACCCTGACTTCTGAAGGTCTTGCATACAAGAGAAGGTCCTCAGTCAATCGTTCGAGCCTTCCCGCTTCATCGACAATAATTCCAAGGTCCCCTTTATCTTCCGAGCCTTTCTCAAAAAGATACTGGGCAAAGCCCTTGATGCTCCCGAGGGGATTCCTGATTTCATGCGCCAGCACTGCCGCCATCTCCCCCACTACTGCAAGACGTTCCCTTTCAGCCATCATCGATGCAAGTTGCTCAGATCGTCTCACTGCCTTGATGAAGAAATATCCCATGATCCAGAGGAAAAGAACTGTTAATGAGATGCTCACTGCCTGAAGTTTTGCACTGCGTGTGATGAGCTGCGCGGGATAAGTATGAAGAGCAATTCTCAGAACTTTTAACGAATCCGGCGAACGTATCGGATAGTTGAGCACGAAAACTTCCTCTCCGGTAGCAAGGGGCATGCGGCCAGAGGTCACGGTCCCCTCATCAGCTGACATCCTGATTTCCGGAGAAGCAATGCGGCGTCCGATGAGATTTTCATTTGAGTGAAGGAGGGTCAGGCCGTTTTTGTCGTAAAGTGCAATGAATGCAATCCCCTCCCATGAGTCTTCGGTGATGATCTTCCTGAAGATATTTTCTTCTAAATGTGTGTCGTGTAAGGAAGGTTCCAGACTCGCTGCTATTCCTAATGCCTGTAGCTTAAGAGATTCTTCCGACGCCTTAAGCGAATTCCTGTAGATGATGAGAGTGCTAAGCAGTGTAGAAATGGATGCGACCACGAGAATAATAATGAGATAAATATGTGTCTTTTTTAGTATCTTTTGGCCTATATCTGCCATATTCAAATTATAAGTCAAAAATTTTAATCTGACTCAAGCTGTTTTTGACTCTTGAAAATAGGATATAGGTCAAGCAAATTTCCACAGCAGGCCAAATCTCAGAATACAGAAAATACAGGAATATACAGAAAAATGAGAACTGAAATTATTGGTAATATTCAGTAGTTACATAATCAAGGACTTGGGGAAAATCCTCGGAGGGCTTTTGAGTCCGGCGGTCTGCCAGTTCCACCACAACGACACCGGTGCGTTAGGGCTTAATTTTAAAGCATTTTCCACCTATTCTGCAATAGTTTATTTCGCTTTTTTTCATTGGGTCCAGCAAATCTCAAGCAGACAAAATCCGAATACACAGAAAATACATAATATTTTTACCGCTAGTTATCTGTCCTGAACAGCATATATCTCTATAACAGGTGTAACGAAATTCGTGACTTGCACTCCGCAGAGTTCACCGACGGACGAGTCCGCAGGTATCGGAACCTGAAACTATTGCGAATTTACGAAAGAACTCCGTGGCTCTGCAATAGGATTTATTGGATTTTCATTAACCGAAAGTCTAGATCGATATATATCAGCAAAGCCCTTCTTGCACCATATAACAGTGGCATATATTATCGCCCCCGGGCCCTTAACATGAATCCTCAGTACAGAGCCCACCTTTATTGGCGTAAGGGTCAGAATGCACAGTCCGTGATGGCTCTTGTCCATAATTGCGCCTTTGAATCTATTTTCGTCTTTATCGGCGACTCACTCTTGTCAGTCTTATTCAAAGTTGTCTTCCTTTCCCGCATCCTCCTCGTCATCGAAATGAGTTTTCTCATGTCACTATCATGCCTAATCATACAGCCTTATTCCATTCATCCACGTTAGAATTTCAAAGCTTCATAACTCTTTCTTGTCGTCTTCTTCCCTCTTTCAACGGTCCTATCATTTTGAAAAACCTCTTTCTTTTTTACATCTTTATTTTGATGTACTGCCCCTTTTTCGCTCTAAGTAATTGTGTCTGCTACTTCTTTTTATACGGCCCATACTAATTGTTACCCAGCCTTCGGAACGCAGAAATTTTTTTATTTTATTTGAAGAAATTAACTCATTTAGGTGGGAGGCATCGATCAAATCCATTTCATTATCTCGATATATTACTGGTATAAGCACGACCTTTACTCCTCTAAAGCCAATATTATTTTCTTCAAGATAAATAATCAATCCTACCGGGGTAGGGGAGTGGGGTCCAGTGATAGCGGGCCTTCTTGTTATCTACAGGACGGTTCGATCATCGCTGATTTCTATTTGAAAGCATTCCCTAGGTATATATGAGGAGCAGAAGTTTTGCCTCTCGACTCCATCGACAATTCTGCAAGCACCAGGAAGAACGCGACGATGCCATTTCGCTAGTCCAATTGCAAAAATGATGTCGCTAGCCATTCATCATATATCTTTCGATTGGCTCCGATCATCCCCTTGTTTTCACCTGTGGCATCAGATTCTTGGGTCCGATAGCAAGAAATAGGAAACAAGGAAGAAACCAAAGGATATATAAATAGTAATGCAGGCTACTGTAAATGCGAGTGATTTCCCATGCCATAACCCGGCAAACCAATGCATGAATTCATGAGCTGGCACATTCGCCTTCCCACCGTAGAGTCTCAAATCACGTCTATCTATCTTGGAATCCTCAGACGCCATCGGATGAACATATCCAACTTTTGCTTCATAAACCAAATAGCTGTCCTTATCATTCTCCGCTGTGAGATACAACAAGACGGCGCTTCCCAAGCCAACTGTAAGTATAATAGCGGGGACGAGGTATAGTAGGGTGCGTTGTCGGCAGATCATGGTTATGGATTAACTACTTTGAATATTCTTCTTCTTTGACTCTCTTATAAAAGTCACAATATATACAAGATTTATATTTCTTGGCATATGTCCCCTGCACCTCTCCGTCGCAAAGCGTGCCAACAACAAACCAGCACGCCCTCCCACCATTCGTACCTCCGTGCATTCTATCAAGGTTTTCTGTAATGGCGGCCGGGCACACACCTAAATCACTACTATGCCGGCCTTCCGGTTGCCTTCCACATTTCTTGAATTCCCAGCAGTTAAGTCTTCTTTTTCTTTTCATCTTGAAATATTTTGTCTTCACGGAGGCCGTGCCCATGTAGTATCACATGGAATCTCCCTGTGCGTCAATTAGTTAATTATTTTTAGTAGGAATTATATTATTTGGAAATTGATATGAGAAACAATGGATTCCCATGTGAAATATTGAGGATAGCTAATATCTCAAGGATACACAGTTCAGGAAGAAGTCCTGCCTCTCGACTCCATCGACAACTCCTCGCCGGTGGCATTTCACTGAGGATGTTGATTTCTTGAAAGCAATATTGTAACGACAGCGTAACGGGCGCGGTCAAGAGATACAGATAGCGCCAAT
>OUUY01000016.1 GCA_900302705.1 Candidatus Sulfobium mesophilum
CAACTCCACCCCGGGTTCGAATCCCTGCCTCTCCGCCAGTATTTTGTGATACTGTAACAGAGATGAGGCATAGTGATGGTATCTGTTCTGTCTGTGAAAAATCTATCTTTCAGCTACGGGCCGGTGGAGGTGCTCTCAGATGTCTCGTTCGACGTTGAAAAAGGAGACTATGTCGGGCTGGCCGGACCCAACGGGGCCGGCAAGACTACGCTTGTCAAAACCGTTCTCGGACTGTCGGAAAGATCCAGGGGCGTAGTAAAACTGTTCGGCCGGGAACTGAAGTCCTTTGACGGCTGGGACCGTATCGGCTATCTTTCACAGAGAGTGACCGCCTTCAACCCCCTCTTTCCTGCTTCGGTAAAAGAAGTGGTTAAGTTAGGCCTACTTTCGCAAAAAAAATTTCCCAGAAGATTTACCGAATCTGACTCGGTTAAAATCAGACAGTCGCTTGATTTGATGGGTATATCTGATTTGGAGGATAAGCCGGTTAGCGACCTTTCCGGCGGACAGCAGCAGAGGGTTTTTCTGGCCCGGGCGCTGGTGTCGAATCCCGATCTCCTCATCCTTGACGAGCCCGGGACCGCTCTTGACCAGCCGTCTCGGGAAGGCTTCTTCGAGTTCATTAAAAAGCTGAATCAGGACAAGGGCATCACAATTATACTGATCACCCATGATACTGCTCAAATCGGCCAATACGCCAACAAGCTTTTGTATATGGATAAGAAGGTTGTTTTTTATGGAAGCTTCTCCGATTTCTGCAAATCAACTGAAATGCACCAATACTTCGGCCATTTCTCCCAACATTTAATCTGCCATCAGCACTAATAATAATGAATTTGCTTTATTATCTTAATTATACTTTTGTCCAGAGGGCATATCTGGCCGGCTCATTTATTGCCGCGCTATGTGCCATGCTTGGACTATTTTTGGTCCTGAGGAAACTATCCCTGATCGGCGATGGCCTTTCTCATGTCAGTTTTGGAGCTATTGCGCTCGGGCTATTTTTGGGTTTATATCCTTTCTATGTTGCAATTCCGCTGGTTCTGGCAGCATCTTTTTTCATCTTAAAACTGACCGAAAAGGCAAAGATGTATGGAGATGCTGCCATAGGCATTGTTTCATCACTCAGCATCGCCGGCGGGGTCATTTTGGCCAGCATGTCAAAAGGCTTCAACGTTGATCTGTTCAGTTATCTTTTCGGGAATATCCTTTCTATCAGCGAGCAGGAAGTATACTTGTCACTTGTTCTGTCGCTTGCTGTCATGATGCTAATTCTCCTGCTTTATAATGATTTGTTTTCAGCCACATTCGATGAAGAATATGCCAGGATTACAGGCATTAAGACAGGACGTATCAATATGATACTAACCTCTCTGACGGCTATTACAGTTGTACTGGCGGTTAAAGTGGTGGGTATTATGCTTATATCGGCCCTGCTTATAATGCCCGCTGTTACTGCCTTGCAAATAGCCAAGGGGTTCAGGGCCGCTATGATGATTGCAATATCCGTTGCGGTCATTTCAGTGCTGGGGGGGCTCACTGTCTCCTTATTTTTAGACCTGCCACCGGGCGCGACCATTGTCATGAGCAATGCAATAATATTCATTACCACTTTGATTTTGGCGAAATTCTTTTTGTAAAGCTAGACAATTGTCTTTGCCGGCAGGCTCCTTTTTTTAGGGGTGAAACGATGAAATGGAGCAACCTTGATAATTAAATTGCGCACGAGGCATTTTATTACCGTTGTCTGTTTAGTTACTGCTATGGTTTCATTCAGCTCATGTAGACCAGCAGGCAGATCGGCCTTCGACCGGCATAAGATCAGGGTAGTCACAACGCTCTTCCCTCTGTACGATATGGCCAGAAATATCGGGGCGGAGAAAGCGGAGGTATCATTACTCTTACCGCCTGGAGTAGAGGCGCACTCATTTGAACCAAAGCCCGGCGACATTGTTAAAATCAATGAAGCCGACATTTTCATATATACCGGCAAGTTTATGGAGCCATGGGCCGAACCGATCATAGAAGGGGCTGCAAATAAAAATCTCATCGTGGTAGATGCCAGCCTTGGAACAAAAAAAATTTCCACTGCAGCTGACGTCAAAGGGGAACAACCAGTCTCGCCCGACCCGCACATATGGCTGGACTTCGACAACGCTAAGATCATGCTCGGAAACATCCTCGAGGCTTTTCGTGAAAAGGACAGCGCAGGTAAAAATTTCTATGACCGGAAGGCCGCTGATTACATCAACAGGCTTACCGAACTGGATTCTGCTTACATAAACACACTGGCTACCTGCAAAAGTAGAGAAATCATTTATGCCGGACACTACGCCTTCGGCTATCTCGCTGCACGATACCGCCTCAAATATATGGCCGCTCAGGGCGCATCGCCCGACGCAGAGCCGACAGCCAGGGATTTGGCAAAGTTAGTGGACCAAATCAGAAAAGACAAGATCAGATATATTTTTTACGAAGAGTTATCAAGTCCGAAGATCGCCGAAACCGTGGCAGGTGAAACTCATGCCAAAATGCTCCTGCTAAATGCAGCCCATAATTTACCCAGGGACCAGTTTGAAAAAGGCGTCTCTTTTCTTGATATCCTCAAGGCTGACCTCGATAACCTGGCAACCGGACTCGATTGCCGCTAGGCGAGCCCGACAGCCCACTCATCTGCGCTCCTGGAAAAAACTCTTAAGAAGCAGGGCGCATTCGTCCTCACATACGCCTGACGTGACATCCGTCTGATGATTCAGCCTTGCATCGCCCAAAATCCTGTAGAGGCTGTCGACCCCGCCGGCCTTCGGATCCCTGCATCCGTAAACAAGTCTCGCTATTCTGGCGTTTACTATCGCTCCGGCGCACATGATACACGGCTCCTTTGTGACATAAAGGGTTGCGCCTGACAGCCGCCAGCTGTCAGCATTCTTCGTACCTGCTCTGAGCGCCAGAATCTCGGCATGCGCCGAAGGGTCCCTCGTATATTCCCTCAGGTTATGCGCACTGCCTATAATATTACCCTCCCTTACGAGTACTGCTCCAACCGGGACTTCTCCTTCTCGGAAAGCAGTCTCCGCCTCTTTAAGTGCGAGGCCCATAAAGTATATATCTTCATCATATTCTTTTGTCATCGGCAGCGAATTATACCATTTTGGGGCCGTAGTACCGACATCCAAACAAATTAGAGGATGATGATTGCATTAATTCCTCTTGCTCTTACTTAAGAGAATTTTAAGATGTCTTCAACAGCCAAAAGGACATCATTAACCTTCACTTCATCGAGACAACTCAGTTGCAGACACTGCCGCCGGTCCTTTTCCGCACATGGAGAGCACGGGATGCCTGCTCTTACAATCGACACCCGTCTCCCGTAGGGCCCCCAAATCTTCGGATCTGTCGGACCAAAAACAGCTATAGTAGGCGTTCCAAGCGCTGAGGCCAGATGGGTAATGCCGGAATCATTTCCTATATGAACAGTCGCCGATTTCAAAAGCGGGGCGATATGAGAAACAGGCCTGTCGGTTATTAGAGATGCATCTATGCCGTTTGCGGAGACGAACTTCTCCGATATGCGATGGAGATCAGGGTCTTCGGCAGGTCCGAGTATGAAATAGAAATAAAATCTCTTTTCCCGGTCGAGCAATTCCATTAATTTGAGGAATCTGTCCAAAGGCCAGCACTTCTTTTGGCCGCCGCTTCCGGGATGGATAGTGATTACATCTTTTCCACAATGATCAAAAAGAAGACTCTGCTTAACCTTAAGTGGCGGAATTTCTCTCCCTGCTATCCCAAGTTGCTTAAGCTGTTCCACCTGATAGACCGACATATGGTCCACAAATCCCTCGGGTAAGCCGGTCGATATAAAAAAACATTCAGGAATATGTTTCATGAGGTTTTCAGCAAAGACGTCGTCAGGTCTTTTCATAAAAATGAAGGCGCTGCTGAACTTCCGGAGAAACTCCGAAGCCTTCTGAGAAGCTTTATTAGCGACAAAGATATCTGCAAAGAGTCCGTTTTCGGCCGAGGATACCTCATCGGCCAGGGAATTTTCAATAAGAATATCGCATATGTCAGTCCTCGATATAAGATGAAGGCGGCTTACACGTTTATCGACTTTAAGACAGTGCAGGGTAGGAAGTGAGAGGATTAGGTCTCCAAGGGCGCCCTGATGCCAGACAAGGGTACTTGTCATTCCAGGCCTTAGAACAAAAAACTATTTTATTGCCAGCATCCTGTCAAGCGCCTTTTTTGCGGGAACCCTGATATGTTCGGGCACCTTGATCAGGTAAGTATTTTCCTGAAAAGCTCTGATGACGCTTTTCAAGGTGGTTTTTTTCATATTCGGACATATCATGTCTTTTCTCAGAGGATAAAACAACTTCTCAGGGTTTTCCTTACGCATCCTGTGCATAAGCCCGATCTCGGTGCCGACGATAAACTCCCGTGCGGAAGAAGATTTCGCGAAGCGAAGCATGCCGGAGGTACTTGTGACATGGTCTGCCTTTTCGAGAACCTCTATCCTGCATTCCGGATGAGCCATCAGAAGCGCGTTGGGATACGCCGCTCTTGCCGCCTCCACATCATGCGTCGTAACCCTCTCGTGTATGTTGCAATAACCGTCCCACGCAATAACCCTCTTCTTCGTGTTTCTCTGAGCCCACAAAGAAAGGTTCTTATCGGGTATGCAGATGACCTCATCGCCGGGAAGAGACTCCACCACTTTAACGACGTTTGCGGATGTACAGCATATATCGCTTTCGGCCTTGATATCAGCAGTGGTATTTACGTAGGCAACAACCGGCACTCCCGGATATTTTTTTTTAATGTCTCGAAGGGAATATTCCGGTGGGAAAACATATGGAGGCGGATTGTCAAAACCAGGGAAGCTCGTTCTTACAGGCCTCGGCGAATCTACATGAATCATGTCAGCCATCGGACATAGCGCCGCGCGCTCCGGCAAAAGGACTGTTTTTTCCGGCGAGAGGATAGAGGCACTCTCCGCCATAAAATTGACCCCGCAAAAAACGATCATATTGCAGTCAATCGCAGATGCCCTTCTCGAAAGTTCGAGAGAATCGCCGACAAAATCCGCGATGTCCTGTACTTCGTCCCTCTGATAATTATGCGCAAGGATTATCGCGCGCTTCTCTTCCTTTAACTTCAGAATCTGTTCCTGAAGAGCGGACATCTCCGGAGACATCAAAACCTGACTTTGCCTGTTTTTGTAAGAGTTGAATTTGTAAAGAGGACAGTACCGTCATCGAGTACGACTTTATAGATCCGCAACGGTTCAGCGACCGGAATATCCTGTCTGACCGAATCTGAAAAACTATAGTTGTTCTTACCCCTGACAAGAGAAATTATTTTCTTTACGTATTGCCTCGTCTCAGAGATCGGAGGGACATTTCTGTACTTCTCGACTGTCTTAGGCCCGGCATTATACGCAGCAAGTGCCAGGGTAAGATCGCCATTAAACTTCTCCAAAAGTTGCCTAAGGTATTTGGTTCCACCCTCGATGTTTTCTTCGGGGTTAAAAGGATTGACAACATTCATGTCATAAGCGGTGGAAGGCATCAGTTGCATAAGCCCCATCGCACCCTTGCTTGATACTGCCCGGTGGTTGCCGTTGGACTCCGTCTTTATTACAGCATTTATCAACTCAGGTTCAATCTCATACTTGGCTGCGGCCTGCTGGACATAGCCGCTATAATCCGCACTCGCTGAGGAGGAAGAAACGCCCTCTTCTGCTTTAGATTGTTTTGTGTTGGACTTGCTTTCCTTGATAACCCGGACGGTTTTCTTGCCTGCCGGAGCGTCTGTATAACAGACAACGCCGTTTTCATCAACATATCTGAAAATATCTGCAAAAACCGCAGACGAGTAAATAAGTAACAGAAGGGCTGATGCAATTACCACACGCATGAAAAATGTTAACATTTAAAGTTGCAACTGTCAAATATGATGGTCAAAATTCTCAAGAATCTTGACAAGATAGGCTCACCTGTAGTATAAAATTACTTTCGGGCGGATAGCTCAGCTGGGAGAGCACAGCCCTTACAAGGCTGGGGTCACAGGTTCGATCCCTGTTCCGCCTACCATCCTACTCTTGGTGACACAGAGTGGATTGAGTGAGTGAAATTTCATTTCTTAATTGCTGCATCTTAAGATGCAGTCTGCGGGGGCGGTAGTTCAGCTGGTTAGAACTCCGGCCTGTCACGTCGGAGGTCGCGGGTT
>OUUY01000120.1 GCA_900302705.1 Candidatus Sulfobium mesophilum
TGATTTCCCGTCGCTCTCTGCTGTTGTCACCTGGCGGAAGTTCACCTTGTTCCCCGCAGCAACAACTGCCACAAGCGTCTTATCGCCCTTGGGGAGGATTGCATCGGCGGGGACTTCAACGTAGGAGGTTGTCCTTAAAGACAATGAGACTCTCACGAAACTGCCAGCAATTATCATTCCCTCTGCATTGTCAAGGTCGAGTTCCGTCAGAAGAGTGCGTGTCCTGGGGTCCAGTTCGCCGCTCATCCTGGATACTGCAGAGGACAGCATGACACCGGGGCGTGACGGGTCGAAGATATCCGCACGGTCTCCCAAATGGACAAAAGACGCGTCTCTCTGGTCCAGATACACATAGATCCTCAGCCGGTCGGTTTTCGAAAGTGTCACAAGCGGCAGCGCGTTTGTCTGTGAGGTGGCCGCACTCTGCATAAGTGCGCCGGGGTCGGCAAAACGGGCAGTTACTGTTGCCGAGAAGGGTGCGCGGAGTGTTTCATATCCCTTTTGTTCCCTGAGTGATTCTGCATTAGCCTCTGCAACCATGGCCGCTGTTTCGGAGTTGTCAGCGTCCTGCTGTGAAACATAGCCTTTCTTTACCAGCGTTTTGAATCGTTCTGCATCTATACGCTTGTTCTTTGCATCCGCCAGGGCCGCATCAAACTGCCGGTCCAGTTCCGGGGATTCTATCACAGCTATGACCTGCCCCTCTTTTACCCGGTCACCTTTATCGACCCTGATCTCCTTGAGGTAGCCGCTCACCTTTGCATAAAGTGTTACTGTGACATAAGGCCGTGCCTCGCCGGTCAGAGTGGTTGTACGCACTCCGGCCGAACGTGTTGCAGAGACCACGCGCACGGAGACACCTGCTCTGACTGCGTCATTAATTTTTTTTGTTTCGCCCCCGAGAAGTGCCTTCTTCCTTTCAGAAATGACGACAAGAGCAGCAAGCGCAATGATAATGAGAATTAAACCAGAAACAATCACGGCACGTTTTCCGCTGTGTTCAGGTTCCTTATTCATTTTTTTTCTCTATTTCAGCCTCAAATCTTTCATCAAGGAGATGTTTTGAGGGAAGTTTTTTTCGCACCAGTGAATAAATTACAGGCACTACAAAAAGCGTTACGCCTGTAGCCAGGATTAATCCTCCTATAACAGCCCGGCCCAGCGGCGCGTTCTGCTCGCCGGCTTCACCCATTGCAAAGGCCATCGGCAGCATGCCTATGATCATGGCAAGGGCGGTCATCAGCACAGGGCGCAGTCTCGTTTTTCCGGCCTCTATAGCTGCCTCCTCCGGCCGCAGCCCTTTTTCCATGCGGACGTCGTTAGCGAAGCTCACAAGCAGGATGGAGTTCGCCGTGGCAATGCCGACTGCCATGATCGAACCCATGAGGGACTCCACATTAATCGTAGTCCCTGTAAGGGCCAGCATCCAGAGGATGCCTATCAACGCCCCTGGCACAGCCATCATAATTATAAAAGGGTCCAGCCAGGACTGGAAAAGCACCACCATCAGGAAATAAACGAGGACGACGGCAAGGACCAGTCCGAGCGCGAGACTCCGGAAGGACTGATTCATCACCTCGTTTTGACCCCTGAGGGATATGCGCGTCCCAGGAGGAAGGGGCTTCAGCAAGGAGATTTTTTTTTCGATATCACTCGCTACCGAACCAAGGTCGCGGCCTTCCACGTCAGCCTCCACGTCGAGCACACGCTGAACGGTATAATGCGAGATGTTTTCCGCAGTCACCGAGTGAGAGACCGCGGCAAGGTTTGAAAGGGTCTGTGATGGCGCCTGAGGCCGGTCTGAAGGGGGAGGGATTAAGGCGGACTGAAGAAATGCCACTTGCGAGGGAGAGGTCAGCGGCATGTTCTGCAGGCTCCCGAAAGAATTAATGCGTTCAGGCGGAATCTGCACTGCTACTGTATAGTTTACGTTATTCGCGGGATTCAGAAAGAAAGAGGGGGCTACAAGAACGCTTGAAGAAAGTGCTATGAGGGCATTGTTTGCCACGTCGCGTTCGCTAAGCCCGAGCATGGCAGCACGTCCTCTGTCCACATCAACCTGGAGGGACGGGTAATCCAGGACCTGGTTTATATGAACATCGGCGGCGCCGGCTATCTGCTTCATGGCGTCTCTCATTTTAAGCGCATATTCGTACGAGCGGTTGAAGTCTGCTCCTTCTATCTGAACATCGAGAGGGGAGGTGAGTCCGAAATTCAGGACCTGTGTCACGATATCAGCCGCCTGAAAATAAAAGCGGGAGCCCGGGAATGCCTTCGGCAGGACCTCCCTCATCTTTTGTCTGTAAAAGCCGGTCGGTCGATGACCTTTTTTCAGGGCGATAAGTATCTCTGCGTCCATGCCGCCGATATTTTCAGTCTGGACGAACGCCATGTTATAGAAGATCGGGACGCCGATCATATCATTGATCGTTTCGATTTCACTTGCCGGGATGATCTGTCGGATGCGCCGCTCCACTTCGGCAACCAGTCGTTCAGTGTCCTCGATGCGGGTCCCTGAAGGCGCCCTAAAGTGAAGTTTCATAAGACCTGCGTCAACAGTCGGAAAAAAATCCGTTCCAATGAAAAAGATAAGCCCAAGACTTATTATGCCCAGGATGCCTGAGACGATCAGGGTGAAGGCACGGTAGTGCATCACCGATTCCAGGGCTCGGCCATAGGCCTGCTGGAGTCTGTCATATCCGCTCACACGCCATCTGTCAAGTTTCCTTGTTAATTGCCTAAGCGGCCCTGCCGGTGCAGCCTTTTCTACCGTCCCGGTGTCATGACCTTCCCCTCCAAGGAGCATGCGGGAGAGGACGGGGACAAGTGTCCGCGAGAGGACGTATGACGCGAGCATTGCTGTTACCACTGCCAGCGCCAGCGGCGTAAAGAGATATTTTGCCGCACCATAAAGGAGCACTACCGGAAAGAAGACAACGCAGATTGAGAGCGTAGATACGATTGCAGGCACCGCTATCTGGCTCGAGCCGTCAAGGACTGCGACAGTCAGTGGCTTCCCCATGGCGAGGTTTCTGTGAATGTTTTCTACCGCAACAGTGGCGTCGTCGACCAGCATTCCTATTGCAAGGGCGAGTCCGCCGAGCGTCATTATATTGATGCTCTGGCCCGCAAGGTTCATGCATATGACCGCCACAAGTATCGAAAGTGGTATGGACGTGGCGACTACCACTGTGCTCCTCCAACTGCCCAGGAATATAAGGATCATCAGGGAGACCAGAATCGAGGCCAGCACCGCCTCCCGGACAACGCCCTCTATGGCTGCGCGCACAAATACGGATTGATCGAAGTCGATCTTGAGCTCCAGCCCCTGTGGAGCCACTTCCCTGATGGATGGCAGCGCCTCCTTTGTGGAGTCCACGACAGCAAGGGTTGAGGCATCGGCATGCTTCAGGATGGCGAGGTATGTCGCCCGTCTGCCATTCACCCTTACTATGTTTGTCTGCTCAGCAAACCCGTCGGAAACCCTTGCTACGTCTCCCATGTACACCACTGCGCCCCCAACGACCTTAACAGGAATCTGACTGAACTGGTCGAGGACTCGGGGGCTGGCATTCGTCAGCACATTATACTCCCGGCCGCCTATGCGGGCTGTACCTGCGGGTATGATAACGTTTGATGACTGAAGAGCACTGACCACATCCGCAGGCGAAAGGCCCCTTGAACTGAGGGCATGGGTATCTATATCTATCATGATCTGGCGGTTTTTTCCCCCGAACGGCGCGGGTATTGAGAGTCCAGGGATGGTAAAGAGCCTTACACGGATGAAGTTCAGACCGTAGTCGAAGATCTGTTCTTCGGGTAGGGAGTTGCTTGAAGCTGTCAGCTGGGCAACAGGGACATTGGAGGCATTGTACTGAACTATTACAGGGGGTTGCATGCCGGGGGGCGCGATTCTGAGGATTGTACTCGATACCGACGAAATCTGGGATATCGCGGCGCCGATGTCGCTTCCGGGCTGAAAATAGACCTTGAGCAGGCCAATCCCCGGAATCGACTGGGACTCTATGCGCTGGATGCCGTTTACTGTGGTTGAATAAGCCCTTTCGCTGATCAGCACCACCCTGCGTTCCATGTCCTCAGGGGACAGGCCGGGATAGTTCCAGACGACCACAACCACCGGGATATCGATGGCAGGGAAGATATCGACTATCATCCTCGTTGCAGACAGCGTCCCGAGCACAAGTATCAGCAGGCACATAACCGCAACCGTGTACGGCCTCCGGAGTGCAAGGCGAACTATCCACATTTCAGCATTGCCTCAGTCAAAAGAATCTCACAATCCGCGGGATCCCCTGGTTTGCAGACGGTACAGGCAGCATCTTCCGCCAACAAATATAATACGACTCTGATCCATAGTTAAATCTTAGCGGATTGCAGGGTTTCGTCAAGATAATAAGGATGCTGCCTCAGAGCGCCAGCAGATCTTCGCGAGTTTTAAACCCTCCGGATCTGTGGATGGCAAAGTCTTCTAAAGTGCACCGACAGATTGCCTGTCCGGGGCAAGAAACAAAGAGGTCTAAAGAGTAATTTGCGCGAATAAAAAACCTCCGGAACCCGAAGGTTCCGGAGGTCAGCCCAGCAATCTAATATTATCGTCTAAAGCCGCCAAAGGAGCCGCCAGTTCTGGCTCCGCCTCCGGAACCCCTCATGCCACTGAAAGAACCGCCGCTGAATCCGCTCCCAACGGAAGGTGCACTGAACGATCTTCCTCCCAATGACTGAGCGCTTATAGAGCTGCCACTGAATCTGCTTCCTGCGGAAGGCATACTATATGACCTCTTTCCAACAGAGGACGAAAAATTACCGGATGTCCTGTAGACAGGCTGACTGAAGGACCTGCTCTGTCCGGAAGATGAAGCAACCCTGGGCGCCCTGTAGGTGCTTTGATTGAACGATCTGTTGTTATAATTTGAAATCCTGTGAGAACCCGACGCAGGCGCTACTGAATTTCTCCCGCCGGAGGAAACCGAAGTCTGGCTGTGAGGTGTCGTAGCGTACATTCCATTGGTGGAAGATGAGACAGCCGGGCTATTCGTCCTTGGCGCAAAGGTACGCCTGTTTGTAACGATTGACTGCGCGCTGCTCTGCGCCGAAGCATTGTTCCATCCTCTGTGACCCCCTGTAATGGTCCCGCCGCTTGCCCTGGTTGCCGGGTCGACGCGGGACATTGAGCCCGTGGAGGGATCACGGAAATGGTTGCTGACGAATTCTTTGCCTTCGTGACCGCGTCCATCATGGTGTCCATCATGATGTCCATCATGTCCATGATGATGGCCATGCCCGTCAAAGTCAGCCAGTACAAAGAACCCCGGAAACCAGAAGTCCCACCACCAAAACGGATAAGGAACCCACGTGTACAGATATGCATAGTCAGGCGGCGGTGCATAATATGTGACAACAGGAGGCCCCTCATCATAATAGTAATTGTTGGCGACATCAGATTCCGGATAGACCGGCGCAGTTGCATTGCTTGCAGCTACGGTTGAGATACCCGGCGCCACGGGCAGATTATACTCGTTCATTACATCGTTGAATGCTTTCACAGCATCGTCCTTTCCTAACGTTATTCCGCCCGCAGTTGCAGCGTCTATAATGGATGTCTGCAGTTCACCAGTAATATCCGGCGTCACCGGATAATCGGCGATCCAGCCGTTTTTGGGGGCTATGCCGACAGCAGTCAGTGCGCTCTCGGCCTCAGCCTCGTTTGTGGCCGGCCCCACTTTAAGTACATCGGCAAGTTTTGTTGCCAAAGTGCCTTCTCTCACCAAGGGCTGTGAAAGCGGGGGAGCCCCGGCTGCCTGGTCGGTCTGCGCATAAACCATGACCGGCGCAAGCACAAAAGCGGCCGTGATCATTAGAATGATGATCAAGGAGCTTTTCATCTTACCCACCTCTTTCCTTAAAACATTAAGGCAAACAACCTCTACTAATAGATTGGAACAACAGTAATAAATTCGCAAAGCCATAGCTTGATGAATAAAGCTAAAAAATGACTTAAAACCGGGAATGCAGGCTAAAGATACGATTGTTCGGGGTTTCTGCCGACTAGCTTTAATCAGGCTTACTCTAGTCCTCTTTTTTGTAAGGAGGAGGACAAGGCTATTTAATTTCTTAATATTTCCTTTAAAAATAGTGAGTTTTACGTCCGCGTACAATTTTTACCAGATTATGTCGGTAATTTTTACATAAATGCATAATATTTAGTCCTGCCAAGGGAAAAATATGTTATATCCAAATGTTATACTATGGCATCTTTGTTGCAAAACCGTTCATATTAACTATGTCCAGCGCATGCATATACTCAACTTTGACAGCAGAAAAGATTTGCGCCAAATCTCCTGTATCTGCGGCACGGATTCATAAAGAAACGATGTCTCTCTCTGATGAGAGCATCAGGCGCTCGGTACAATAAAAGCAGGTTGTCTCTAAAAGGAATATTTGAAGATTGAAAAGTCTGATACACCTTATAAATGAAAAGTCTGTGATCAATAGATCTCCGGAGTTAGGATTCTTCCAGCTGCGGTTTGATTTTTTGACGGCGAACGCCCTTCTGGCGGAAAATACGTGATGTATCAACTACTGGACGAACAATCCCTTAGAAAAGCATTCGACTGCCTTTCGGTGCTTACCGGGCTTCATTACTCTTTATACGACGACCGGCTCAACGAGGTAATATCCCCGGTACAGGAGGACCCGCTCCTTTCTTTTTTGAAATCTCAAAAGAAGGGACAGGAACTCTATAACAGCCTGATGGAAGAACCATTCAGACTCTCTCTTAAGAGAAATAACCCTTTCATTATCCAGTGCTACACGATGCAGCATCTCGTCGTCGTACCGATCAATTATAAGGACCTCAGACTGGTGGCAACCGCAGGGGCGTTTTATTCATCTGCCGAGGACTTTAAGAGATTTTATCAGCAAAACGTTCTCAAATTCGATCTTGAGAGGAAGGGAATGGAAGGCTGGCTCAAAGAGATAACTGTCATTCCCCCTGAACAGATCGCGGGCAGGCTGCAGAGCATACATTCTCTCATAGAAAGCCTGGTTTCATCAGGCTATGAAAAAGCAGAACTGAGCAGGAAGTGGAGATGCTCAAAAACTATAATAAGTCTTATGGCAAACATGAATTCCGATGCCCAGATAAGGGATATTTATCAGACAATTGTCGACGCAGTTGTCTTTCTATTCAACGTGGATACGGCTGCGGTATTTGCAATGCGCGGGGAATCTTTTATCCCTGAAGTCGCAATAGGCAGGATGAAGGCCGTTATTCAAAAGACCGAGCTGTCAAAAGACAATAAATTTGTTTTGCAGGCGCACGTGTCTGGACGGCCTGCGGCAGTTATTGACGGACATGAGCTTTGGTACAACGGTTTTCCTGAAGAGGTCGTATCTATGTATCTGTTCCCCCTTTCTTCGGCGTTCGGCTCATTCGGGTTCCTCGGTGTCTTTAACTCCCTCCTGGACAGGGAGGTCTTTAATGCGGTGCAGGAACTCTGCATGCTCGCATCCTATCTTTGCGGCATAAGACAGCAGAAAGAGGAATGCGAAATAAAATCTGTTACGCTGACACAGGTCTCAGACAGGATATTCAGCCTTTGCTCTTACTTCAGGGAACCCGAGCGTCTCTATCAGGGTATAGTCAGCGAGGCTTCCTCTTTGGTGGGAGCTGAAAAATGCTCTCTTATGATGCCGGAAAACGGCGAGCATATGCTCCGTGTCTTCGCCTCAAAGGGCATGAATAAGTGGCTGATGGGGGACGTCAGGGTGAGGCTTGGTGAAGGCATTGCGGGGAGGGTCTATGAAAAAGGTGAAAAAATCGTTACGGACAGAGCGGAGGTGATACTCGAGTACGCCGCTGCTGTCAAACCCCACTACAGAACACTTTCATCAGTGAGCTTGCCGCTAAGGGTGGCGGATGAGACAATAGGGGTCCTGAACCTCTCCGATAAATTTTCAGATGAGCCTTTTTCAGAAAAGGATATCGACGCCCTCGCCAGCTTTGCTTCTCAGGCATCCGTCCTCCTAAGGCTCTGTGATTACCACGAGAAATCGGAACAGATGAGGGAACTTTCGATAACTGATCCGCTCACCGGCCTCTATAACAGGAGATATTTTAATATCCGCCTCGATGAAGAGTTCCAGCGGGCAAAGAGGTATGACCTTCAGATGTCCCTGGTAATGATGGATATCGATAACTTCAAGCTCTTCAATGATACCGAGGGCCATCTTGCCGGCGATTATATCCTCAGGGAGGTCGCCTCGATCATGTCCGCAGCTGTAAGAGCCAACGATATACTGGTCAGGTTCGGTGGAGAGGAGTTCTTGATCCTGATGCCTCAGACATCGAAGGCAGAGGCTTTATGGGTCGCTGAGAGGATCAGAAAAAATATCAGGGAACAGATACAGCCGTCCTGGAAGAGGTACCCCGCGAGGCAGATAACGATAAGCGCAGGAATTTCGATGTATCCAGACTGCGACGGACAGAAAGACCTTCTCATAAGGTGCGCAGACAAGGCCCTGTATGAGGCAAAGATCAAAGGAAAGGACTGCGTCTTCGTATGGGAAGGCGGTGGATAAGATCGTTAACGAAGGCTTGAGTAAGATTATGTCGGTGTCAGGTTCTGACCTAAACTTTACCATTCCCCTTGAGTTCTCCACCGTCTCTGTGGTTAAATGCTTTTTATGGATTGTTAGTTATAGAGTAATAGTAAAGAATGGAAAAGATCTTAATAGTTGATGACAGTGAAGAGATACGGAAACAGCTCAAATGGGGGCTGAGCAAGGACTATAGCGTGTTTCTCGCCGCTAATCCAAAAGAGGCCCTTTCCCTTTTTACCAAACATCAGCCTAATGTGGTGACGCTTGATCTGGGACTTCCTCCTGACGAAAACGGGACAACGGAAGGGTTCAGGTGCCTGGATAATATTTTAAAAATGAGGCCGGTCACAAAGGTCATTGTAATCACAGGAAATGACGAAAGAGAGAACGCCCTTAAGGCTGTGCAGAAAGGGGCTTATGATTTTTATCAGAAGCCGATTGTCCTCGAAGAACTCAAGGTCATTCTGAAGAGGGCCTTTTATCTGCATAAGATTGAGGAGGAGAACAGTAAATTGATGTCCACGCGGGCGGCGATGGGGGGCATGGTGGGGCAATGTCTTGAAATGCTGGACGTCTTCTCGGTCATCAGGAAAATTGCATCCGCTGATGTTTCGGTGCTAATCAACGGAGAAAGCGGCACCGGTAAGGAACTGGTTGCCAGGGCGATACATTCAATGAGCCTGAGAAAAGACGGCGTCTTTGCGCCCATAAACTGCGGCGCCATCCCTGAAAATCTTATCGAGTCGGAACTCTTTGGTCATGAGAAGGGCGCCTTCACGGGTGCCCACATCCAGGTGCAGGGCAAGGTCGAGTATGCGAACAAAGGGACACTTTTTCTCGACGAGATCGGAGAACTACCCACGCATCTTCAGGTAAAGCTTTTGAGGTTTCTGCAGGAGCGGACTTTCCAGAGGGTGGGGGGCAGAGAAGATATTCCAATAGATACCAGGGTCATTTCCGCTACCAATATCGATATACCGAAGGCCATTAAGGAGGGTAAGTTCAGGGAAGACCTTTACTATCGGATAGGTGTCGTCACAATTAATCTTCCGGCACTTAGAGACCGGAAAGGGGATATAATACTTCTTTCTAACCTCTTTCTGAGAAGGTACAGCGAAGAGTTCAAAAAGAGGATTAGAGGGTTCAGTCCATCCGCTGTTGACATGCTGGAATCTTATGAGTGGCCGGGCAATGTCAGAGAGCTTGAAAACAGGATCCAGAGGGCAGTCCTTATGGCCGAGTCTTCGATGATCGAGCCTCAGGACCTTGCATTTACTGATGAGCCGGAAAAACGCGGTTTTTCTGCAGCCCGAGCGGTGACCTTAAAAGAAGCGAGGGACAGGCTTGAAAGAGACCTTATAATTTCCGCGATAGACAGACACAAAGGCAACATAGTAAAAGCCGCTGAAGAACTGGATGTCAGCCGTCCGACGCTTTACGATATCATGAAAAGGCATGGCCTTTTTCATGACTACAGCACTTACAGGCAACAAGACAAGAAAGAAAAGGTTTAGCGGATTTGCCTCTCACGATCTTCACGCCTCCGCGGTGAGGCTGAATCTCCCATCTATTGGAAATTGCAATACTGGCAGCTTGCACAAATCTGAAAAAAGCCCATTCGAAGAAGAACAGTGACCCAAGGAAGGATGAAGGAGTCAAATGCAGAAAGCTGGAGTTAACGGCATTGCAGATACCTGAAAGAAAAAAATTATCCTTCGCAGGGCCTGGAGAAATAATCTTCCATCGCCTGCAGTTTGATGCCAAGCCCAGATCGCTGAGAACAAAAACCTAACTAATCTCTTGATGCGGTGCTGCAGAAGGCAAATCGGCGATCATATCTTCTTGATTTTCACCAGCCCTTTTGGAGACAAAAAACATCGCCATAATTACGAGAGCTGATGCGCCGCCTAAAAAAAATCCCACTGCTACATACAAGAGAGCCATAAGACCTCCTTTTTAAAGGGTTGCTAACTCCCGCAGTAACCTGCAACGTGGATTTTTCATCTGCGTTATTATACTTGTTAGTACAAAAAAGGTAAATTAAATTTTTTTAATTTTGCTATAGTGCAGGAAATTAGGGTTGACAACAGTAAAGTTTTTAAGGCATTAAGATTATAAGAATGTATGGGCTCATAACTTATACAGAGCCTTCACATTAACTTCAAAATGATTATTAATATAGAAATTGGAAGGAGGATGTTATGAAAAAACAGAGAATGGTCTTCTTGGGTATTGGCTTATTGCTTTTTGTCGCAGCTGTTTTTCCGGTTCAAAGCTATGCGGGTGTCAATGTGAGCGTAGGGATCAACCTTCCGGCATTCACGTTTGCTGCACCGCCTCCTATGGTAGTGATACCAGGGACGTACGCCTACTTTGCGCCTGATGCTTCTGTGGATATTCTTTTTTACGGAGGATACTGGTACCGCCCTTATGGAGGCCGGTGGTACAGGGGCACAGGTTATAACGGTCCCTGGGTTTACATAGCTTCAACAAGAGTGCCCCGCGTATTGATAGACGTGCCGCACGACTACCGTCATGCATATGGCGGACATTCGCGGATAGCCTACCAGGATTTTCACAGGAACTGGAGAAGATGGGAGAGAGATAAATACTGGGAGCACAACGAGCGGTGGAGGGAAGGGACACACGATCGGGGGCGTCATGAAGGACGAAATCATGAAGGACGGCATTATGAAGGAGGAGGAAGAGAAGAGCACCACGAGAGAGGAGGACGCTATTAGTGCAATAAAATTGGGGTTGAGACTCCTTTTCTATTTTTGATACGGAGACATCCCTGGCAAAAATGGAGAAGGGAATATGGCTGAACAACTCGTAAACCCAACGAATCGACATGATATTGAAATATTAGACTTTGATTCGATATAGGACGTTATCGAAAATATTCTGTATAAGTAGTTGTCGAGATATCCGGCGTGGATTAACCTTATAAGGATCGTCGTTGCGTTTATTCGGCAGCCCGCCAGATTTTTGATATTTTTGGACAGTAATGGCGCGTCACTATGTTATAAAACGGGAAAGGGGGCGATGGCCCTTTCTTATTTGGGATGCAGCGCTCTTCTGATATAATCGGTCATGGATATCTCCCCTGAGCCAGGATGGGATAGGCTCATTAGGTTTTTGAGGGTAGAACAAGGGATAGTGATGCTCCTTGGCGAAACGGATTCCGGCAAAACGACCCTCGCACGTTATATTGTAGAATCCCTTATAGAAAGACACCTGCCTGTTGCGCTCATCGACTCTGATATCGGCCAGTCAGCCATAGGCCTGCCGGGAACGATAAGTGTGAAGATATTTCGGCACCACAAAGACCTCGAGGATTTTGGATGTGAACGGATGACCTTTCTCGGCTTTACAAATCCTGCAACGGTGACCCCTCTGATGGTAGATATGACGCGCTATATGACCTTAATCGGGAGGAGGCGTGCCGGGGTTGGGGTGGTGGACACGACGGGTCTCGTCACAGGCAAACTTGGAAAGGTCTTGAAGATCGCCAAGATAAGGGCGATTAGACCGAAGCATGTCGTGGCAATCCAGAAGGAGAATGAACTTGAAGAAATACTGTCTCTTATTCGTGAAGCGAAAATTCATCGGCTGAGGGTTTCCTCTGTTGCAAAAAGAAGAAGCGCAGCTGCAAGGAGGGCGTACAGAAAAAGGAAACTTCAGGACTATTTTAAGACGGGAAGTCAGTGCGAACGAATCTTCGATTCTAAAGACGTGCAATTTCTTTACCGGGGCAGACCGTTCTTTTTAGGAGAAAAAGAGATGCCTGATGGGGCCATCATAGGCCTTAACCACGATAACAATACCCTTGCCCTTGGGGTTATAAAAGGGATTGAAGGCCGTTCGGTCCTCCTCCAGGCTCCGCTTAGATCTCTAAGAGGAATCAACAGGGTGGTCTCCGGGGACATGACAATGGCATAATAGTTCAGGTATGAGAAAGTATTATTCTTCAGTATCGATTTCGTCTCCGAAAGTGACCAGGGAGCAAGCCTCGGAGAAAATATGGTGCATTCACTACGAGTGCTACAAGTACATCAATGTTTGTAACGCCTGCCGCATTAGAATTAAATGCGTGAATTATCAGAAATACTGGGCGCCTACGTTCGATTTTTAAGTCCCGGGGATTTCATCCTTATATCTATTTCGGTATTAGTTTAGTTTCTGTATTCATCTCACGGCCACCCCTGAGAAAAATAATAACGACCCTGCTGCCCGGGTTTAATGACTTAAGGATTTCGGAAAGATCGCGGAGAGTCGTGATGGCAGTTGAATTCATTTTAGTAATTATGTCGCCTTCCCTTAATCCAGCTGCTTCCGCAGGAGAACCTGAAACGACTCCCGAAAGACGCACGCCCTTACCACTATATGAAAAATCAGGAACAGTCCCGAGACTAACATTTCTCTCACTTCGTGAGGACATCTGTTTGTCATCAGCTGGACCCCTGCGAGTGAGCGGCTCGCTGCGGGAGGAAAGATACTCAACCACTTCCCTGGCCACTGTCGCGACCTTCACAAGCCCGTCAGAGTCTATTTTGTCGGCAGTGTCCGAGGGCCGGTGGTAGTCAGCGTTTGGACCTGAGAAAATCTGTACTGCCGGGATACCCTTTGCGGTAAAACTTCTCTGGTCGCTTGAATCGAGCTCCTCAGAGACCATATCGACATCCACACCGGTGAGATACCCAGCGCCTCTGAAAATATGTTCCCATTCCGGTGCAGAAGAGCCGCCAAGTATAAGGAGTTTTTTCCCGTAGAGTCTGCCCACCGTATCCAGGTTGACCATCGCGACACATTTATCAGCGGGATATTTTTTTTTGACGGCAATGTAATGCGCTGAGCCCCTCTTTCCCGCCTCTTCCGCGGTAAAAGCCGCAAAAACGATTGCCCTTTCGGGCTTTAAAGCAGGGCCTAACGCTTTTGCAAGCTCTATGAGTACGGCGACCCCGCTTGAGTTATCATCTGCCCCCGGGTGAAGCTTGCCTTTATTTTCACCTCTTACGTCAGGCCAGCCAAATCCGAGATGGTCGTAATGGGCTCCGACGACTATGCTCTGTTTCGAAAATGCAGGATTTGTTCCAGGAATCACACCAATAACATTTCGCATTGTAATTTGACGGGACGGTTCGCCCGCTTCTTCCTGCCATGTCTGAAAAAATGTATTTCCTGAGTCTCCGGCAGGCAGAAGGCCGGCATCTCTGAACTGCATCGCTATATATTCGGCGGCACTTTCAAGTCC
>OUUY01000023.1 GCA_900302705.1 Candidatus Sulfobium mesophilum
GGCCCGCTCGTTTGCGATCGCAGAAAAAACAGCCCACACCAGAAATATTGACAATAAGGAAGCCATCGCCACCGTCACAAAAAATATACGGTTCAGGTCCCTTAAGGTATTGAGGATGCCTCTGCCTATGTCCTTTCTGGCCACGGCGTTCACCTCCATTACCGAGTCCGTAATGTTGCCTGCAACCTTAGTCGGGTCAGCGCCCTTTCTGATCTTTGCGAATATTATCGATATGTCTTCGGGCTTGACCTTTGCCTTGCCCTTCCTCAGGATATCGTCCATGTTCGACTCGTCTATAAAGATGGCGGTATCGAGCCCTGTGCCTGTCTTTTCAAGCACCCCAACCATTTTAAACATATTTCCGAAGAGATGACTGTCCACGTCAGTGAGTCCGACACTGATGTTCATTGCTGATTCGTTTCCGACAATCGCCTCTCCCTTCCCGAGTCTCCTGCCCAAGCTTTTGCTCAGCCAGGGTCTGATAATAAAATCCGAATCCTGATTGAAGGCGACGACGATCGTCTCGGCAACATCGCAGCACTCCCCTCCGATGCTCACGAGATAAGTCTGAGCCGTAAGCTCTTCGATGTCTTTCACTTTCCTGATCTTATCAAGCACAGATCTGTCCATATAGAATGACTTCACCCTGTTTTCAAGAAGGACGTCCTCTGCAGCGCCCCTGGAGCCCGACGGCACGATCAGTATATCGGCACCTAGCCGGTCAGAGGCGACCTTGATGACCGAATCTACGCGTCTGACGAACGAAAGGACAAAAACCAGGGCAGACACCAGTAGCCCTATAGAGAGCATCAGGACTGTCGTCCTTAAGGGTTTTCTTCTGAGATTCTTCGTTGCGAAAGAAAAAAGAGTAAAGGAGTCAGCCATGGTCAGTTATTATAAAGGATATAAAGATGTTCTTTCTATGCGGCCCGAAGGCCGCATAGAAAGAAGGGGAGACTTTTTATTTCTTTTTGTAGTTGGCGTCCAGTCCACAAAGGATAGCGGTCTTGTCGCCAAGCCCCATGCCTTTATGGCATGCAAAGCAGACAGATGCGGTCTTGCCAGTGATCTTCCTTGCGTCAAAATCATAGAGCACAAGTTGACCGTCGGTAATATTAACGTTCTTACCTTCCTTCATAATGGGCTTACCTTCTGCGTCACAGGCATCAATCTTTCCATTCCTTATTGTCAAAAGAGCGTACTTGCCGTCCGGTGTCGGCATGGCATCATGGTTTTCGCCTGAGGCGCTCATTTTCTCATCCACTTTGGCCAGGGTGTTTGCGTCGACGACCCACATCCTGTCTCCGGCGGACTGGAAGATATATTTGTCGTCAGGGCTGAAATACTCCCTGAAGGTGATTGTTTTGCCGGGCTCGCCCGCAAATGTTGCCCTTTTGATCTCTTTAAATTTTCCGCTGTCGAGTTCCTTAAGGTCCACCATCACAAAGTCTATTTTGCCGTTCATCTTTCCGTCCTCGCCCTTCATCGTGAAGGTGAGAATAAATTTGTCCATCTTGTTGCTGTTGTTCCCGTGGACGAACTGGTACGAGCCTGCCTTGTATCCGAGGTCGCTCACAAACACTCTGTGTTTATGCTTCATTGTCTTCTTATCAAAGACATCGACATACCCCTCATTGCCCATGAAAACTGGTAGGTAATTTTCCTTTGACTGACCCGATGCGCAGTAGATCGGCATCTTCTTCTCGCCGCCGGTGGAACGCTTGTCGGGATCCATCGCGATATCCGTAATGACCTTGCCGGTCTTTAGGTCAGACTTTCCGACGTGCTGTTTGCCGTTGGGGTCCAACTGGTAGGTAGACCAGAAGAGGACGTTGCTGTCATTAGAATCTATGCGTGCGTCATGGGTCTTATGTGTCTTGGTGTCTCCGATATCTACCTTGTCCAGACTCGCAACCTTAATCGGCTCATCGGCATTGTTTGGGTCTATTGTGACGTCGGCCTTGGCGAAATGGCCACCGTGGCCTGCAACATATACTGTTGCTGAATAGGTCTGTTTAGCGGCAACAACTACAGGAGTTTTTGAATCAACAGTGGTGTATACGAGATATCCCCCAAAGGCGAGTGACAGTATCAAAACAACTAACAAACCTTTTTTCATTTTTTTCTCCCCGTAAATTCTTTTTTTTAGTTTGTGTCGAGTTAAACTATGAAGGCGTCAAAGGCATCTCTTTCCATGTCTCACCCCCCTTGTTCACTTTTGAAACACTCGGTTTGTGACTTAAGATAGCATCAATCCATCACCATTTGCAACGTCAAATTCAGTCTTTAGATAATCTAATTCTGAGGTAAAATCCATAAGTTTCTTGACTCTATAGATAAGAAATTATCCACAAAAATAAGTCGGCCTGAAGCCGGTCTGTTCCGACCGCTTTCAGTCCGTCTTAAGGAATTTCCTCAGGCAAGCGAAGGAATTCAATAAGGAATGACTGTGTCGTAATTAACCAGGGCGCGGGCGATTTCCTCTGTGCTCATCTGCTCGAACTGATTTTCAGGATTGTTTGAATATATCTTCACGTCGAGGTCGCCTAAAGTCTCCACGTTGAGTGAGACGGCCTCATCTGACATGTCGAGCTTCTTGTCCATCACGAAGACGTTGACCTCGTCATCAGCCAGCGTCAGTCCAACAGCCATTCTTACTGCCTCAGCCTGTCTGTCTCTAACCAAAACCGCGATCTTCTTAGCCATATGTCCTCCTTCACAAGTTACCGCATAATCTCGCAGCCTGCAATGTCCGGATTTTCCGTCCGGCGTGCTCTTTTTGTATCACAGAAATTGCCCGTTAGTCAAGGCAAATCTGAGCCAAATCTAAGTCAATATTATGGCCTCCTGATGCGATCCACAAGGCGGCACGGCGCTATCGCTGTCCCACGACGCGCAGAAATGCCTCTACGACACGAGGATCAAATCTTTTTCCGGAGTTGTCTTTGATGTACGCAATAATTCTTTCCTGCGGCCACGCTTTGCGGTACGGAGGCTCAGAACTCAGCGCATCCCACTGGTCGACTACGGCAAAGAGTCGCGCGGACAGAGGGATCTCGTCTCCTTTCAGTCCCTGAGGATAGCCGCATCCGTCCCACCTCTCATGATGACAATATGAAATAACAGAAGCCGCACTCAGAAAGGAAATCGGGGACAGCATTTCTTTGGCATAGATAGTGTGTTCTTCCATTATCTTCTTCTCGTCGTAGTTCAGCGGGCCCCGTTTTGAAAGTATATAGTCAGGAATCGCCATCTTTCCGATGTCATGTATGAGTGCGCCCCTTTCAATATGTTCGATCTCATCTTCGCCGCAGTTCATCTCGCGCGCCAGACGCGCACTCAGGCCAACAACTCTGCGGCTATGCCCTTCAGTTTCACTGTCCCGATATTCCAAAGCCCTGGCCAGACCTTCGAGGGTCAGATGATACGTCTTGAGCAATTCCTCTTCCGCTTTCCTGATATGAGAAATATTTCTCTCCGTATTGTTTAAGATCACCCAAACCAGTGCCCCTGAAGTCATCAGCAGGATGCAGGTCGACAGACAGAAACCTGCTTCGGTTGAGACCGGCGCCGGCAAAAACTCCCCTTTAATCCCAAGCTAGGCAAGCACCCCCAGGGATCCCACCGAGGCAAAGGTGAGCACCGGGATAGCCCGTTTCCCTAAAAAAAGACTCCCCACAATAATTATCAGCGGATAGACTAACATGCCTGAATCCTGCAAACCGCCTGTAGGGTATTAGGTTGTAGTTGGCGACACACAATAGCACACTAAGGATCAGCGAAGCGGAGAGCAGGTGGCGGCCTCTGGAATTCAACCAAAAAGCAGGGATACAGAAAAGCGGAACCATCAGAACGGCAATCCCGATATTTCAGGCAGAAATATAAATATTTACCCCAAAAATGGCAACCGCTGCAGCAAAAATAACTTTGAGAATCGTGCTTAGAATCCGTCCTCTCTGCGCACGCTCATAACGGGGTCATGCCAGCCTGGCTGAACCATTCACCAAAAAACCGGTACGGAAGGGACGCAACGCTTGAATAAAAACAGGCGCAATGAGCCCATTGCAATACGGAAAACTCTCTTGCGGTGTGAGCTGCTTTCCCCCATGAAACGCTCCCTCCAAGTGACAACGCTAATAATTTACGAAATACCATAGCAACTTGTCAATCCCCATTGACCGTCAACTTTATATGGCTACACCGGTGGTTCATATTTGGTATATTCATCAATTTTACTGTCCGGCAATTTGCTATAATTTTTTATAGATGAGGGACAAGGACAGATTAATCGGCTGGTTAATTCTTTTAACATCATTCATTCTTTGTTTTGCGGGGCTCTCTCTTAAGCCCCCGCATCCCGATGAGGGAGGAAATGGTTTTTTTGTTAATCAGATATGGGAAAACGGTTTTTACATTTACGACCCTCAAAACTATCACGGACCCCTGCTTTTTTACCTCTTCCAGATTTCAGAAAAAATCTTCGGATTCGGCATTGGCTCCTTCAGGCTCGTAACAGCGCTGTTTTCGACCTTGTCGGTTTGGCTGATACTTAGAAGCAAGGATTTTTGGGGTCGTTATACGGCTTTTTTTGCGGCGGCGGCGCTGGCTTTGAGCCCGGGCATGATTTTTTTCGGCCGCTCGGCTATCCATGAGTCTGCCTTTGTTTTTTTTCAGATTCTCCTTGTGACGGGATTTCTGCGGACAAAAGAAAATGCTGACAGGAAGGGTATTATATGGTCTTTTGCAGGTCTTTTCGGATGCGTTCTGCTCAAGGAGACTTTTGTCATTTTGATTTTTTCACTCATGCTGGCCTGGGGCTGGTCTGGTTATTCCCACAGGATTGTCAAACGGATGGA
>OUUY01000038.1 GCA_900302705.1 Candidatus Sulfobium mesophilum
TCCCCGTCGGGAAAGAGCACCCTGAGCGAGCCAAGAGGCACGTATGAGAGTGGCCATCATGCAGCCCTATCTCTTTCCCTACCTAGGCTATTATCAACTCGCGGCTTCCGTGGATCGCTGGGTGTTTTACGACGACGTGATGTACATAAAACAAGGGTACATCAACCGCAATTCCATCCTCGTCAACGGCGCCGCCCATCGATTTACCGTCCCGATACGGGATCAGTCGAATTCCCGGGCGATCAATGAACACCATGCGATCCCCCCCTTCGACAAAATCCTGAAGGTCATCGCCCAGGCCTACGCAAAAGCACCGAACTTCTCCCGCGTCTTCCCCATGGTCGCGTCGGTCCTCGATGGCCGTGAAACCAACATCGCCCGGATGGCCGGGGCCTCCCTTCACGCGGTGTTCGATTATCTCGGCATGCACTTAAAGACCAGCTGGTCCTCGGCGATCCGCGGACATCAGCGATTGAAAGGTCAGGACCGCGTATTGGCCATCTGCGAATCCCTGGGTGCAAGCGAATACGTCAACCCCATTGGAGGCCTCGAGCTTTACGACGAAGCCGATTTTGCAACCCGGGGCATCCGCTTGCTCTTCCATCGCATGCGTCCCGTTTCCTACCGTCAGGGGGATCTTCCTTTCGTGCCTAACCTGTCCATGATTGATGTCCTGATGCACAACGGCCCGGATGGAGTGAGGCGTCTTCTGCGTGAGTGCGACCTGATCGATCAGGCGACCGCCCGGTCGCAGTTGCCCATTCCTTCAGAGAGGGGCAACCCGCGAACTTCAGGCATCTCCGATTGTAATCAGGCATGATTATGGTTAGGTCAAGGCCCTGCCGGTAACATCCATCCAGGCGAGTTCGCTCTCTTTCTTCGACAGAGATGAAAGACAATATTCAAAATAATACGATCCAAGGGGTGTTCTGGAGCTTCTTCGAACGCTTCGGGCAGCAGGGGATCCAGATTCTCATTGCGGTTATTCTGGCCCGGTTGCTTCTGCCGGAACAGTTCGGCCTGATTGCGATGCTCGCGATCTTCATGGCCGTCGCCCAGTCTTGCGTCCACAGTGGCTTTGGTTCCGCCTTGATCCAGAAAAAGGACACTACTCCTGTGGACGAATGTTCGGTTTTTTACTTCAATATCCTGGTGGGTTTTCTGGTTGCGGGGCTCCTGTTCCTTTCGGCACCATGGATCGCCGCTTTTTACCGGATTCCGCTCCTTACCCCGCTCGCCCGGATTCTCTCGTTGAATCTGATTATCAACGCGTTCGGAGTCGTTCATACCGCCCTCCTCACCAAGCGAATTGATTTCAAGGCTCAAATGAAGGTCAGCGTGATTGCGGCCGTTCTTTCCGGTTCGATCGGCGTCGCCATGGCTTATCGAGGGTACGGCGTATGGAGCCTTGTGGCACAATCCATAGCCAGCAACTTGTTCCGAACCACATTGCTGTGGTTTTTCCTTCCCTGGCGTCCGTCCTGGATATTCAGTTTGGGTTCTTTGCGGTCCATGTTTTCCTTTGGTTCGAAGTTACTCTTTTCCGGCCTGTTGGATACGATTTACAACAATCTGTACCTTGTCGTGATAGGGAAGATGTTTTCTGCAACGGAGCTGGGTTACTACACACGTGCGGAGCAGACCCAGCAGTTTCCCACCGCCAACCTTTCCTCAACCGTTGGAAGAGTTGCCTTTCCGGTATTCTCGTCGATGCAAGAGGACAAGGCTCGCCTGAAGCGGGGTACACGCAAAGCTCTGTCCAGCTTGGCGATGGTCAATTTCCCTTTGATGATCGGTTTGGCCGTCGTGGCGAAACCGCTGGTTCTCGTGTTGCTGACCGACAAATGGCTGCCGTGCGTTCCCTATCTCCAACTCCTTTGCGTGGTCGGCATTCTGTATCCCCTCCATGTAATCAATCTCGACGTATTGATGGCCCAGGGGCGATCCGATCTCTTCTTCCGTGTGGAGATCTATAAGAAAGCAACGATCACGGCAGCCATCTGTCTCACAGCACGTTGGGGGATTATCGCGTTGATCTATGGGCAGATCGCCACTTCGGTGATTGATTACTACATAAACAGTTATTACACTGGGAAGTTAATATCCTATCCGGCATCGGAGCAACTCAAGGATTTTTTGCCTATTTTATCTTTAGCTTCATTGATGGGGTTTGTCGTATTTCTGGCAGGATACCTTCCCTTGCAAAACAACCTGGTATTGTTGTTTTCCCAAGTTTCGATCGGGATAATATTCTATATCTCGCTCTGTAGCCTTGCGAAAATAGCTTCATTTGTGGAAATAAGATCTATCGCGCTAGATAGATATCATTCTCTACGTCATCGTTGCGACAATTGTTAAAGCGAAGGGTCCTTATTCATGACAGACTTGATTGAATCAATCAACGTCGTTCCCGAACCAATCCCCCACACGGAAATCAGCGATCCATCGGTGATGGCGATAAAGCCGGTGGTGAGCGTTGTGATGATCACCTACAATCACGGTCCCTATATCGCAGACGCCATTGAAGGGGTGATTTCGCAGAAAACCGACTTTCCGATAGAAATAATCATTGGGGAGGATTGTTCCACGGACAACACCCGCAGCATTGTGCTGGATTACCAGCGACGTTATCCGCAGTTGGTCAGGGTCATTTACTCGGACCGCAATGTGGGCATGCAGAGGAACTCCCAGAGAGTCCACGAAGCGGCTCGCGCAAACTACATTGCCTATTGTGAAGGCGACGATGTATGGATCGACGACCGAAAGCTTGAAAAACAAGTCGGCGTTATGAAATCCGAACCGGACTGCTCAATGGTTTTTCATGCGGCAAAAATCATTCGAGAGGAAAAGGGAACCGTAGAGGTCAGACATTACGGATCAAGCATAAAAACTTTTTCTCTTGACGAGGTTGTCCTGGCCGGTGGCGGTTTTATTCTTACGGCATCCACCATGGTGCGGGGAACCCTGGTGAATCCAGTTCCGGAATGGATCGACGACTGCGAAGTCGGAGACTATCCCTT
>OUUY01000121.1 GCA_900302705.1 Candidatus Sulfobium mesophilum
AGGAAAAACCAAGATGTCCATCCCTGATCACACGAATTGAATAACCGAGCGCGGTAGAGGACTTCAAGGACTCGACCGTCTGTCCCTTGATCTCAACGGACAGACTTTTTGAAGTCTTCATAAATACCTCAGCCTGGTCTGCCCCTCTTTTTATCGCCTCAGCAATTGCTTCTTCAACGAACGCAGGATCAATCTTCATAATATGATGCCGACGCGTTTTCCGATTCCCAGACAGTCACAGCGGCCATTCTCAGGTTGCCGTTGTTGATCTTTTTCTTCATAGAATCAAAGATCCATTTGGCGATGTTCTCAGACGAGGGATTTTTTTCGGTAAATGGAAAGACCTCGTTTAAGAAGGCGTGGTCCAGTGGTGCGATGACCTCCTGTGCCATCTTCTTAAGATCGTGAAAATCCATGGCTATGTCTATCTCATTCAGTCTTTCGGCCAACACGCTTATCTGTACCCGCCAGTTGTGACCGTGCATATTTTCACATTTCCCCTTATAACCGCGCAGTTGGTGCGCGGCGGCAAAACCCACTTCTATAGATAATTCGTACATCTGAGCTCCTCCGGACTAAGTCGTTTTTTTAAAAACGGATATATAGGGCAGGTTTCTGAATTTGTTGTCGTAATCGAGGCCGTATCCCACAACGAATTCATTGGGTATCGAGAATCCGATATAGTCAAGCGGCACCTGGACCTCGCGTCTCTCAGTCTTGTCGAGGAAGGTGCAAATCCTTAGGCTTCTTGGACCTTTCATGAGTACACGCTCCCTTATGCAGTTGAGCGTTATCCCGGTGTCGACTATGTCTTCCACAAGAAGTATATCCTTGTCGGCAATCTCCTGCCTGATGTCATAATGCAGTTTCACATCGCCAGTTGAGTCGCCCCTCAGGTAGCTTGACGCTATCAGAAAATCGACCATAAGCGGTGTCCTGATCATCCTGACAAGATCGCTGAAAAAAACAAAAGCGCCTTTAAGTATCCCAACAGCAAGCAGGTCCTTTCCCTCGTAGTCGTTGGAAATGACATCTGCAAGTTCTTTTACCTTCCTCTGAATCTGCTCAACCGTCAAAAAAGGCCTGCCAACTACCAATTCATTCCTCCTCGAAACAATATGTCTGTCTATATTAACTTTCAGGAGTGATTATTCTCAACCAAAAAGCAGCGGGCGCCCACCGACAAGACGCCATGCACGTACTCATGAAGACTTTATTGAGCATGGATTTTGGCTGTAAATAAGCCAGTTGCCTAACTCTTTAATTCCGATTATACTAATCGCTAAAATTTATATTATTCATGGGGAGGACACGATGCCAGCAAAAAAATTCATTTTTATACTAAACCACTCTTTCGACAAGCCCGATAATGCAGCAGGCGCACTTCAACTCGCAACCAACATGAAGGCCTTTGATGCAGAACTCGACTTCTTCCTCATTAACGAGGGCGTCCTAATCGCCAAGAAAGGTTTTGCTGAGACGATCACATGGCAGAAGAAGGACGGCTTTTCGCCCATACACAATCTTCTTAAGACCCTTTCCGAGGATTTCGGTGTCAAATTCTATATTTGCGCCTCCTGCGTAAAACCCTACGGTCTTGAAGGCGCAGAACTCATTCAGAATGCTGAGATTAAACCCGGCTCATATCTTGGGCAGATGCTGATGGAAAGGCAAAGTGTAAGCTTCTGACACAGTTCTATTGGGTTCACATTTTTTATTGCGGATAACATGCCGTATGGGGTATTGTCTTTGGGCGGCTTCAATTTCTCGTATCGCTCACAAAAGGCGAGACGAGAAATTGCCCTCAGAGGCTCGGAGCAACGACGGACCGAGAATGAGCAAAAAGACAGTCCCTTACGGCAAACAGACATCCACTCTTAGACCAGGCTGAGAAATATTTTTTTGTGTCGCCGCACTCATTCATAAACCCGATGACCGGCTGTAATTCACGCCCTTATCGAGGCCCTCTATCCTGAAGATACTCTCGCCGGCTATCAACTCCCACAGTCGTTCCTCGCTGATCTGATTGTAAAATACCGGCTTTATCATTTGTCCGTCTTCTACAAGCCCTATAATATTGCCTCGCAGCTTTTCATCCCTCATGATTATATCCGTAATCTGCAGCTTCCTGTAAAGACGGATGTAAGTATTGATACCCACGCTGTCGGGCTGCACCCTTCTGAAAAGATCGAGGTAAAAAAGCAGGGTCTCCTCTCCCTCATAGGGAAAGCCGCAGAGAAAGTCCACAACGATCCTGATCCCGCTCCCCTTGGCCAGAAATACAATTCTTTCGATGTCAGACCAATAAAGCGGACACTTCTTCCACGAATCCACTGTAAGAGTAATCAGTGAGACCCCGCTCTCTTTCATCAGCCTGAACAATTTCTTATTATAATTGGCCGGTTTCATATAAAGTGCCCAATCAATGCCCAGTCCCTGCTGTTTCAGCGCCTGACAAAAATCCAGTGAGAAATCAAGGTCTTCGTTAAATTCCGAATCGCACAGATGAAAGCGCCTGCAGCCCTCATTTGCGAGGCGGCGTATCTCGCCTATGATATCCGGGATGGCTTTGAATGACACC
Source organism: Candidatus Sulfobium mesophilum (assembly GCA_900302705.1). Classification (GTDB taxonomy): domain Bacteria; phylum Nitrospirota; class Thermodesulfovibrionia; order Thermodesulfovibrionales; family UBA6898; genus Sulfobium; species Sulfobium mesophilum. Next base: position 2,582 of record OUUY01000121.1, read on the forward strand.
CTCGTATTTGCCTCCAAGCAATAAACACAGGATGAACTGCAGCCTTTATGGGTATCAAAGCCGGCGATGCTGCCATGCCCGAAATATTTAGTGTATTCTATCCCTTCTGTCCTTCGCGGACAGGAAAGATCAAACCTGTATTTGCGGAAGCGAATTTTAGCCGTGAGTTTTTCACAGTTCGAAATATCCGAAAGCAACTCGTTAATACATCCTTCTGCTGGGCCGACAACCGCATAATCCGCTCCCAGATAGCCAACAATGCCCTCGGGGTCCGCCGCAATGCCGCTGCCGCCTACAATCACCTTGAACCCCCGGAGCTTTTTTATACGAGACACGATGTCTCTTATATCATCAAGGAAAAACTCATTCGTCTGGTACAGAACCGTATCCACATTCCTTACGGTTACGCCCACAATGTCGGGCTTAAATGAGATTAGCGCCCTGTCAATATCTTCATAAGGCGATTCGGAAAAACAGAGATCCAATATCTCCGCCACGTGGCCGCCTTCTTCGACTGTAGCCGCAACGTGTTCAAGCCCTATCGGAGGAACCGGAGGGGATTTATACCTGTTAGGGTTAATCAAAAGGACTCTCATGACTCTATAATAGAATAACGATTGTTATTGTTGTCCAGTGGGAAGCATAAAAAGGACCTCATCCGATGACACCGGAAAGGTTCCGGCGGACAGGAAATATCAGTCGGCGTCGGGGAAACGAACGAGTGTGCCACGCTTCTGTGAACCGTATCTGAATATGGTTATTCCCTTGCAGCCCTTTTCGTATGCCAGCAGATAGGCGCGGGCGACATCTTCCTTTTTTGCGCTCCGGGGCATGTTGATCGTCTTTGAAACCGCGTTGTCTGTATATCTTTGAAAACGTGCCTGCATCTCGATATGGTCGGCATAATTTATCTCGTGTGCGGTTTTATATAAACGCCTGATCTTTGCCGGCACTTCACGGACACCGCGGAGGGTCCCCTGATGAATGATTTTTTCCTTCAGTCGATCGGAATAGAACCCGCCCTCTTTGGCGGCCTCAAAAAAGCGCCTGTTCACCTCAATGAGCTCGGTATCCATGATAAGCCGCTTGTACGACAGCGCAAAGAGCGGTTCGATGCCGCTTGAGCAATCGGCAATGATAGACAGGGTGCCGGTCGGCGCTATGGTCGTTGTGGTAGCATTCCTCACCGCCGGCCTGCCCGCGGCATCGTATATTGAACCTTTGAAATTCGGAAAAACGCCCCTTTTACTGGCGAGATCCGCTGAAGATTTTCTTGCCCTGTCCCTGAAGAACTCCATAAAATTATCTGCGAGGTTGAACGCCTTCGGACTATCGTAGGGAATCCCGAGGGCTGTGAGCATATCCGCCCAGCCCATAATACCAAGCCCTATCTTTCTGTTGCCGGTATGCATCTCCTTTATAACCTGAAGAGGGTATTTGTTAATATCAATTGTGTCGTCTAGAAACCGAACGGCAGCGGCTATATCCTCTGAGAGGGCCTCGTAATTTATAGCTGCCCGTCCGGACTTATTCGTCAAATACTTATCAAGGTTTATCGAGCCCAGCACGCATGCCTCATTGGCAAGAAGAGGCTGCTCCCCACAGGGGTTCGTCGATTCCAGGCGGCCCAGGTGCGGCGTGGGGTTCGCCCTGTTTATTTCGTCGATAAACACTACTCCGGGGTCGCCCGTTTCCCATGCGCTTTCCACGATCTCGTCAAAGACGTCCTTTGCCCTGATACGCCTGTATACGGCCTTCGTCCTTGGATTAAGGAGCTCGTAATCCCCGTCCCGCCGCAGGGCATCCATAAAGGCGTCCGTCACCGCAACGGAGATATTGAAATTCTGCAGTTCATCAGCCCTCCTCTTGATCCTTATGAAATCAAGTATGTCCGGGTGATGAATGTTTAGTATCCCCATATTTGCGCCCCGTCGGGCGCCGCCTTGCTTGATCACCTCGGTTGCCGTGTCAAAAACCCTCATAAAAGATACGGGGCCGCTTGCGATTCCCCCTGTCGAACGGACTACATCGGCTTTCGGCCTGAGATGAGAAAAAGAAAAACCAGTACCGCCGCCGCTCTGAAGGATCATCGCCGCATTCTTCAGAGAACTGAAAATGCTGTCCATCGAATCCTCCACCGGCAGCACAAAACATGCGGCGAGTTGACCAAGATACTTCCCCGCATTCATCATGGCCGGCGAGTTTGGGAGAAATTTGAGTTCCTTCATGAGGTTAAAGAAACGCTCCGTCCAGTATCCCTCATCTTCACTGTAATTTTTTTCGGCAGCGGCAACGCTTCTGGCAACCCTGTAGAACATCTCTTCGGGGGTCTCGGTCGCCTCACCCTTTTCATCCTTCAGAAGGTACCTATTCTTCAGCACTAACTTTGCGTTTTCACTCAGTTCCACACGCACATTATATCAGCCGGACGGCGATTTACAAATCATGTCGGGACAATTGCACAATAGAGTACAACTGTTTATTGCTGATGGAAAACTCAGACATTGTGACATTTGGGTGCGCTACACAACCAAAATTTTAACCAATAAGAATTAAGGCGGGATGTAATATTCGAGCGGTTTCTTTTGCCAATATTCCTACAGTATGTTTCTCTAATATCAAGAGGCAAAAGCCTCGGAGTCCCGAAAGCATTCGGGACGCAAATGAGCGAGAATATTATATCTCGCCTTTCGTTGTCTACATAAAAATGCAGCTTTATTTCTTATTGAACCTGTTCATCGCCTTCTCTATCCCCTCTGAAATGATGAACGGTATTGAATCGGCGGCCCTGGAAATCGCCTCCTTAACAGCAGGCAGTTCTTCCTTCGCGAACCTGGAAAGTACAAATTTCTCAACCGGTACCCGCTGGTCTCTCCCTATTCCAATTTTCACTCTTATGAAATCACTCGATCCGATGCACTGGATAATTGATTCGAGCCCCTTGTGCCCTCCTGATGAGCCCCTCCTGCGCACCTTAAGCCTACCTGTTTCAAGATCAAGGTCGTCATGTACCACGATTATATTCTCCGGTGGGATTGCGAACCTATCGACTACTTTTCTGACAGCACTGCCACTTCTGTTCATAAACGTCAACGGCTCTATAAGTGCGATCTTCTCGCCCTCAATAGAGCCGTCACAAATCTTATAATCGGTTTTTTCCCTGAACTCCAGGTCCTGCCTGTCGGCCAGCTCCTCCAAAACCAGAAAGCCGATGTTATGGCGTGTCTTGGCATAGCGGCTACCAGGGTTTCCAAGTCCGACCAGGAGCCACAAATATTATTTCTCCTTTTTCTCTGCCCCTTCCTCTTCCTTTTTCCCTTTCTTTACCACTTCAGGCTCGGCCGCTGCAGCGGCCTCGGCAGCAACCGCCTCAGCAGCGGCAGGCGCCGCTTCAACGACAGCCGCGACAACAGTGACTATAACGTCATTAAGATCGGTAAGGACCTTGATGCCTTCTTCAAAACTAAGATCACTTACATGAATCGACTGGCCGACTTCAAGTTTGGAAATATCAATAACCGTCTTTCCGGGTATCTTATCGGGAAGACATTCTATCATGACTTCTCTGAGCGTATGCTGGAGAATACCGCCATCCCTCCTGACGCCGATGGGCTCGCCGACCGTGGTTACATGTATAGGTATCCTTACTTCCTCAGTGAGTGAAACCTCGAAGAAGTCCGTATGCAGCAACTCTCCTCTGACCGGGTCCACCTGGTAGTCTTTTAGCAGGGCGAGTTTCTTCTCGCCGTCCTTGAATTGAAGGTCAACCATGACTTGTTCCCCGGACATTGCATTGATGAGCTTCGCCAGGTCTTTTTTGTTGAGCTTTATAGACTGCGAACTCCCTTCCCTATATAGGACTGCAGGGACCATTCCTTCTCTTCTGAGCGACCGCGCAACTCCCTTTCCCTGTTTCTCTCTTTTTTCCGCCACTATACTAAGCCTTTCCATCTCTCCTCCTATGAGCCGTTGCTATACAAACAGCGAGCTTATTGATGATTCTTCATGAATCCTTTTTATCGCCTCTCCTAGGAGAGGCGCGATGCTCAGCACCGTCAATTTCTTAAGTTGTTCCTTCTTGTCGTCAAGCGGTATGGTATTGGTGGCAATAACTTCTCCGATGACTGAATTATTGATCCTCTCGAGCGCCGCCCCTGAAAGTACAGCATGAGTACAGGCGGCAGAGACGTTTCTTGCGCCTTTTTCCTTTAAAGCTGCCGCTGCCTGTGTCATCGTGCCGGCCGTGTCGACCATATCATCGAGTATAAGGGCATCCTTGCCGGCTACATCACCGATGACATTCATTACTTCGCATTCGTTGACCTTCTCGCGGCGCTTATCAATTATAGCGATAGAACTCTGAAGCCTCTTCGCAAAGGCCCTCGCCCGTTCTACACCACCTGCGTCAGGTGATACGATGACGAGATGGTCAGTGTCATATTTCTTCTTTATATAATCGAGAAGTATAGGACTGGCATAGAGGTTGTCCACCGGTATATTAAAGAAGCCCTGTATCTGTCCTGCGTGCAGGTCAACAGTCAGTACCCTGTTGATGCCAACAGCAGTAATAAGATCAGCGACCATTTTTGCGGATATCGGTACCCTGGGCTGCACCTTCCTGTCCTGCCTGGCATATCCGTAATACGGGATGACGGCAGTGATACGACCCGCAGAAGCCCTTTTCAGGGCATCCGTTATAAGGAGCAGTTCCATGATATTGTCATTGACCGGCATCGAGGTCGGCTGAAGGACAAAAACATCCGATCCCCTCACATTCTCGTTCAGCCTTACAAGTATTTCACCGTCGCTGAAGTTTGTGACGGTCGCATCCCCCAAATGGATGCCAAGGCAGGCAGCCACCTCTTTAGCCAGTTCAGTATGTGCGGAGCCCGTAATAAGCTTTAACCCCTGGGGCATGTCATCCTCTCCTTCTCATCAAAAACCGCTGAAAAAAAATATATTTCTCTCATTGCAGGCCGCTTTCAATATCCTCTCTCCTTCACGGAGATCAATTCAATAATCAAATGCTGGCTGGGGCGGGAGGATTCGAACCTCCACATGGGAGATCCAAAATCTCCTGACTTGCCGTTTGTCGACGCCCCAAACATCTCCCCCGAAAATGATAAACGGGGGATATGAGAACTAATGCCACTTATCCTCAGTTTCATATCCGCGTCTATACAAGCGTCCTTACGGTCCGGCACCAGTGATCTCCCATCCGCATTGATGCCTGCCGCGCCTTCTCTTCAGAACTAAACACTCCGAAGACAACAGAACCGCTGCCGCTCATCGAAGCCACTTCAGCGCCGCTTTCAAGAAGCATATCCTTTATGTCACCGATAATGCGATATTTCTCAACAACCCCCTTTTCGAGGTCGTTGAATACCATCCGGCGCAGAGAAGTAAAGTCCCTGCTTTCAAGAGCAAGACAGAACAGTTTAATATCAACCGATTTTTTTGTCAACCCGGAGGCATACCTGCTGTACGCCCATGAGGCTGAAATTCCGATGTCCGGCTTTACAAGAAGCATGGCGAAGGAACTACTCGTCATCATCTTCTTCACTATCTCCCCTCGCCCCTCCACGACGGAAAAAAGCCCCCTTATAAAAAAGGTCACATCGGAGCCTATGCGGCCCGCGAGTTCCATCAGTTCTTCCTCTTTCAGGCCAAGTCCCCAGAGTTTGTTCAGCCCGATGAGGGTATAGGCCGCGTCGCTGCTGCCGCCTCCAAGGCCGGCCGCCACCGGAATATTTTTCACAAGAGTAATCTTCGCGCCGTCACTGAATTGGACTTTCTGCTTCAAAAGTATCGCAGCCTTATAGACAAGGTTTTCTCCGGCAGGGAGGTCGAGATCGGAGACCAGCTCAATTTCAGAGGAGTCTTCGAAGGACAAAAGATCATAAAGACTGACGCATTGCATGACACTTACAATGTCGTGATAGCCGTCTTCTCTTTTGCCCCGGATGGAAAGAAACCAGTTAATCTTTGCGGGCGCCGCCAGGGAAAATATCATAACGAAGGAGACTTAATAAGCAAGATACAGAATCCTCAGAGGCCCCCCGCCGGTTTAATGTCTCTGATCTTCTTTTCGACCCGCTCTTTAAGCCCCTCTTCCTTTTCATGGTTCTCAAGGGACTTCTTCCAGAACTCAACAGCCTTTTCAGAGTTACCAATGGCGTTATACACATCTCCCAAGTGCTCCAGCACCACTGGGTCATCTTTCGTAATTTCCCCCGCCTTCTGCAATATTTCCATAGATTTTTCGAGTTTTCCCAGTCTGAAGTTGACCCAACCAACACTATCCATGATATAGCCGTTATCCGGCTTGAGTTCAAAGGCGCGCATAATGAGAGATTCAGCCTCAGGGAGATTCATGTTCTTCTCAGCAAAGGAATACCCAAGATAATTTAAGGCATCAGCGTTTTTTGGATTCGCGTCGATCGCCTTCCTCATATACATAACCATGTCATCGAACCGTCCGGTCTTGTCGCAAACTATGCCGAGATTGTAGTAGAAATCGTCATTCTTGTCGAACTTCGAAAGTCCTTCTTTCAGCACCCTTTCGGCGTTCTGATAATCCATCTTATGCATATATGCCGAGGCAAGATAAATATAGATATCTCGTTCTCCTTTTTCGAACTCCAGAATCTCTTCATACATTTTTATAGCGTCGTCATCCCTTTTTAGCCTGCCGTAAAGATAAGCCAGGTGCAAAAAAGCGTTCGTATTCTTAGGCTCAGCTGCTATAATCTCCTTTAGTTCAGCCACGGCCTCGTCATAGTGTTCTGTCTCCTCAAGCACCAGAGCCAGATAATAACGGACGGACGTATTCTCCGGCCGGACCTTTAGCACAAACCTGAATTCGTCCATTGCCCTTTCATATTCTTTCTCCTCAAAGTAAAGCATGCCCAGTCTGAAGTGTGCGTCCACGTTGTCGGGCTGCTCCCTGCTGAGCGTCTCAAGTTCTTCAATCGCCTTACCATAAGATTTCTGCTTCAGATATACCTGGGCAAGCCTTTCCCTGGCCTGACTGTTGTGTGGGTTTCTGCTTATGGCCTTTTCATAATTTTCTATCGCCTCAGGGAAGCGTTCTCTGATTTCGTTTATAATTCCGAGCTTGAAATATGTCGTATCGAGTTCCGGCCTGATATTAATAGTTTTTTGAAGATATTCCTCTGCCTTGTCATAGTCTTTCTTATCCATGTATAGAGAACTCAGATAATCGAGCGACAGGTAATCTTCAGGATCCTTCCCCAGAAGCGCAGTAAATATTTCCACGGCTTCATCAACTTGCTCATTGCTGTAGTAAAGCCTTCCGAGAAACCTTGCGGCTTCCCGGTTATCGGGATCGATTTTGAGTATCTTCTTGCAAACCGAAATCGCATCGGAAATCCTTCTCTGTCCGCTATAGATATCAGCAGCCATCATCAGGGCAGGAACGTAATCAGGGTTGTCCCTGATAACTTCCTCCACTGTCTGGAGTGCGCTTCCGCGATCGCCAGTGCGGTAAAGTATCATGGCCAGCTGCGTCTTTATGTAAGACGACTTCGGATCGTATTCAAGGGCCTTTCGATAATATGTGACCGCCTCATCAAACTGGTAGGAAATAACAGCCCCATAACCCAGCATAAAATAATAATCAGCTTCATAAGAGTGCGCTGTATCAGGCTTTTCAGGCGCGCTCTGCTTAACCGGTCCTGCGGCGCAGGCCGTAAGAAAAACCATGATAATTACAGTTGAAATTATTTTTCCCATGTCTTGACTCACAAATTTTTCTGCTTGTGCTTGTTACAACAAGAGATTTTATTATGACACAAAGAACTCATTTCCTCTATATGAAGCACTGGATTGTTAAGTGTCACACTCAACTCACCTTCAATGTCCGTTTACATATTCCCTTCTGGCCCTGCCGCCAAGTGAAGTAAGTATTTCATAAGGTATCGTGCCGATTCTTGCAGCAAGCTCAGCAGCAGTAATCTGCTCATTCCCCTGTTTCCCCAGAATGACGACCTCCTCTCCCTCGCATACGCCTCCGATTGAGGTGACATCAAGCATCGTAACATCCATGCAGACCCTCCCGGCAACAGGCACTCTTCTGCCGCGGACCAGCATTTCTGAGTTATTTGAGTAAAGCCGGCTATACCCATCAGCATATCCTACAGGAATGACGGCAATCCTGCTGTCGCACTTTGTAATAAAGGTCCGTCCGTAGCTAACTGGCGTTCCGGCGCAGAGGTCCCTCACCGCAAGCACACTGGTCTTTAGCGTCATTAACGGCATTAGACCGAATCCCTCCCGAAAAGGAGAAATACCGTATAGCAGAAGCCCGGGCCGCACGGCATCCATCATAGCATCTTTCAGACTAAGGACTGCAGCACTGTTAGCGATATGAGATATAATCGGCCTCCCCAGTCCGCCGGATATGGCAAACCTTATTTCGTTGAACAGATTGAGTTGGTGTGAAGCATAGGACCTGTCGGCAAGGTCGGCCTCGGAGAAATGGCTCATAAGGCCCTCAAGCTTTATGCCCTCCCAGCCTGCGATCTCAAGTGCAGCTGAAACTGTCTGTTCCGGTCGAAACCCCAACCGTCCCATACCTGTATCTACCTTAAGATGAACCCGGATGCTTTTACTTCTTTTGACGGCCTCAACAGAAAATTTCCGGGCTGTCTCCTTGTCCTGCACAACCGGAACAAGCCCGTAGGTGAAATAATCTTCCACATCGGAGCGATCAAACAAAACGATAATATCCGCCGTGATACCCGACTCCCTGAGCACTTTTGCTTCGCCGGTATATGCAACTGCGAAGTGGGAAACGCCCAGGCGGGCAAGATTTCGGGCAATCTCTACAGAGCCATGGCCATAAGCATCAGCCTTGACAACTGCAATAACCGGTCTTTCTTCGCTGATTTTCCTGACTATTTTGAGGTTGTGCTGAAGCGCGGAAAGGTCAATCTCGGCTAGTGGCCCTCTATTCACCCTTGACCTTTTCCCCGCCTCCTTTGTCACTGTCCTTTGTGACCTCTTTCTTGGGCGTGACATCGATCTCATCGGGCTCTGAAGTGGCCTTCTTGAAGTTCTTGATCGCCTGTCCGACACCTCTGCCGATTTCAGGCAACCTGTTAGCTCCGAAGAGGACGAGAACTATAACAAGTAAGACGATAAGCTCAGGCATTCCTAAACCGAACATATATAACCTCCTGTTATTCGCGCAACATGACCTTTGACTTTTCCTTTTCGTACCATAGTATATTAGTTTATTAAAAAACAACTATTAATACAACACACAGGCCCCCAAGCCAAAGAATTTTCCTTGCTCAAACAAGCCATATTCTGGTATAAATATATATGGGATTGCAGGATAACTACCTGCCCTGTTAAGTGATATATGAGAAAGTTGGTCCGGCAAATTAGATCTTTAGGGAGCCTGTGTAAGGTGTCGGTGTGCATGTTGACCAGGTGTCAAAAGCCTAAAGCCACCTTTATGGCACCCACCTATCCAATAGGCGGATCTGATTTTTCATGTACACGGCAGGGCGGGATAAATATATTCTTTATAAAGCTGGCGACTATGATTTTCGCACTTTTGGGTGGAAGCATCAGGGAAATAAGGAAATACAGCGTATACGGATCGTATTTTTTGCGCTTTTTCATAGATTTTCAGAAACAATTTTCATTCACATTCAGTCCTATCCCAACACCAAAAGTCATGCGCAGATCATAGTCCCCCGAGAGGACTATGATACTTGGAACTTTTTAAGACGACCAGAAGAACTCCACCCCTTGCGTGGCGGATGCAGCCTGAGGACTTTAATGACGTCCTTGGCCAGTCTCATCTGCTTGGGCCGCAAAAGCCTCTCAGGCGGCTGATCGAGGAAGACAAGATCGTCTCGCTGATATTGTACGGCCCACCCGGGACCGGCAAGACAGCTCTTGCACGCATTATCGCAAAAAAGACGAAGGCGGAATTCATCCCGATAAATGCAGTCACCGCCGGCATAAAAGATATAAGGGATGCAGTTTCATCCATAAGATCGGATAAAACTATACTTTTTGTCGACGAGCTGCACCGTTTCAATAAGATACAGCAAGACGCCTTGCTGCCTTATATTGAAACAGGCGAGTTAACGCTCATAGGGGCTTCCACTCAGAACCCCTTCTTTGCTCTCGTTCCAGCTTTGTCTTCGCGGTCTGTTATATTTCAATTCCGACCCATCCCCGTAAACGACCTTAAACAGCTTGTTGCAAGGGCACTTTCGGATCCGAGGGGCCTTGGAGATTATCACGCATCGATTGAAGATGATGCGATCGACTTTATTGCATCCGTTAGCGAAGGAGATGCCAGACGGGCCTTGAACATACTTGAACTCTCGTTCCTGTCTTCCGGCAGTGAAGATGGAAGCGGGGCCATCATAACGCTGCCTCGCGTCAAAGAGGTCCTGCAAAACAAGTCGCTTTATTATGACGAAGATGACCACTACGATACCATTTCTGCATTCATAAAGAGTATGAGAGGATCTGATCCCGATGCCGCGGTCTATTGGATGGCAAAGATGATCGAGTCCGGCGAAGATCCGCTCTTTATTGCGCGCAGAATCATTATCTGTGCCTCGGAGGATGTGGGAAACGCGGATCCCCAGGCGCTGGTCGTTGCAGTCTCAGCTATGCACGCCCTAGAAAGAATCGGGATGCCCGAAGGCAGAATCCCCCTTTCGCAAGCCGCTATC
>OUUY01000093.1 GCA_900302705.1 Candidatus Sulfobium mesophilum
GATGTCATTTTAACTGCGTTTACTGCACTTACCGCAAAATCGAGGGCGGCGCCTATCGGTTGTTTGACAGGTCCGGTGTTGCCGAATCGGTCATGCGGCTTTCAGCTACCGGACTGAGGCAGATAGAGTTCGTCGACAACGTGTTCAACTCACCTTACAGTCATGCCATGGCTCTTTGCGAAGACCTTGCGCGTCTTCGGCACAGTGCATATCTTTACAGCCTTGAACTGAATCCTTTTCATATAGACAGCGCCCTCATCAATGCGATGGGGCGCGCGGGTTTCAGGGGGATCGGGATAACAGCCGAAAGCGCTTCAGACAAAGTCCTTGCTGCGCTCGGTAAGGGTTATGGCGCTCAGAGCGTCTATCAAGCTGCGGAGGTCGTAAGCAGACATAATCTGCCTTGCGTCTGGATATTCATGCTCGGAGGTCCGGGTGAAACGGAAGAAACCGTTACGGAGACCCTGCGCTTCGCCGAAAAATATATACGCCCTTCTGACACCGCCTTTTTTAACCTGGGGGTAAGAATTTATCCGGGCACTCAACTCGAAACTATCTCCAGAAGACAGGGGGTACTATCCATACATAAGGATAAGATGCTAAGACCGGTATTCTACGTTTCTCCTGAACTAGATACCGATTGGATGATAAGGAGGGTTCAGGATTCCCTTAACAGGAAGATGAATTTCATAAGTTCCGATTCTATTGGCCTGCCTTTCCTTCCGTTCATCCACAGGCTCGCCCACAGAATTGGCATGAGAACTCCCCTGTGGAAATATACCCGTTATGTCCGCAGAGGTTTGAGGACAATCGGAGTAAAAGCATGACCGGGCGCCTGCATGCCACAGCGCCGCCAAAAGCCTTGGCGGGTAACGCATTTATCGGTCCGGTGGCTATCGCCGTCCCTCCGTACATCGCAAGCCAGAAAGAGGCGGACGATTTTTTCACGCACCATTACTCAGCCAGACTGCGACCCAGAAGCCTGTCACTTATGCACAGGCTTTTTGCCCACCCGGCAATTTCCAAAAGGGCATTTGCCTTCGATGACCCCTCCTGCCTGATTGACGAGGACCCGGACAACCGCATAGAAAGGTTCAGGCACTGGGCCGTCAGACTTTCTTCAGGGGCGATTACAAAGGCAATGAGCCATGCAGGCTTAAGAGCAAAGGACGTGTCGTCTCTGGTGGTAAATACCTGTACCGGCTACGTCTGTCCCGGCATATCAACATATCTGATCGAAGAATTGGACCTCCGCAGGGATATAAGGGCGTTCGATCTGGTAGGCAGCGGATGCGGTGGTTCGATACCCAACCTCCAGGCTTCGGTTTCCCAGCTAAACGGGGATGGCGCAGTCCTCAGCGTTTCTGTCGAGATTTGCAGTGCCACATTTCAGATGGAGGACGATCTGAGCCTGCTCTTATCGAACACTCTTTTTGCAGACGGTGCAGCGGCAGTTGTCATCTGGAATCGTCCCGAGGGGTTCGAACTTATTGACTCTGCAAATCTCTATGTGCCGGAGGAGAGGGAACATATAAGGTACATTCATAAAAAAGGCAGACTTTACAACAGCCTTTCGACAGCCCTGCCCAGATTGGTAAGAAGGGCCGTCTCATCAGTCGTGTTTAGGCTGCTGAAGCCGTGGTCCCTGGGCATCGCTGATATCAGCCACTGGGCGCTTCATACTGGCGGCGAAAAGATCATAAACGAAATCAAGGACGAACTAAAACTCTCTGAAGATCAGCTTTCCGCAACACGAAATGTTATGTCGAGTTATGGCAACATGTCCTCGCCCACAGTATGGTTCGTGGTTCGCGAGCTGCTCGACAGGGGCGTTGAAAAAGGCGACTGGTGTGTAATGGTAGCTTTCGGCGCGGGCCTCTCGGCCCACGCCTGTCTCTTGAGAAAAGCCTGAATCTTGTTTTATGACCTGCGCATGGCCTCGAGTCGTGCGATTCTTTCCTCGATCGGCGGGTGCGTGCTGAACAGCTTCACTATGCCTCCCCCGCTGAAAGGGCTCACGATAAGCATATGTGATGTTGCAGGATTCGCCTGCATCGGGATCATCTTCGTCCCTGTTTCCAGTTTGCGAAGGGCATTTGCAAGTGCCATTGGGTTCCCATTGAGCGTCGCGCCGCCTTCATCAGCCGAAAATTCCCTGGACCGCGAGATCGCCATCTGTATCAGCATCGCCGCTATTGGGGCAACGATCATCATTACGAGAGAGGCGATCGGGCTACCCCTGTCATCGTCGTCATGTCTGCCGCCGCCGAATATCATGGCCCACTGTGCCATCTGCGCCAGATAGCTGATGGCGCCTGCGATGGTTGCCGCAACCGTTGCGATCAGAATATCCCTGTGCATGACATGTGCAAGTTCGTGTGCCATGACCCCTGACAGCTCTTCTTCAGTAAGGAGTTGCATTATCCCCTCTGTTGCGGCAACAGCAGCATGGTTAGGATTTCTTCCGGTAGCAAAGGCGTTGGGCGACATGTCAGGAATTATATATACCTTCGGCATGGGAATGCCGGCCTTCTGGCTAAGTCTCCTGACGATCCTGTAAAGGACAGGTGCCTCAGCTTCGCTGACTTCCCGGGCCCTGTACATCTTCAGGACTATCTTGTCGCTGAAGAAGTAGGAGATGAAATTCATCAGGAAAGCCATCACAAGTGCAATGGTCATTCCGCTCTTTCCCCCCAATGCCGCTCCCCCGAACACCAGCAAAAGAGTGAGAAGCATCATTAACATCATAGTCTTCAATCCATTCATTTTTCTTTCCTCCGTATGAAAAGACCCTATTATCCGTCTGAAATACGGAGAATAATAAAGCCTTTTGGGCTGTCCTTAATGAGGACAGTCTACATTCTTATTTTAATAGGATGGCCTCTGTGACGTCAACGACCGCCAGACCTCTGCATAGTAAAGAGTGGTTTTAGGCGCAAGGTTAGTCCAACTCTTTGATACCTATCTCCCGCACCTGACCGTCAATGATCTCGAATGCCTTCACCTGCGGATCAGCACGGTCAAGAAGTCCGGCGATGATATAGGCGGCATCATGATAGAACACCAGGTTAATATCTTTTTGCGACGGATACGGAGGGGCAAGAGGATGAGAGTGATATATGGCCACCATCCTCATCCCTCTGTCCCTGATTTCTTTCATAATCCTGAACTGCTCCCCCGGGTCCAGCATATAGCTTACGGGTGAGCTTTCCAGGTTAGTGGCTTCGTACATCACCTTGACGACATTTTCTTCCCCGGCAAGGATGCCGCATGCCTCATCAGGATAAGCGGATCTCCCATGGGAAAGTATCCGCCTCATGAACTCCCGCGGCAGAATTATCTCTTCCACTCAGGCCCATGCTACTGCGGCGAGCAGTAGCCCTCGTTGTAGTCGATTAGTTCCGTGATTGTAGGGTTCTGCCCGCAAAGCGGACATGCGGGGTTCTTCGGCACCTTCACCTTTCTGAAAGTGGTCTTCAGGGCATTATAAATAAGCAGTTCGCCTTTTAAGACCTCCCCTTTGCCGAGGATCAGTTTAAGGACCTCTGTAGCCTGAAGGCCGCCGATCACCCCGGGCAGAACACCCAATACGCCCGCCTCCTGGCAAGAGGGCACAAGACCCGGCGGAGGCGGTTCCTCGAATAGACAACGGTAGCACGGCCCTTCCCCCGGCAGTATTGTCGTCACCTGCCCCTCAAACCTAAGGATAGCGCCGCTGACCAGAGGCTTTTTAGCCATAAAGCAGGCATCATTGACCAGATATCTGGTAGGAAAATTATCGCTCCCATCGACAACAATATCATAATCTCTGATCAGATCTGCTATATCGTCCTTGGACATTCTCTTCTGGATCGCGATAATATTAACGTCCGGATTAAGGGCCTCAAAGGTCTTCTTCGCCGACTCCACCTTGGGCATGCCTATCGTGTTTACGCTATGGGCAATCTGCCTTTGAAGATTGCTCATTTCAACCGTGTCGTTATCCACCATGGCGATTGTACCCACTCCGGCAGCAGTAAGATAATAACCCACTGGACATCCGAGTCCTCCGGCGCCCACTATGAATACCTTGGCCCCGGCAATCTTGGCCTGTCCTTTGCCACCAACCTCCGGGAGGATTATATGACGGCTATAACGTAATAACTGGTCGTCTGTGAAATCCATCAGTCCTTGTCCTTTCTTATCTGAAGTATCCAGTCAGTATCGTTTACCTTCTCGACCTTCAGGACCTTCTGTCCATGGTCCTCCATTGATTTTGGAATGCTCCTGGACGCCTCCTCATAATCAAGCAATATCTCAAGAACCTGTCCTACATCCATTGACTCTATAGCCAGCTTAGATTTTACAAACGTATAAGGACAGACTAGTCCCTTAATGTTGATTTTTTTATCTGGGATCATTTCGGACACAGCCACCTCCCGGTTACCTTTTTTTATTTATTTTTTTTATTAAATTATAACTTAAAATCGCTGATTATTACATTTCCCGATGGTTTCAGGTAATCATTTTCTCTTTAGCAATAAACATTTCCCTTGATAAATTCAACAATAATAAGTGATTATATTTATGTGGCATTTTTAGATATCAAGGGAATGAAACTGACATTCCCGCCTCCTGGTAATGCTGTCAGGAGTTTATGCCTGCAATTAAATATTGAGGAGTAATTTTCTTGGAACCGGTATCATCTCTGTCTCCGCTGGTGATTAAAGGGAAGACGATACCTCTGCCCATTATACAGGGCGGAATGGGTGTCGGAGTATCCCTCTCGCCACTTGCCAGCGCTGTTGCGAAAGAAGGCGGCGTAGGCATCGTATCGAGCGCGTGTCTGGACAGGCTCGTTTCAAAAAGAGACGGCAAGAAAGTGAACACTTACGAGGCAACCTATAAAGAGGTATCTCTTGCCAAGTCATCCGGAGGATTTGCAGGAATAAATATTATGGTAGCCCTCGTCAGGGACTACGAAGACTCGGTAAAGGGCGCTGTGGACGGAGGAGCGGATTTTATCATCTCCGGGGCGGGACTGCCGTTAAATCTTCCTGCAATCACTCCGCCAAAGGATACCGCTTTAGTGCCTATAGTATCTTCAGCAAGGGCGCTCGAACTCATATGCAAGAAGTGGGAGAGATTCGGGTACCGGCCTGATGCCGTAGTTTTGGAAGGGCCCCTGGCAGGCGGGCATCTCGGTTTCAAAATAGACCAGATGGATCTTGAGTCAAACAGACTGGAAAACCTGCTGCCGCCCGTTAAAGACATGGCCATGAAATACGGAGACATCCCGGTTATCGTTGCAGGCGGGATATATACCTATTCCGATATCCGGAAATTCCTGGCAATGGGGGCCAATGGCGTGCAGATGGGGACCAGGTTCCTGGCAACGGAAGAGAGCAGCGCATCGCCCGTTTACAAAAAGGCTGTGGTAGATGCGCGGGACGAAGATATCATCGTAGCCCATAAACCGGGCTCGCCATGCGGCCTGCCCTTCAGGATAATAAAGCAGTCGCCCATGTACGTTTCAGCGGTCAAAAGGCTGCGCCAGCCGAAATGTGATAAAGGCTATGTCCTCTTGAAGGATAATGAGGGCAAATTTACGCGTTGTCCGGCCAAAGAAAGCAATGAAAGCTGTTTCTGCATATGTAATGGTCTCCTCAGTTCGGCCGGCTATAACCCTCATAAGGAAGAACCTCTTTTCACCGTAGGGACTAACGCCAGCAGGGTCACCAAGATAGTCTCGGTCAAGACCATCATGGACGAGCTGGCCGGCAAAGTCCTCGCCGCAACAGTATAAATCGGGCTGTCCCTGGATCAGGAAAGGCGTAAAACCACGATGATCTCATCCTGAATAATTTTGGCGTATCGACGCACAATTGTGTTGACATTCAGATGAATGATCTGCTACCATGGGAATAAGGTAGATAGATGATCCCTCCAAAGAATGAGTTTATCTACCACCCTCCATGAAAGGCCGGTTATCCCCGATCCCCAGCCGGCCTTTCACTTATTTTTTCCTGCTGATATATTTATGTCGCACCTTTCGCCGGCATCCGGAACGGGGTGTTTCCCCGACTGCTCTTGAGAAATTTCATGTAAAGAAATCTGGACTTATTATTTATAATAAAGACCAGGGCGCCGATAAGCTAGTGATGCATGGTATCTTTATAAAAGGCTTTGAGATGGTTAATTAAACCTATGGAGAAGGGCTCAATAGACACTTTGCAGCAGAGAGGATACAGCAGCTCCAAACGCCAGGCAGGCCGGATCCTTACATCAGTCACAGGTCTTTTTATCGCAGTAATCGTAACGGTATTTCCCCTCGGATATTTCCTGATTTCATATCAATATATCGCCGGCAGCCTTGTGACTGAAGCAGAGATAAATGCGGCGATTATCCTGCATGCCGTCAACGTAACCCCGGAGTTATATGAAATCGGACGGGAGACACTAAGTGCGTCCATATCTCAGCGGCTGAAACAGGGGCGTGGAGAAATACGTCGGCTTGTCAATGAAAAAAATGTGGTTGTTGCCGAAAGCGCCGACAAGATTGAGCCCCCTTTTATTATGCGTGATGCTACTCTTATGGAATCAGGCGTTGCAAAGGGAAGAGTGGAGATTTACCGTTCGCTTCGGCCGCTTCTGATCCGCACTGGCGGGCTGGCGGTGTTTAGCCTGTTAATGGGCGGAGGAATATTCTTCATACTGTTTGTTCCGCCGCTTCGTGAGATCCGCCAGACGGAAGACATAGTGCAAAAGAGCGAGGAACGTTATCGTACCCTTGCGGAGGCTGCGCAGGATATGATCTTTATTATTGACCGCGATGACAATATTCAGTACCTGAACAGCTTCGCGGCACAGCAACTCGGACGGCCCATTGCTGATATGATCGGAAGACCACGTCGTGATCTTTTTCCGCCCGATATGGCTGCGCCGCGAAAGTATGACCTCACTAAAGTGATTGAACAAGGCGAACCTCTTCAAGCGGAAAGTTCCGCAATCCTCTCAGGGCGCAAGGTCTGGCTGAGCACCTCTTTGGCGCCTATCAGAGACGCCGATGGACAAGTTACCGCTGTTTTGGGTATTTCGCGTGATATTACAGAACGCAAAAAAGCCCGGGATGCCCTTGCCGCCTCGGAGCAGCATTTCAGAGAGCGAGTCAACGAAGAAGTCGAAAAAGGCAGGGAGAAAGATCACCTGCTGATTCAGCAGTCAAAGCTCGCTGCCATGGGCGAAATGATCGGCAGCATCGCACATCAGTGGAGACAACCGCTCAACACCGTAGGCCTTATAATACAGGATATAAGGACCGCCCACCAGTTGGGCGAACTCGACGAGAAGTACCTTCGGGAAGGCGTCGCCAAGGCAATGTCGATAATAAGGCACATGTCGGCAACCATAGACGACTTCAGATATTTCTATCAGCCTGAAAAGGAACCGCATAAGTTCAATATCGCCGAGGCTGTAGTCAAGGCTATTTCCCTCATAGACGCAAGCTTCAAAAACAACAACATCGAAATAGAACTTGACCTGAGAGACGATGTAACAGCCGTGGGATTCGCCAATGAATATTCCCAGGTACTGCTGAACTTCCTCAGTAACGCCAGGGACATCTTCATTGAGAGAAAAACTCCTCATCCCAGAGTTGTGCTGCGGCTTTTCAAAGAGGACGACAAGTCTGTGCTTACCGTCAGCGACAATGGCGGGGGTATCTCCAATGATATCATGGACAAAATATTCGAGCCCTATTTTTCAGCCAAACAAAAAGGACAGGGCACGGGCATAGGTCTCTATATGTCAAAAATGATCATAGAAAAGAGCATGCTTGGAAAGCTGACGGCAGCAAATAACGGGGACGGGGCGGAATTCAGAATAGAATTGTAGGGTCGCTCCCCGCTTCACTTTGTTCGGGCTGCCGCCGGTTATTCCATAAAGTATCAATTTGAGATTCATCCGCTTTTTCCTGTTTCAGTTTTACTGAATCAAAGTCCTCCGACTCTTTCATTATGGACTGTGTCATAACATGGACGTCCGCATATTTCCGTGATATAAGAGTATCATGACGTGGACTTCACCTCATCTTTCCACGACAGAAGGAGGATACTGCAATGAAATTGTTACTACCAACAGACGGATCTGACTATTCCGAGGGGGCAGCACGCTTTCTGACGCAGCTTTCATTTACCCCGGACGATGAAATCACAGTGCTGCATGTAATAAGCTGGGTGCCATTCCAGGATGACGTGCAATCATATCACTCCAGTCTTAAAAGGATAAAACAGGATATCGCACCGAAGATCCTCGATTCAACGGTAGATATACTAAAACCCCTTCCGGCAAGAATCAGTGTTGAATCTATGGAGGGATATCCCGACAAATCCATCATCGAGGCTGCTGAAACCTCAGGCACTGACCTTATTGTCATGGGCGCAAGGGGGCTCAAGGGTATTAAACAGCTCATCCTCGGCAGTGTGACAAGGTCAGTAGCCATCAATTCTCCTAAATCGCTTCTGGTGATAAAACCACCCCAATTTTCCCCTTCGTCGAAGTTGAACATTATTTTTGCGACAGACGGATCCGACCATGCAAATGCAGCGGAGGCCTTACTGACATCACTGCCCTTTAGCCGTGATTCGGAAATGAATGTGCTCAATGTCGTGTGGTCGGCTATAGCCGATATCCCGGACAGGCTTTCTTTGGAAATAAGAGATGAGATTAAAGAAGAGGTTGCCATGACGAGATCGATAGAATTCGGGGAATCGGAAAAGATACTCGAACCAGTTGTTAAGAACCTCAGGAAGAGGTTCTCCAAAGTGAACGGTCTTACACGGGCGGGAGACCCCTCCATAGAGATTCTGTCACTGGCTGAAGAATTGAAAGCAGATATAATTTTTGCGGGATGCAGGGGTCTGAAGGGAGTCAAGGGAATGCTTGGAAGTGTGTCCCGGAATGTTCTCCGTCACTCTAGATGCTCTGTATTGATCGGAAAGGCGTGATCACAAAAAGCAGCGCTGATATGTCTTAGATTGAACCCTGTCCCGCAGGGTCACCATGCCCGGCGCATCATATATTTTCTTTGCCGCCTGTCGAACCTTGCGATGCCTTCTTCACCAGCAGCTCTCAGCGCATCATCAAACTCATCAGGCTTAATACATCTGTCAAGAGGAGGGTACTTGCGGGCATTGCCGCATGGCCGGTATTGGTCCATTATGTTTACGTACGTCTCAGAAGAGATTTCTCGGGCAATAAAACGCATAATCTCTCTGGTGCCAGCTACACCTCCGGGCATTACCAGGTGACGAAGGAGGACTCCCTTAAGTGCGATGCCGTTTTCATCCATGATGAGATCACCCACCTGACGATGCATTTCTCTTATGGCATCTCTGGCCCTTTCGGGATAGTCCGGGGCCTTTAAATACTTGCCGGCCATCTCAGGGTCCCAGAATTTAAAATCAGGCATATAGATGTCAAATATCCCGTCCAGCAGATTCAGGGTTTCAACCGAATCATAACCTCCGGTATTGTAGACAAGGGGGACCCTCAGACCGTCTTCGATGGCATAAGCCAGGGCATCGAGTATCTGCGGAACTACATGAGTAGGGGAAACAAAATTAATGTTATGGCATCCCATCCTTTGAAGATGAAGCATCATCACGGCCAGGGTCCTTGAGTCCACTTCGCTGCCTTCGCCTAAATGACTAATCTCCCAGTTCTGACAGAACACGCAGAGGAGATTGCAGTTGGTCATAAAGACAGTCCCCGAGCCATGCGCGCCCACCAGAGGGTCTTCTTCTCCGAAGTGAGGACTGAAACTCGAGACCATGGCTGAAGAGCCGGTGCGGCAGATGCCTTTTTCGCCTTTCAATCTGTTTACTTCGCAATTGCGGGGACAGAGTCGGCAATTTTGAAGAATCTCGTATGACTTCTTTACGCTATTACTAAGTCGACCTGTCTGATAGGCATCTACGTAGGACGGAATATACATGATTTACTATAACACGGCATGAAAAACGGCTTCACTTCTCATAATACATCCACAACTTCGCCTGACAAACACCTCATCAGCAAAAGATCTCAGCATACCCGATATTTCCCTTTGCTCAGTTGGGCGCAAAACCTGTCGATTCCCGATAATTCCCTCTCTACAATGTGGCTGATTTTTTTTGATACGTCCCTGAGTCTCATCCTCCCGTCTGTCAGCACCTGCGCCAGCGCCATATGGGGACTGTCGATGGGCTTGCCTATCCTGCCAAGAAGAAGTATATAAACTTCCTTCATCCCCTCTATCTCTTCATATACCATGCGAGCCATTGAATGGGCCAGTACATTATATATCTTACCGACATGGCTGACAGGGTTTTTCCCGGCCGCGGCTTCAGTACCCATCGGTCTGTTCATTGAAATAAGGCCGTTGACCCTGTTTCCGCGGCCCACCTGCCCAGAATCCGCATCCTCTGCGGATGTGCCCAATAGACTGAGATAAATGCCGCCCAGCCCCCTGCCAGTTTCATCCAGGGCATTGAATTTGAACTCCACTTCCTTAAACGATGTATATTTTTTAAGAAATCTCTGAATGTCTTTAGAGACGATGTCCTTTCTGGCAAAATACTCTTTCTCTGAGCCTATGTACCTGGCGATAAAAGGCATCGCCAGAGTCAAATCAAGCACTTCCCCCCTTCGCAACCCCATGACCTTTATGTCCTCACCCGTTTCAGGATATTTCCTCTTGAAACGCACTGAATTAAGATATCTTTCAAGTTCAAGGACCACGGTTTCAGTGGGGCTTAAGGGATAATATCCGATAGCCGCCGACGTATCGTTGGCAGGCCTGACCTTGCCAGGTCTCCTGAATATGTCGGTCAACTCGTCGGAGCCGGGCGCCAGCACCACCCTGTATCTGACATGGGCATCAGGATCAACAAATCTAAGCTCATCCCTGATCCATTTCTTGACCGCTTCAACAGCGATCTCTCTTACCGGGACTTTCTTGCCTCCTTCCGTGAAAGTAGCCCTGTCCCCTATTGTAAGCTCCATAGGCTTGATCATCCTGCCGCCGCCAAAGGTCTTGACTGCCCTGCCGGCAGCAAGCAACCCCTTATCGATATTGTGATGCAGGATGCTGCCGAAGACATTCATATATTCTTTGCTGAGAGCGACGGATATGGCTTCCATTACGGAATCACAGATAAAATCAGGGTGGCCGGTGCCCTTTCTCTCGACCACTTCCACAGGGTGACCGGTAATTGCTCTTCCCTTATAGGTCTCTACAACGATCATAATAAGATAATATCAAAATGTTATCTACGAATCTATTTCCCTGCTCAGGAGGGCGTCAGAGACAAGACTCAATCAGCGACTGTCGGGTCAAAACTCATCCGTTTTAGCGCTGTCTTTCTTGAGGCATTTTGGACATATGCCGTGGGAGAATGTAACGTTTTCCCTGTCCTTTACATATTCTTCCAATGTCTTCCAGTTGCCGTCATCATCGCGCACCTTCTTGCACCATGAGCAGACATGAAGAAGCCCAGATAACTGCTTTTTCAAAATGACATTTTCTTTCCTGATCCGTGCAGTATCAAAAACCCTTTTCGTAATAATCATAAGTTCGTCAAAGTTGAAAGGCTTGGTTATATAGTCAATCGCACCGAGTTTCATGGCATTGACAGCAGTCTCTGTCGTGGCAAAACCGGTCATCATGATGCATGGGACGTCTATTTTCAGCTCAAATGCCTCTTTCAGCACTTTAAGGCCGTTCATGCCGGGCATTATAAGATCAAGAAAAACAATATCAAATTCCATCTGCGTCAACAAACGGAGAGCACTTTCGCCGTCTGACACCGCCGTCACGTCATAGCCTTCACCCTGGAAGAACATTTCAAGGACATTTCTTACGCCTTCATCGTCATCCACTACTAAAATATGGGCCATACAAAAGAATAAACTAAACTAAATCTTTAAGTAAACCTCGTAAGTACACCGTTTGCACGGATTTATGCTGCACTGTTTGCGGTGACTCAGAATGCAGAACATTGTCATATGAAAAAAGCATGTTTGAGACAATACCGGAAGAATTAATTATTAAAGCTTGTCTGCTGGCTGCGGCGGAACTTTTCAAAGGAAGATAACCGAAGATCCTAAAAGCCGGGCACGCCTATCGGCGCCAGGTCCCAGTAAGTGACAGAGCCGTTGTGCCACTTGACTAACCGTGCATTTCCATCCTGAGAGATAACTATGGCCATGGCGTTGTGCAATGCGTGACAGAGACGATAGGCCGCACGGTGTCTGGTGCCGACCTCTTCGATGAGTTCCTGCTGAGTTAGCCGTCCTTCAACATCGAGAGCATGGGTAATAGTCCCCGCTTCCTCGATGTCCCCCGAAATCACCCCGCCAAAACCTATGAGATCTTGACGCATGGTCATGACTACGGCGCCGTCGACCGATGAAAGAGCGGCAATAAAATGGGCAAGATCAAAAATAGCCTCATCGAGCAGTGCAATTGCCTCGCTCCGACTATTGACGTATTCCTGCCAGCCGACCACTTTTGCAGTGTTTTCCGACTCCCCGTGTAGTTCCGCAAAAGTGTTCATGATCCCTAGAATGAGGGTCCGAAACCTCTGTCTGGGCTCTTCTTCACGAAACTGATACTTGAGGGAGATATGGTGATTTATGGCCGAGATGTCCCGACCCATCTCAGTCGGCAGATAGACCAGCATCCCGCCGTGGTGAGAGCTGCGGATCAGACTGACGATGCGCCGTATAACCTGCTGACCGATGATTCTGCCGAATTTTGGGTCGAGCTTTGCCCAGGGTTTGTTTGCCCGGGCGCGGGCAGTTTCATGCATCTGCTCAATCTCAGACCGCACCGACGCAAAGCCTTTCGCAAGCCACGACGCGGAAAAGATGTCCATGGACGGACAACTGATTTGACCGCCGTTCAATGACGCGATTATCTCCGGTCCCATGCTGACAGCAATGCGACCGGGCCCTCTCACATAGATTAGAAGAGATGAAGGAAGTCGCGGAACGGCCTTAGTGCCCCCCCTTATAGGCTGCATCCAGCGCGTTCCGGAGTGGACCATGCCCCAGATCCTTACCCTCTTCTTTGGGCCAACTGTCACCCCAATCAACGCCCTGTAAAAATCAGCTGCGGGGGCCACACGGTGAAGTTCAAACTCGTTGAACGGTCGCATCCTGGCGAATCGCAACCGGTGCAGTCCGGTGGGAGGGCCGTCGTAAGGAGGAAAGAGGCGATAGTCCCGGATTATGAGACGAAACAAGACCGGCCGTTCCTCCTCTCTCATCAGGCTTGCCTGGTAGCACGTTGAGATTACTTCATCAAGCACCGAACGTTCGGGGAGTTCAACTGAAGGATCAATCCCCGCCGAACTGAGTCGTTCCAGGCAAACTGGGTCTTTCCATTGCTCGAGGATAAAAGAGACAAGTTCCCGAGGGTAAGCATGATGAAAAACTTGTTTTAATTTCTCACCAGGCATCTCTAAACTCCAGGAACTTAGCCGCCACTGTATGCCATAACTGCTTTCTCGCCAAATTATTCATTCACAACCCTGCCCAAGCTCGCACTTCTCAATTGAACTCTACAACAAATTCAGAGGCGTTTCCACAGTTAATTTCTGCACGCCGGCGCCGACCATGGATTAAGATCCCTGCGCAAGGGCCAACAATGCAGTATTTCTCGATACGAAAGCTATATCCGGTATAGAGCTTATCAGTTGGACCAATACAGTAATTTTATGGAGTCAGCCCACAATGGCATTTTTTTCTTTCATTAGTTCGAGTATCTCCTTCTCCACATCTATCATAAGTCCATGCCCCTCTGATGTATAATCAGCTGTTCTTATTTCCGTCACTTTTCGTAGCGCGGCAATGACAGCATCTATTTTGTGCGCCTGCTCTTCCATCACAGCCAGCGAGGAAACTACCTCCTCCTTTGAGTCGTGCTTCCTGCAATGACGGATCATCCCGCCGATAACGGTATTGGCGTTCAGGAGATAGTGAGAAAGAGTAACCATGAGCCTGTGCAAAGTTTCAAGAGAGGCTTTTTTGCGTTCATTCTCGAGCGCGCCATCGTGCAGTCTTCTTTTCTTATCGTAAAGCATGGCCATCAGCAAGGCGATTAAGCCGCATAGCAGGGAAAAGGCTATCGTCATGGGAAGCATAAAAGGTTCAAATATAGAGCCGGCAGATTGCATGACATGTCCCATATCCATAGTCATGCTTCCATGTCGCATCATATCCATAAGTGAATAACTCACCATTGCATATGGGTGTACGATCAGATGGCCTGTCAGCGCTCCCAGTGCGAAAAAAACAGCCATTATTGCGCAGCGGGCTCTCATTGTATCCGATTTCATATCGCAACTCCTTCCCACCCCATTTATTAATCGGACGGCTTCAGGTTTATAATAGCGTCATCACCCGCCACCGGCTCCGGATAGACGGTGACAGCGAAGTCGACCCTCCTGATGGACCCATTATGTTTGAACTCGGCAAATACGGCATGCTTCCCTGGACGCATAAAAAAAACGCTCACAGCAACTTCCGGCCCTCCCATGTTTTGTTTAGGGGTCATGTATATAAACTCCTTCAGTGTTTCGTCCCATGCGGCCACTTGCATGTCAAAGCCGTCAAGTTTTTCTATGTCTCTCAATGGAGCGCCGCTATAAAAGATTTCATAGAGGAATGTTACAACATGCTCCGCGTACGCCTTTTTCGGCCGGAGTTTGACCTTAACATGGTAGTCGTCGTCTCCCGGCAATGTATCCGGCGATGCATTTACAGCTGGGCCGCCCATCTTTATGCTCTTGCTCAGGTTCACCCATCCCTCCGGGGTCTGAAAGACTATTTCTAAGCGGTACGCTCCGGCTCCGGGCGGTCTGTAGCTAAATTGGTATCCGTCCCCTTTCCAAAGGGCCCGAAGGTGAGCATAGGCATGCAGATCATCGGACGCTATGAATACGTGGACATCCTCAGGCCGGATTCCGGGTGGTGAGACGATCTGAAACGCGAAGGTCCCTTCCCCTCCCGCCTTGTCCTTACTTTCAGACAGGAGAAGTTCGTATCCCCGGGGATTCCTGGCAACGTGCCAGATATATGGCTTGGCATTGTGAGTATCAGGGATGACGAGGACTTCCCGGTCCAGATCAAGTTCGGCTGCTGCCCCGGTAGATCCCAGGATAACAGATAAAATGCCGGCGACAAGTCTCATCATCATATTTCACCTCAATGAGTATGCCTCAGCGCCATGGGTTGACCGAGTATAAAAACATTCACAGCCATGAATCCTACTGCAAGCAGGGCCATAGGAATATACGCCTTCAGCGCATGCTCTCGGTAATGTTTGACTGATATACGGTATCCGGCATAGAGTGAATAAATATTGAAAGTTACGAGCAACGCCATCTGAAGCCAGAATATGGACTCGTTCCCCATCAGAGCAGTTATGTCCCAATCGGGTGGCGTCCCAACCTTTGCATATTCATAAAATACCCGCTCGACAGCCGGAACAATTGCCTGTCCTTCCCTGAAAAGATGACTGATATTGTGGGCAAGGTGCATCGAAAGCCCGATTGGAATGAACATGGTATGCAAATTGAATGAATGTGCGTTTTATAGAAAGCGGAGATTCCGGACCTGTAAGTTTCCTGGCCAGCAGGCTGCTAAATAAGAGCAGCAGAGGGGCAACAATAAGTGACCCGACGGTAAAGACGATAAGGAAAATAGCCTTCTCCTTTGCGGCATGTGATCCTATTCCCAGCACATGGAAGGGCAGGATCTTTCCGACGGTGTCCATCCATCCATGCCACGGCTCAACCATAACCCCTGTTACAATTATTGTAATTCCCACAAGCACAATTGCCAGCAGCGCTTCGTCCATATAGCCACTGGAAGAAACCCAGAGGTCCTTCGCGAAACTTCTGAAGCGAATAACGATATTGTCCTGCGAGCAGGATTTGATGCACTCGCTACAGAAGTTGCAGTAATTATTCCGGTCAAGTGTCATCGGAGTCACAAACATCGGGCAGCCATAACTTTTATCAGTCCCCTTGATACATTCCTTTGTATTGTGGTCCCTGCATACCTCAAGACACTTGTTCCTCAGCTCGACCGGACTGAACATTGAATATATTCCTATCAATCCTCCGATTGGACACACATACCTGCAAAAGGACCTTCCCTTAAATATCACTGACATCCCGATAGCCACCCCAAAAAAACCGGTAAGGAGATACGCGGTGAGCGCCGGTTTGTTCACAATGCCGCTATAGCTGTCCCACCATGTGAGGCCGAAGAATATGAGACTCGATAGATAGACATTCCTCATCGGTTTCGGAAAATCTTTGTTCCTGCTTATCAGCCGCCCTATCCAATCCTGTATCGCTCCGAACGGGCACATCATGCACCAGACCCTTCCGACAAATACAAAGGTGAAGATGATGGCCGCCCACCATATTGTCCACATAAGTAGCGTTGCGATGTTCTTGTCCCCCTGTTGAATATCGAACAATCCCGCGGCGATTATTACCAGAAAGATGAGAAGAACGGGGACCTGAAAGACCGGTTGGAACCAGGCCGACTTGAGAAACCCTCTGACACCGCTGATGTCGAGCAAATTCAACTTTTCTCCGGGCTCCAACTTAAGTTCTCTCCTCTCGTATAATATCCAGGCAGCTATGATCCCGCTCAAAAGTATGCTGCCAAGCACAAAAAACATCCTGTATAGGGACGCCCTCGACTTCTCCCGATAGGAGAGCGTACCGCCGTATATCAGGGTCTCCGCAAACGTTTTTCCCATGAGTGCCCTGACAGCGAGTGTGTACTTGTAATCTCCTTTTTCCGATAAAGGATAAGCAACCGTAAATATACCAGCCATCTGCTCCGGCTGAAGCTTTTTGAAGCTGGACAGGTCCACCATCGATGGTATGGACGACATATCCATAGTCTGGCCGAAATCGAGTCCACCGCCTTCATTCCTTTTTTCGGAGGATGAAATCATCTGATGGGATGCATGGTCCGTCGGCAGATCTTTCTCAAGATTTATGTAGAGTTCCGCATCATATATGGGTGCTCCCGACATGGTGTCAGTCAAGGCAATGACAACTTTCGGAATTCTGTCTCTTTGATAAGTTTCAGGATCGAGTTTCAAAGTTACATTCGCACCGTCTATCCTGAAAGACAAGCCTGCCGCAGCATTGTGGTCGTGTCCCTCTGAACCATAAACAAGATTCCAGCATATCAATGAGAGGGAAAGCGCAATAAGAATTATGGAGGTCTTTTTCATTTCATCCTGAACATCTCGTTTATAATGAGAAGGCCTCTCCTAGCGCCTGAGGCGATGGCCTGGGCCGATTTCTCAGAACCGGTGGGAGCGCTTATATCGGTCCCGACCTTAAAAGGTTCGGACGCCTTCTTGCCATCAAACTGTTTGATAAGGCTGGGCCGGGTAACCTTTTCCGTCTCTTTGTTTTCGAACAGAATTACCTTCATAAGTTCACCGTTGCCGCTGACAGCTACCCCCATCTCAATCTTTCCGCCTTCACCGCCGGCGACGTCGACAAACATGATTGCGGCGGCCTTGCGAGGTGGTGAATCCGACCCGGTTTTAATAATGGCGAAATAAATGGAGGGTTTCAGATCTTCTTCAGGCAGCCTGCTGCCCAAAGCCTTTTCGATAGATGACCTGTGTTCTTCTGACATGTATAGATTTTTCTGCTCAAAAGATGCCGCCTGCGGAAACAGGGCTTTCAGCTTCTCTGCAGGCCAGACAAGGTCATGTGTATGAGCGCCCGATGCAAGGAAAAGAGAGATCAAAAAGCCGATGAATGTTAGACGAGATATCTTCATTATCGCTTCCTTAAGGCCGCGACTATCCATAAAAAACTCGCACTTCCTTTGTAAGGTAATTCTAAATTGCAATAATGAATAAATGATGAACGGCTGAGTTAGCACGCGTTTGTTTTTTGTCAGCCCCGGGATGATAGAATAGATTATGAGCGAAAAGTCAGGACTTTCAGAACTCAGCGAAGCAGGCAATAAGAAGCTTTCAATCCTTTACGAGATCGCCCTCACGGTCGGTAAATCTCTGGACCTGAAGACAATTATCGACGACGTCCTTGAAAAGGTCATAACCTTCATGGCAGTTGACGCGGGCGTTATATATGTCATCGATGAGGAAACTATGGAGATGATCCCCGTGTCCTTCCGGAACCTTTCCAAGGAAGTGGTAAATGACCTCTGCACTAACAAGGTCAAAGTCGGTGAATGCATGTGCGGCAATATAGCCCAGTGCGATAAAGAGGTCATTATCCTCGAGAAGGCATCTGAGGACCCCAGATTTACGAGAGGGGTGCTCAAGAAAGAGGGCATGGAGTTTTACGCCGGTCTTCCTTTAAAGGCAAGAAACAGGGTAGTCGGCGTCCTGTGCGTTATTACTCATGAGCGGTATGCGCCGGACCCTGAACTGCTCGATATTCTCCGGGCCGCAACCCAACCTATAGGCCTCGCGATAGAGAATGCCCGCATGTTTGAGATCACAAAAAAGAAGTCTGATGCGAATATGAGATACTGGAATTTCGAAGGCATAATTGCGAATAGTCCAAAGATGCTGGCTGTGCTCGACCTGGTGAGGAAGATAACAGATGTACCTGCGAGCATCCTTATATACGGAGAAAGCGGAACTGGAAAAGAGCTGATCGCCAGGGCGCTGCACTTTAACAGCGTAAGGAAAGACAGGCCCTTCATTGCGGTAAATTGTGCCTCAATACACGAAAATCTCCTGGAATCAGAACTTTTCGGATATGTCAGGGGAGCTTTTACAGGGGCCAATGCCGACCGGGACGGACTCATGGAAGCCGCAAACAGCGGTACAATTTTTCTCGATGAAGTCAATGCAATGAGCAGCAACCTCCAGGCCAAGCTTCTGAGGGTCCTTCAGGACAGGACTTTCTTCAAGGTCGGCAGTGCTCAGCCGCATACGGTTGATATAAGGATAATCGCCGCGACCAATCAGAATCTTGAGGAAGCGATAAAATCGAAACAGTTCAGAGAAGACCTTTATTACAGGTTAAATGTGATAAAAATAGACCTTCCCCCATTGAGAGAAAGGGCGGACGACATACCCCTTCTCTCAAGATATTTCATGAATAAATGCGGAAAGAAAATGGAAAAAGATATTCGTAGGATTTCAGAAAGCGCCATGGCTGCCCTGATAAATTATTCGTGGCCGGGCAACATAAGGGAACTTGAAAACTCAATCGAACGCGCTGTCATAGTCTCGGAGACTGACGAGATTTTGCTTGAGGATCTGCCTCCAGGGATAGCAGCTTTTGCTGGAGAACTCACCGTGGAATGGACACTCGAGAAGGCTGAACGGGACCACATAGCCAAAGTTTTGAATCTTGTAGAAGGCAACAAAAAGAAAGCTGCAAAGCTCCTCGGCCTTGATGCAACCACCCTTTGGAGAAAACTGAAAAAAGAGTAGAAATCCGCAAAGATTGCATTTTGCAATCGGCCTAGTATCGCTCCCTAGGGGCTTCAATTCGCGATTTTTTATACCCCGACCGTTTTCCTACAGCAAAACCGAATTGCATTTTGCAATTCTTCAGCATCCTGATCGCAAAAGTACGGCCCGCTTTAAGACCTCACAAAACACCGATCAAACATTCACTTCTGAGATTACTGAAATGTTTGATAATTGCAAATTGCACTCATCTATGTCTGTTTCCCCCGTCCACCGGAGTTTTTTTATTACTCCAAAATGGAAGTATATATAGCCCGATGCTCATTCTTCATTGTTTTTATTCGAGTTTTATCAGTGCAAACGGGCTTCGGCATCATTATTGCTTCCGGAACGGGCAGAAAGGGTTTCTCAATAAATATTTCAGGGGAGGAAACTTATGTCACAGGAAACAGTAAAGCAGGCCCTTATGGCGACAATCGAGGCGATACAGAAAAATCCCAAGTGCTCCAATGCCGTGTTCAGGGCTTCCACGGAGTGGACGGACGATGTACGTTGCTTATTCAAGATCAGGGAATTCGCTCCTATGTCTGTTGACGAGCCTGCTGCGCTTGGCGGGACCGATGTGGCACCGAATCCGGTTGAGTTAGTACTGGCCGCACTCGGAACCTGCCAAGAGATCATGTACTCGGCTTACGCCGCAGTAATGGGCATTCAGCTCACAAAGGTAAGCGTTGACGTGAAAGGCTATCTTGACCTCAAGGGGCTCTTTGCCATGGACGAGTCAGTGCCCGCGGGATTCAGGAAGATCTGCTATGATACGAGCATTGAAAGCCCGGCAGATTCAGAAACGATCCGGAAGCTCGTGCAGGTAGTCGAGTCGCACTGTCCGGTCTACGATACACTCGCACGCGCAATAGAGGTGACGGGTTCGGTCTCGATCAATGGCAAGGCTGAAGGTGCCCTTTGTCCGACCGCGTAACAAGGCATTTCTAAACATTTAACAGATGTATATAACGAGAAAAGACTGACCCCTACACTGCTTCTCACATCCCCGAATGAGAAAGCAGGTTTTAAGCCGGGGCGTTTCCCCCGCCCCGGCGCCCTCCTATGAAAGTATGAAATAAAAAATTTAAAATTTATATGATGATCGCCTTCTAATGTCATTGCTACATATGAGAATAACGATGTTCTGATATGAACATACCGGGGCGCTTTTTTTCATGTTTAAATCACATTAAATTGTCTGCCTTCAAAAGTAATTTGCTGTAAAATTCACACAATCTTCATTTCGGAATTGCTTGATAATAGGTGCAGGAAGTCTCGGAGTTCGACTAACTGTATAGGTTTTTAAGAGAAGAAGTAAAGCTCAGCAATTCTGAATTAGCAAAATCACACAATTAGGAGGAAGAGATGAAAAAGATTCTCTCGATGACTATTTTGGCAGGCATATTTGCATTTGCAGGAATTGCAGATACAGCAATGATGGGCGGAAGCAGTTCTTATACCGACCCCGTCACAATGATGATGACAAACACGGGCGGTTTCGGCATGATCAACGGCATGGCATGTATGGAAACTTCAATTTTAAAGGCACAGGCACCGCCATGTCGTATCTACATCATAGGCTTCGACGGCGATCTCATTGATAAGATCCAACTTCAGTGAGAGAAACTCCTAATCGCCCTGCCTTTATGGCAGGGCGTCCCCTTTTATAAGCACCGGCATACGCATTACGCTACCGCAAGTACTGAGGCTTTATATCAATATACAAGGGGCATAACTGCAGAAAATTTCTGCAGCGGCAATTTGAGGCCGCTCTTATGATACGTTCAGTACCGAATCCAGTCCGGCTATCTTGTAGACCTTCATGATCTGGGGATCGGTATTGATTACCGAAAATTTGCCCTTATCCACTTTACTTGCCGCGCTCAGGCATAGCCGCAAAAAGCCCGAGGCAACGTAATTCACACCTTCCAGGTCGAAGACAATATTGTCGGCCCCGGCCTCGCTGAAGGACTTCAAAAAGTCTTTATCCGCCTCGGTGCTGGCAATGGTGTCCATCTTCTTTGTCGGGAAACGGCAGAACATAGTCCTGGATTCCTTATCAACTCTGCATTCTATCATGCTTATTCATCCTCCCGGTCAGTAGTTTTTATGAAATTCCCATGAGATGTCGTCCGAGCGCCTGCGCGCCGATGCTCCGGAGTTCTGCGCGCAGTGGATAGAGGAACCAGCCATTGAGCTGACACAGGCCTTGATGGCCCATAGGGCATCGCCATGTTCCTTGCCACGGGCGGGCCGGGACTGGTGAGGAACGTCCTAGTCGAGACGCTCTAATGCCCCACCCCCTCGCTCACGGCTGCACAAAGGCTCTTATTATCTTTATAATCAATAGGAACATCAACAATCACCGGACCAGTTAAGCTAA
>OUUY01000046.1 GCA_900302705.1 Candidatus Sulfobium mesophilum
GCAACGATGTCTTCATAAGTTACCGGTGTGTTGAGCAGGTGTTCCGGGATGCAGCCGCCTGATGGACCGCCAAGCTGGACAGCCTTGAACTTTCTCCCTTTTCTGATGCCGCCTCCGATATCATATATTATTGTCTTGAGCGGAATTCCCATCGGGACCTCAACGAGTCCGACGTTGTTGACTGCGCCTGTAAGGGCAAACACCTTAGTGCCTGCGCTTTTTTCAGTGCCGAGACTCCTGTACCATTGCGAACCCTGAAGAATGATAGGCGCTATCTGTGCCAGTGTCTCGACGTTGTTAAGCACGGACGGTTTATCCCAAAGACCCCTGTGAGCAGGGAAGGGCGGTCTGGGTCTGGGCATGCCGCGTCTGCCTTCAAGGGATCGCATCAGAGCCGTTTCCTCGCCGCATACAAAAGCCCCAGCGCCGAGATAGATTTCAAGGTGGAAATCAAACCCTGTATCCAGTATGTTATCGCCGAGAAGCCCTGCCTCGGTGGCCTGGTCTATCGCCAGTTGAAGGCGCTTGACCGCAAGGGGATATTCCGCCCTTACATATATATATCCATGATGAGCTCCAATGGCCTTGGCGCCTATGATCATCCCCTCGATCACAGAATGAGGGTCCGCCTCCATAACCGACCTGTCCATAAACGCTCCGGGGTCGCCCTCGTCGCCGTTACAAAGCATGTACTTGATGTCAGATTTTACCTTTGAGGCGAATTCCCATTTGAGGCCGGTGGGGAAGCCAGCTCCTCCTCTTCCTCTTAATCCGGAGTCCTTAACGACCTTCACGATATCTTCGGGCGTCATCTGAGTCAGCGCCTTGGCGACAGCCTGATACCCGTCCCTGGCTATATATTCTTCGATCTTCTCAGGGTCTATCAATCCTTTGTTCCTCAATACCCTGAGGACCTGATGCTTGAAAAACGGGATATCTTTCATTCTTGGAATCGCGGCTTTTTTCTCGGGCTCCTTAAACATCAGCTTCTGGTAGGGCCTGCCTTTCAGAAAATGTTCTTCTACCAGAATTGGAATATCCTCCACCCTCACCTTCTGGTAAAAGATTTCGTCCGGATATACCGCCATAACTGGTCCTTCGGCGCAGTATCCGTTACACCCGGTAAGAACGAGCCTTATCTCTTCGGCCAGTCCCCTATCCTTTAGTTCCTGCTCTAGCGCCTTTTTGACATTGGGCGTGCCGCTCGCAACACAACCCGTTCCTGCGCATAG
The DNA here is from genome assembly GCA_900302705.1 of Candidatus Sulfobium mesophilum. Lineage (GTDB taxonomy): Bacteria > Nitrospirota > Thermodesulfovibrionia > Thermodesulfovibrionales > UBA6898 > Sulfobium > Sulfobium mesophilum. Next base: position 1,233 of record OUUY01000046.1, read on the forward strand.
CATTACGTTTGCGCGAACTTTGTCCATCTATATCCTCCGTTTATTAGTGTCAATACCAGTGTCGGTGACAGTGTCGGAAATATCGGAAATAAAAGAGGAGACGCAGGCCGCTGACACCCACACTGACACTGAGATCTGACGACTCTTATTTAGTAAGTTGATTCGCATCCTGCCACCAGCGCATATTTTTCTATCGGATTTCCGCCGATGATGTGCTCCCTGAAAATCTCCCTGATCTTTTCGTCGGTAAGGTCACAGTATTTTACCGGCGGATGGTCAATAACCTCGACGGTGGCAAGCGGTTCCCTCGCGCACAGGCCCGCGCAGCCTGAGGTCGTCACAATTACGTCTGTTACGTTTGCCTTCGTGATTTCGTCCATGAGTGCGGTCATTACCGTCCTCGCACCTGCAGCGATGCCGCAGGTGCCCATATGCACGGTCACCTTCGCCCTGTAGCCGCCTTCGCGGAGGGTGAAATCAGAGCGATGCTTTTCCTTGATTTTCTTTAGGTCATCTATAGTTAATCTCGGCATATTAAGCCTCCTTTTCGGCCAGTTCTTCCGCCTCATCGGCAGAAGGGGCCTCTAAAATGGTGGGGTCGAACTGACTTATTTTTTCGAGGGCTTTTTTCGGTGTCATGGCGCCGTAAGTCTCCTGGTCTATCATCATCACCGGGGCGAGGCCGCAGGCACCTAAGCACCTGACCGCCTCCACGGAGAACCTCCTGTTTTCCGTGGTTTCTCCAACATCTATCTTCAGTGTATCCTGTATCTTTTTAAGGACGCCCTCAATCCCCTTCACATAGCAGGCGGTTCCCAGGCATACCCTGATGTTATGGTCTCCTCTTGGCCTCATCGTGAAAAACGAGTAGAAAGACACCACACTGTGTACCTCTGCTTCCGGTATGTTCAGCCCTTTTGCAATCCTTTTTTGTACTATAGGCGGCAGATATCCTACAATTTCCTGTGCACGCTGCAGGACCGGTATCAGGGCTCCGGGTTTCTTTTTTAATTGCGCGACTACCCTGTCCAGTTCCGCAGCCATAGCAGGCGGGAATTCTTCGGTCTTCTTCGCCTCCTCGGGTTTTCTGCCCCTCGTCCACTGGACCGCCCGCTCTGTAACATCAAGCAGGACGGAAGGCGTAAACGGTTTTGGTACATAGTCTATGATGCCAAGTTCCAGAGCATCCTTTATAGTGTCCTGTGAAGGATAGCCTGTTATGATTACGATCCCGATAGCAGGCTTCATCTTCTTTATCCACCTGATGAGGGTGATGCCGTCAACCTCCGGCATCTTCAGGTCTGTAAAGACGAGGTCATAACTCTCCTGGCCCAGTTTCATAATCGCTTCTCTGCCACCAAGCGCCCCTTCAGCACTGTACCCCTCGCCTTTGAGCACCCTCTCGGCGCTCTTGATGACAATAAGCTCGTCATCGACAATCAATATTTTGGGTTCAGCCATAAATCCTCCTCGATATGTAAACCTAATACGGTTAAATTTTAAGGACCTCTATGCGCGCAAGCCAGAGCAGCCAGCCCTCGCAGAGATTATCCCTCACCAGGGCGCTCATTGCTGTGTTTGCCTGGTGGTTTAGTTCGACTACCTTTCCGGTCATCGGAGAGACCAGTTCCTCTGTCTGCCCGCCTCCGGATAGTATCTTTGCAAAGGGTTCGCCCGCAGCGATCATCTTGAGGTTGTCCGGCAGGTCTATATACATCAACTGTCCGCTAAGAAGCCAGTATCTCACATCGCAGCCGATCTCCCAAAGCCCGTTTTTCGCCGGTCTGGCCCATGTCCCCTCTTTATAAAAGATGACCGGGTTTTCCGTGTCCCTGAGTGAGACGATCTCATTGCGGAACTCATCGATAAAAGCCTTCCTGAGGATCCAGCCCTTGTTGTCGAAGACCTTCTTTGCAACATTCATCATGAACTCGGGCGTGAACGGTTTTTCTATGAATTCGAAGGCCCCGAGTTTTACGGATTCCTTTGCATCTTCAAGAGTGGGATATCCGGTAATAATCACCACGTCAAGCTTGGGTTGGACGAGCTTTGCCTCCCTTAGGACTGTGATCCCATTTATGTCGGGGAGGCGGATGTCGGATATCAGCAAATCAAACTCTTCATTGGATATCTTCTTGATCGCGTCTTCCCCTTTATCAGCTGTTATTATGTTATACCCTTCGGCACCGAGAATCCTTTTGCAACTCAGCGTTACAACAGGGTCGTCATCAAGCACCAAAATCTTCCCCTTGTTTTCCATAGCCGGCCTCCTTTGTTGTGTTCGTGGCTAAATCAGCAATAAGGATACCATGTTTTGAAATACTTTAAAATCAAAAAGATAAGTCGTTGCCAGGGCGTGAAAGCTCCGCTATACGTGGCGAATGTATAGATAATAAATACGTTGGCAACTGCTCATAGGTTAAAAGGCCTACAGCCATAACGGTTCGGCAATGTATATTTTATTTATTGCGCGATGGCTAGGTTGTATTGACCATCCTATTCTGCTTCGGCAGCCTTTGCGGATATGCGATATTTCTTCATCAGCGAATGGAAGTTTGTCCTCTGCATGCCGACATCTGTAGAGGCCCTGGAGATGTTCCAGTCATTGCGCCTGAGCGCCTCCATTATAAAGGCCTTCTCAACTCCCTCAACCGACTTAATTCTCAGATCTTTCTTCATTTCCTTAAGCTCTTCGGAGTTCCGCGGTATCGCTTCCTCCGTAGGAAAGTCCAGCGATGTTAGATGTTCGGGTTTAAGCGTCCTGTCCTGGCACATAATCACTGCCCGCTGGATAGCGTTTTCCAACTGCCGGACATTTCCGGGCCAGGGATAAAGGACAAGGAGCCTCATGGCTTCGGCGTTTATGTGGGTAACGCGGTTATTGAGTTCCTCCCGATATTTCCCTAAGAAGTACTGGGCCAGATGAGGGATATCCTCCTTTCTGTCTCTCAGAGGCGGCATGTGGATTGGGAAGATATTCAGTCTGTAGAAGAGGTCTTCCCTGAAGGAACCCTCTTTTGTCATTATTCTCAGGTCCTTATTGGTCGCGGAAATAAATCTCACATCGATGTGAACCGTCTTTTTTTCTCCGATCGGGCGGAATTCGCGTTCCTGAAGCACCCTGAGCAGTTTTGCCTGCGTTGAAATATTAAGATTGCCGATTTCATCAAGGAAAATCGTGCCACCGTTTGCTATTTCTAGAAGCCCCTTTTTCGTTTCAGATGCGCCGGTGAATGCTCCCTTGACGTGCCCGAACAACTCCGATTCAATAAGGGTCTCAGGTATGGTAGTGCAGTCGACAACTACAAAAGGCAGATCTTTTCTGGGGCTGTTGTAATGAATCGCCCTGGCGATTAGTTCTTTCCCTGTGCCGCTCTCTCCGGTGATAAGGACAGTGCTTCCGGTGCTGGCGACCCTCGCGATAAGTTGAAAGATCTTCTGCATAGCCTGGGATATGCCGACGATGTTGCCCAACTCATAATGGGAGGGGATTATCTCCCTGTGTGTAACTTCTCCTGATGAGAGCTTTTGTCTGTTTAGCGCTCGGACAACCAGGGCGAGAAGGTCATCGGGGCTGAACGGCTTTTCTATATAATCGAATACGCCCATCTTCATGGCCTTCACGGCGTTTTTAACCGTCCCGTATCCGGTCATGATTATTACCTCGGTGTCAGGCCAATTTTCTTTGATCTTTATGAGCACCTCGATGCCGTCTATATCAGGCATCTTCAGATCGGTAAGCACCAAATCGATGGCTTCTGTCTTCAGAACCTGAAGCCCTTCGCCCCCCGATGCTGCGGTATCAACTTGATAGCCTGCCGGTTCAAGCACCCTGCGGCAGCTTTCTCTTATTATCTCTTCGTCATCTATAACGAGTATTCTGCCCTTGTTCATTCCTAAGAGGCTGCGTCCTATGTCTGCTGCGATTTGTTCTTGTGGTCCAGTGCCTTGGAAACAGCGTTTATGAGTGCGTCAGGTGTAAAAGGTTTTTCGATATAATCGAAGGCACCGAGTTTTATGGATTTCACCGCTGTGTCGACTGTCTGGTAGCCCGTTATGATGATGACTTCAACCCCCGGCCAGTCCTGCTTAATCTTTTTGAGCACCTCGATGCCGTCCATATCAGGCATCTTAAGGTCGGTGAGCACAAGATCGATCTTGTCTCCACCCATTATGCTGAGGCCTTCGTGGCCGTTTTTTGCGAGTTTGACTTCATAGCCGCTAGGCGTGAGCGCGCGACTGCAACTGGTTCTGACGATGTCCTCATCGTCGATTACGAGGATTATTCCTTTTTTCATGGCATTTCCTTGTAGGCGGGGAGCTTGATAAAGAAGCTCGTTCCTTCGCCTCGTTTGGTTTTCACAGAGATACTGCCTCCGTGCTCCTGTATAATTCCGTGACTGACAGCTAGGCCCAGCCCAGTGCCTTTGCCGACCGGCTTTGTAGTAAAAAAAGGTTCGAAAATCTTTGCAAGATTCTCATCATCGATGCCTGGCCCGGTGTCTCTGAATTCGATTTCTACCCAGTCGCCGCTGTTGTCCCTGATATTTCTTGTACTCATCGTGATAGTGCCCTTACCCTCAATCGCATCAGCAGCATTCATAATCAAATTGAGAAATACCTGTTGCAGCTGCGAAGAATCGGCTCTTACCTTTGAGAGAAAATCGTCGAAATTTGTGACGATCTTTATATTAAAGAAATCGGCCTTGTTCTTAACAATGTTGAGTGAATGGCTAATAACATCATTAATATTTACCGGCGCTTTTTCCGCTGCAGAAGCCCTTGCAAAACCGAGGAGCCCCTTTATAATAGTGGAGCACCTGTTTGCCTGCTCGATGATCACCTGTATGTCCTCGTTCTCCTCCGATCCCTGAGGGAACTTCTTTAAAAGCAGGTGCCCGAATGTGACAATCCCGGTAAGGGGGCTGTTTATCTCATGTGCGACGCCTGCAGCCATCCTGCCGAGTGAGGCCAATTTTTCAGAATGGATAAGCTGTGCCTGTGCCCGGTGTATTGCCTCGGTCTTTTCCTGGACCTTCTTCTCCAGGGTATTTCCCCACTCTACAAGTTCATTTTTGGCCTTCTTCAGGTCTGAGGTCATGGCGTTAAAAGCCTGCGCCAGCTCGCCTATTTCGTCCTTAGTGTTGATATCCAGATGATAGTCGAGGTCCCCGCCTGCAACCTTTTCCATGCCGCGGGTCAGCAAACTTACTGGGGTGGACACCAGGTTCCACAAAATAGTGCAGAGCACCACCGAGATTACGAACAGAAAAACAAGTACATATATGGTAATAGCCAGCCCCTGGTTCTTTATGCTTTTGTCCAGCACGGCAAGGGAAAGGTTTGCCTCGACCAGTCCGAGCACTTTTTGTTGTCTGGGGTGCGCGTGACAGGTGGAAGTATAACAGGCGACTTCGTTATATATCGGCTGGACAATATTGAGCACTCTGAAGTCCCTGTTGTCCTTACTAATCAGAACTGTCGGGGTATCTTTCGGGTGTGTCCCCTCAGCAGAATGGCAGCCTACGCAGACCGGTGCTTTCTTATCAACCACCGTTCCAATGTCTTTTTTGTCAGATGAATAGGCTATCTTTCCCCTACTGTCGAAAATACGAACGCGAAGGACGCCTTCGGCGGAGCCGATAGCTTCAATCGTTTGCTGAATGAGTAGTTGCTGGAAGGTCAGCATCCCATAGCGATTACTCTTTATTACGTACTCAACGAAGGAATGTCCATACTTAACAGAGCTTTGTATCAGTTCGGTTTCCTGATGTCGGAATAGAAGGTACCAGAAGATGGAACTTCCCACAACCATCAGCGTGCCGATAGTGAGAATAAGCTTGCCAGTCAATGAATGTAGGGATTTTTTTACGAGCATTTGTTTAAAAATGTATACCATTTTATCTGTTTAATGCAATACAAAAAAACTAAATTTCTAGTTTTAATTTTTTACTTGACATCGGGATTATCTTTCCCTTATAACTTATAACTGTATGTTAAAAATTTATAACTCAATGCCTGGTTCTTTCATGCCATCCGAATATTTGCCGATCCTGATATTTTTAATGGTTTCAACAGCCTTCGGCCTTGGAGCACTGCTCCTTGGCGAACTCTTCAGAATAAGAAGGCCTTATCCGGAAAAACTTATGCCATATGAATCAGGCAACCCGCCTGTAGGGGAGCCCCGAATGAGGTTCTCGGTCAAGTTTTATATTGTAGCAATGTTGTTTGTTGTGTTCGACGTTGAAGCGATCTTCCTTTATCCATGGGCGGTCGTCTTCGACAAAATAGGCATGTACGCGTTCATCGAGATGATTATTTTTATAGTGATTCTCCTTGTCGGTTATATTTATGCTTGGAAAAAGGAGGCATTCATTTGGGATTGATCACGACGCTGGAGACGGCTGCCCTCGTAGAGGTTGAAGAAGGCACGAAAATCCTGTCTCCGAATATTATTGTAACATCCATGGACAAACTTATTAACTGGGGAAGACGGTCATCACTATGGCCGATGACATTCGGCCTTGCCTGTTGCGCAATAGAAATGATGGCTACCTATGCCAGCCATAATGACCTTGACAGGATGGGGATAATCCCCAGAGGATCTCCCAGACAATCAGATTTTATGTTCATCGCGGGGACAGTGACGAAAAAGATGTCCCAGATTGTTAGAAGGGTCTACGATCAGATGCCCGAGCCAAGATATGTCATCTCCGTCGGAAGTTGCGCCGACAGCGGAGGCATCTTCAATACATACAGCACTGTGCAGGGATGCGACAGCTTTTTGCCAGTGGATGTGTATATCCCGGGTTGTCCGCCGAGACCTGAGGCCTTCATCGACGGGATAATAAAGCTTCAGGAGAAGATCAAGGCTGAACAATTCCACTGGAGCCGCTGGCGGTAGGGTTGTTTAAGATGGTTGCCTGACAGAGTAGTTAAAGGTAGTTAGCAGTGCGTAGCCTGGTTTCATACTTTAATTGAGGAGTGCGGACTTAGGGTGTTATGGAAGCATTACTGATTGCCGAAAAATTAAGAGAAAGATTCCCTGAGGAAGTCCTTGATATAAAAGAATTCAGGGGGCAGATATCTGTCACCGTGAATAAGGACAAAATACTCAATATCTTCAGGTATCTCCACGACGACCCTGATCTTTTCTTCGATTATCTGGTTGATGTCTGCGGCGCAGACTATCTGGGGAAGAAAGAAAAGAGGTTTGAGGTCGTATACCATCTCTATTCAATCAAACACCGACATGCCCTGCGGGTAAAGGCAGAAGTGGCCGCAGACAAACCCTCCATAGATTCAGTGGTGGGAATTTGGGCAGGCGCGAACTGGCATGAAAGGGAAGCCTATGATATGTACGGAATAGTTTTTAATGGGCATCCCGACCTAAGGAGAATACTCTTGCCTGAGGACTGGGAGGGATATCCACTAAGGAAAGACTACCCTGTGAAGGGCCCTGAAAAGGAGTGGCCGGGCTTCCTCGATGTACTTGACAAAGCCAAGAAATACAGGGAATTCGAGTGGCACGGATGAGCGCTGAAGAATATAAGGCTGGGGATCAAAATCTGACGGAACGGACTGAACCCGAGGAAAATACTTTCGAGACCACGGAACTTACTATCAGTATGGGCCCTCAGCATCCTGCGACGCACGGTGTTTTAAGGCTTGTGCTGGATCTCGATGGTGAAAATGTCGTCAAGTGTACCCCCTATGTAGGGTATCTCCACAGGGGTGTGGAAAAACTCGGGGAAAACAGGACATATTTTGCAGCACTCCCTCTTACCGACCGGCTTGATTACATATCTTCCATGAACAACAACGTAGGTTACGTGAACGCCGTTGAAAAGCTCTTTGGCATAGAAGCACCTGAAAGGGCCAAGTTCATTAGAACAATTGTAGCCGAGATGGGGCGGATATCAAGTCATATCATATGGCTTGGGACACATGTCTTAGACATTGGGGCAACCACCCCTTTTCTGCACGCGATGGCCCAGAGGGAACGTATCCTGGACTTATTTGAGATGCTGTGCGGTGCGAGGCTTACTGTCAGCTATCCGCGGGTCGGTGGCGTCAGAAATGACATTTCTCAGGAGTTTCTGGATGCCCTCTATGAATTTGTTCTTGAGTTCCCCTCCAATATGGACAATTATGAGACCCTGGTTACTGAAAACAGAATCTGGAAAGACAGAACAGTAGGCATCGGCGTTATCTCTGCTGAAGAGGCTGTAAACTGGGGTCTTACGGGAGGTACGCTCAGGGGCTCAGGAGTTGATTACGACATAAGAAAATATGCCCCTTATGATGCATACGATAAAATCGAGTTCGACGTGCCTGTTGGCAAGGCAGGTGACTGTTATGATAGATACATGGTCAGGGTAGGTGAGTTGAGACAGGCAAACAGAATTATTAAACAGTGCATAGAAAAACTTCCTGCAGGGCCCGTTATGGCCGAGGCTCCTAAATTGACCCTGCCTCCCAAGGACATGATCCTTAAAGATATGGAGCATCTCATACATCAGTTTATCCTTATCACGAAAGGGCCCTCTATCGCGGAAGGCGAAGTATACGTTGCCACGGAAGTACCCAAGGGGGAGCTTGGCTTTTATTTTGTGAGCGATGGGACAGGGAAACCTTACAGGATGAGAGTGAGAGCCCCGTCATTCGTTCATGCCTCGGTGCTTCCCAGACTGTGCAAAGGCGCGCTCATAGCCGACGTTATCGCAAATATAGGGACTATAGACATTGTCCTTGGAGAGTGTGACAGGTAATTATGTTTAGTGAGGCTGCAAAGAAAGAACTGCAGGAAATAAGACTTAGATATCCTAATGCCAGGGCAGCGCTCCTGCCAGCCCTTTATGTTGCCCAGCGGGAGTTCGGATGGCTGTCTCCCGACGCGTATGAAACGGTATCGGACCTGCTTGGCGTGCCTAAGGCGATAGCACGCGGGGTAGGGACTTTTTACGCTATGTACAAGCACAAGCCGGCCGGCAGGAATATTGTGCAGCTTTGCACTAATGTTTCGTGCATGATACTGGGAGCCGAAAGGCTTGTGGATTTCCTTAAGAACAAGTACGGCCTCGAACCCGGAGGCACTACCCAGGACGAACGGTTCTCTCTCGTCATCATGGAATGCATCGGCGCCTGCGGCACCGCGCCTGCAATGCTGGTGAATGATGATTTTTATGAGAACCTGACCGAAAATTACATAGAGGAAATTCTTCAGAGATATAAATAGGCGATATGGAAAAAATTCTTCTTAAGAACATAGAGAACCCGAACTCGACCGATATCAATGAGTACATCAAGGCTGGCGGCTATACCAGCCTTCCCAAGGCAATCGGCATGGTGCCGAAGGATGTTACTGAAGAAGTGAAGAAGGCAGGCTTGAGAGGCCGGGGCGGCGCAGGGTTCCCTGTTGCCATGAAATGGACCTTCGCCTCTGCAGACCCCAAATTCCCCAAATACCTTCTTTGTAATGCGGATGAAGGCGAACCCGGGACGTTTAAGGACAGACCGATACTGGAGAAAAACCCTCATCTTCTGATTGAAGGGATGGCAATTTCAGGACACGCGCTGAGCGCAGAATATGGCTACATCTACTTAAGAGGCGAATACCCGGCGGCAAAACATATATTGGAGAAAGCGATCAGTCAGGCTTATGATAAGGGTTTTCTCGGGGATAATATTGCGGGAAAGGGAGTGAAATTCCACCTCGCAGTGCATCAGGGTGCAGGCGCGTACATATGCGGTGAGGAAACTGCGTTGATTGAGTCGCTTGAGGGCGATAAGGGACAGCCGAGGATTAAGCCTCCCTTCCCGGTGAATGTCGGCGTCTTTGCAAAACCTACGGTGGTAAATAATGTTGAGACCCTTTCTAACCTGCCGTATCTTATCGCGGTGGGCGGGGAAGCATATTCCAAGATAGGAAGTCCCGACTGTCCCGGACCTAAGATCTATTGTGTCTCCGGACATGTGGAAAAACCGGGAGTTTATGAACTGCCTATGGGAACCATCCTCAGGGATATTATTTATACACATTGCGGCGGGATAAAGGGAGGCAGGAAGTTAAAAGCGGTAATCCCTGGCGGTATTTCGACGCCCGTGCTCCCGCCCGACAAGATAGACTGTCCTATGGATTTCGTCAATATGCCCAAGCACGGCAGTATGCTCGGTTCAGGCGCAGTCATCGTCATGGATGAGACGGTCTGTCTTGTAAAGGTCTGCTACAGAGCGCTCAGATTTTTCGAGCACGAGTCGTGCGGTAAATGCACTCCCTGCCGTGAAGGGACAGGATGGCTGAGGAAGATACTGGGAAGAATAGAAAAGGGAGAAGGTATGGATGGCGATATTGATCTTTTGTTGTCGATATCGGGGAATATGCTGGGTAAGACCTTTTGTCCCTTGGGAGACGGTGCAGCATCAGTGGTGCAGAATTTCATTAAACACTTCAGGCCGGAATTCGAGGACCATATCAGGAGCAAGACCTGCACTGTAGCAGGATAACGGAATAACCGATGATAAAGGTAACCATTAACGGAAAAGAGATAAATCTTGAAAAGGCGATGACAGTCCTTGAGGCTGCCAGGTCAGCCGGCATCAAGATCCCGACACTCTGTTACCATGAGCAGCTTGAAAAGTACGGAGGCTGCAGATTGTGCCTTGTGGAGGTCGAGAGGATGCCGCGTCTTCAGACCGCCTGCACCCTAATGGTTACAGACGGCATGGTTGTCAGGACGGAGACCGAGGCTATCGCAAATGTCAGAAGGAGCGTGCTTGAGTTTCTCCTTATCAACCACCCGCTTGACTGCCCTTACTGCGACAAGGCCGGCGAATGCGAACTTCAGGATCTGGTTGAAAAATATGGGCCTGCCACAAGCCGGTTCAAAGAATCCAAGAGGAAGGTGACTGAGAGCCTTGAAGACCCTGTCCTTGTCAGGAATATGGAAAGATGCATCGTCTGTACACGTTGCGTCAGGATGTGCGAGGGCGTTCAGGGAGCAGCGGCGATTGCCGTTATTGACAGGGGCGGCCACTCTCACATAGAACCCTTCTCGGGAGGCAAGTTCGATTGCGAGTACTGCGGCAATTGCGTTTCAGTCTGTCCGGTGGGCGCCATTATGTCGAGGCTCCACAGACATAGCTACAGGCCGTGGCAGCTGGTGAGCGAGACTGAAACTATATGCCCTTATTGCGGCGTAGGCTGTACTCTTGTTGTGCAGGTCCGTGATGATGTCATTAAAAGGGTAGTACCACGGATAGGCACTGCAGTTAACAACGGCCTTCTCTGTTCCCGTGGAAGATTCGGTTATGAGTTTGTCGGACATAAGGACAGACTCACTGCGCCTTTAATAAAAAAGGACGGCGTTTTTGAGGAGGCGACCTGGGAAGAGGCCATCAGATTGATTGCAAGAAGGCTTGGAGAGATAAAGGATACCTTTGGGGGTTCCTCTATTGCCGGGATAGCATCTCCGAGGTGTACGAACGAAGACAACTATGTCTTCCAGAAATTCATGAGGGTCACTCTGGGTAGTAACAACATAGACAGTACCGCGCGGACAGGGTATGCAGGCGCGCAGGCCTTTATCGAAAATATCTTTGGACAGGGGGCTACCGCAAACCTTATCCCTGGCCTCTCAAATTCCGATGCTGTCGTTGTCGCGGGAGGGGACCCTACTGCGATGAACCCTATATTGGGACTTCAGATAAGGGCGTGTGCGCGAAAAGGCGGAAATATTCTCACTATAGGCCATATAAAAGGGCTCAGACATTATACCCCCGTTGAACTGCGGCCTTCACTATTTTCAGAGGATATCCTGCTTGAAGGGATCCTATCTGCACTGAAGGATAAGAAGGGCTTGCCCGGGTCCAACCAGATTCTCGAAGGAAAGATAAAGGATATAAATTTATCATCAGCAGAGGTTACCAGGGTTTGCGGCATTTCAGAAAAGGACTTCGCCTTGTTTATCGATAAACTTTCCGGGGCGTCCAATGCGGCCGTGGTTATCGGCAAAGAAGTTGTTCAGAGCAGTGGCGGCAGTTACAGGCTCCTTCTATTGGCGGCAATAACATATCTTATAAACGGCAGGGTCTACCTGCTTTCGGAGCGTGCCAATGAACAAGGGCTTCTTGACATGGGATGCGCGCCGGACCTGCTGCCCGGATACAGACCTCTCGGATATGCAGAGTTCAGGAAGAAATACGAAATTGCCTGGAAGAGCCCGCTTCCGGAGCAACCGGGACTTACTATATTTGAAATGATCGAGGCGGCAAAGAGCGGCTTACTCAAAGCTATGTACATCATGGGCGAAAACCCGGTCTTCAATATGCCCAATTCAAAGGAGGTAGAGGCGGCCCTAAAGAAGGTCGATTTCCTGATTGTCCAGGACATATTTCTAACGGAAAGCGCAAGATTGGCAGATGTGGTGCTTCCAGCCCTTAGCTGGTCGGAGAAAAATGGCACATATACAAATATGGAACGAAGAATTCAGCGCCTCAGAAAAGCGGTGACACGCGAAGGGATGGAAGACTGGAGAATTGTCTTGGAGATCGCAAGAAATATGGGTTCGAAGATGAACTATGAGGATTCAGAGAATGTCTTTTTCGAGATCAGCAGGGTTTCTCCTCTTCATCGCGACCTGGGCTATGAAGAAATAGAAAAAGGAACGGCTATTTATCCGTACAAGGGGGAGCCCCTCAGAAGCCTAACGGAAGAGATCCGGACTGAGAAGGGCGGTTCCATTGAGTCCGCAGGAAAACTGTATCTGAGACTCGAGAGGCCGCTATTTCATTCCGGGACGCTCAGCAGAAAATCTCAGGCGCTGGTGAATATATATGCCGGAGCCGTGGCCAGGATCAGTCCTGGGACAGCTGGCAGGCTTTCTCTGAAAGACGGCGATATCATCAGGATATCCTCTGGTATTGGATCTCTGGATCTCCCGCTTGCTGTCGAAAAGGCCGTTGAAGATTCCGTATTAATGCTGACGAACAATTTTGAGGGCAGGGGCGCATTTAGCCTCATGGAATATTCGATTGACCCTGTTACAAAGGCCCCTGTTATTGACGGGAATGTGGTAACGGTGGAGAAGGTGGGCAGATGAACGACATCCTTAAGGCGATAGTCGGGCCGGAACTCGCGGGCGACGTAGTTAATATAATTATTATTCTTCTGAAGACCGCAGCCGTCATCGCAGTTGGACTTCTTCATGTGGCCTTTGCCACCTATTTTGAGCGCAAGGTTATGGCGCATATGCAGGTGAGATTAGGTCCGAGGGAAGTTGGACCATTGGGTCTGTTTCAGCCTTTTGCCGATGGAATAAAGCTTTTTTTCAAGGAAGACATCATACCTCAAAATGCGGACAAGCCGTTATTTTATCTGGCACCCGTGATATTTTTTGCATCTGCTCTTACCTCCCTGTCAGTGCTGCCTTTTTTTGACGGGTTCGTTGTAGGAAATATTAATATCGGACTCCTGTTCCTCTTTGCCATGTCTTCACTCGGCGCTTACGGCATTGTTTTGTCCGGGTGGTCATCAAACTCCAAGTATGCATTCCTGGGCGGGCTCAGGTCTGCGTCGCAGGTCATAAGCTACGAAATTTCGATGGGTCTTAGCCTCGTTGGAGTCATGATGATGGCAGGCTCATTTAACCTTTCTGATATCGTAAGGGCACAGAACCACTATCCATTGGGTATATTTGCCGTGCCTCAGTTCCTTGGTTTTTTTGTCTTCGTGGTCGCAGCTTTTGCGGAGACGAACAGACTGCCTTTTGATCTCCCGGAGGCGGAAAGCGAACTTGTCGCCGGCTATTTTACCGAATACAGCGGCTTCCGATTTGCGATGTTTTTCCTCGGTGAATATACAGGAATGCTTGTAATGTCGTCTATCGCGGCCCTCTGTTTTTTGGGGGGTTGGGCACTTCCGGCATTTGTTACGGCAAACTTGCCCGGATTTCTTGCCAAAGCACTCGGGCTTTTCTGTTTTCTTATCAAGGTCTACGCCTTTATGTTCCTTTATTACTGGGTAAGATCTACGCTGCCGAGATACCGCTATGACCAGCTCATGGCTATAGGGTGGAAATTACTGATACCTCTGGCCCTTGGGAACATCGTTATAACTGGGCTTGCAAAAATGTGGTTTAAGGGATTGCTATGAAATCAGGGAACCTTATAAGGAAAGTATTTTTCGTAGAAATTTTAAAGGGTCTTGCCTTTACCCTGAAGACCATGTTGTTTACGAAGCCTGTGACCAGAAGATACCCGAAGGTTAAGGTGCCGGCACTCCCTGGGTTCAGAGGACTTCACGCACTCGCCAAGAACGAGGAAGGAAAGATAAAATGTGTCGGCTGCGGCCTTTGCGGGGCTTATTGCCCTTCAAAATGTATCTATATCTATACCTCCGAGGGCGAAGATCATGCGAAGGTTGTTGACAGATACGAAATAGACGTGCTCAGGTGTGTCTTCTGCGGTTTTTGCGTTGAGGCATGTCCTTTCGGGGCAATTACATTGAGCGAGCACTATGAATATTCGAATTATAAGAGGGAAGATTTCTATATGACAAAGGACAAACTCCTTGGGAACTGGGACAAATACTTTGCGGGGCCGAAAGGTGAGCGCTATTTTAAGGATTTCTGGCAGCCAAAGTCCGAAAATTTTACTGGAGGTCAGGACCAGGCGATGTTCAGTAAAGTGAAAGTGAAGGAGAAGAAATAGGAAATGCTGCCGAAATTATTCTTCGGATATTTTGCTGTGGCAATTACCGCCCTTTCTCTTCTTGTGGTGACCAGAAGGAACCCGGTTCACAGCGTCATGTGGATGCTCCTAATGTTTTTCAACCTCGCAAGCATGTACCTTTTCCTCAATGCTGAATTCATCGCTGCTATACAGGTGATTGTCTACGCTGGGGCTATACTTGTGCTCTTTTTATTTGTTGTTCTCCTTCTCAATCTTAGAGAGGAACTGCAGACTAACAGGTTTATCAGGGCCTGGCCGGCCGGGCTCGTTATAGCACTGGCTCTATTGGCAAGTATCTTTTTTTCTATAAGTTCCTTCGTGCCGGGCATTTCAGGCCGATATACAAATGACTACGTGCAGAAAGAAACATTCACTAAAGTGTTGGGACAAGTGCTTTATACTGAATACTTATTTCCATTCGAGATAGCCTCTGTCATTCTGCTGATTTCAATTATAGGAGCGATTGTGCTTGCGAAGAAAAGGACGAGGAGTTAGGAAATGGTGCCTCTAAACTGGTATTTAATGCTCAGCGCCGTGGTATTTTCGATAGGCGTATTCGGCTTCCTGACGCGAAGAAATATCATTATCATGTTTATGTCGCTGGAACTTATGCTCAACGCTGTCAACATCAGCCTGGTGTCTTTCAGCCATTACCTGCAGGACATGAGGGGTGTAATCCTCGTATTTTTTATTGTTACCGTTGCTGCGGCTGAGGCCGCGATAGGGCTTGCCATAATAATTGCCCTCTTCAGGAACAAGACCACTGCCAATGTCGACGAAATGAACGAGATGAAGGGATAATGAAAGTTATAGACATTCAGCCCCCGGCAATCGCAGGCAGGCTGAAGGTGTTGCAGCCTTTTAAGAGAGGAAAGATATGCAATATTATTTGCTGATACCTTTTTTGCCGTTTGCGGCTTTTTTGATCAATATCCTCTTTGGCCGTGGCTTTATAAAAGATAAGGCACACTGGGTGGCTATCATGGCGGTGGCAGGATCCTGGGTAGTTTCAGTGGCCACGCTTGTCGACGTCATGTCAGGGAGAACGCTCAATGAGGACCTTTATACGTGGATCCTCTCCGGTGGGTTCAAGGTGTCAGTCGGTTTTCTTATTGACCAACTCACTACCGTGATGCTTATCGTTGTTACCACTTGCAGCACTCTGATCCATATATACTCCGCCGGCTATATGCACGGTGATAAAGGATATTACAGGTTCTTTTCATATCTTAGCCTGTTTACCTTTTGCATGCTGATGCTCGTTATGGCGAATAATTTTCTTCAGCTTTATTTCGGTTGGGAGGGCGTGGGTCTCTGTTCATACTTTCTCATCGGATATTACTTCAACAAGAAGTCTGCGTCGGATGCCGGGAAAAAGGCGTTTATTGTTAACAGGTTTGGTGATTTCGGGTTCGGTATCGGCATCATCATGATATTCCTTACCTTTGGAACGGTTTACTACGCGCCTGTTTTCAGCCAGGCCGGCGCCTTCGCGACCAAGACCGTAAACTTCCTTGGCTACGACGTTCATCTCATGACTCTTGTAGCGTTGCTCCTTTTCTGCGGCTCGGTCGGAAAGTCCGCACAGATGCCGCTGCATGTTTGGCTGCCGGATGCAATGGAAGGCCCGACTCCTGTCAGTGCCCTCATCCATGCTGCTACGATGGTGACTGCAGGCGTATTTCTGGTTGCAAGGTGTAACCCGATCTTCAGTCTTTCTGAAACAGCGCTTACTGTTGTGGCACTTACCGGAGCGATTACATCCCTGTTTGCTGCGACAATCGGTCTGGTACAAAACGATTTGAAAAGGATCATCGCGTATTCGACGGTAAGCCAGCTTGGTTATATGTTTCTGGCCTGCGGAGTCGGAGCATATACTGCCGGAATATTTCATCTGTATACACATGCTTTTTTCAAGGCCCTTCTCTTTCTCTGCGCCGGAAGTGTGATGCACGCCATGGCTGGTGAATTGGACATCCAGAAGATGGGAGGGTTGAAGAAGCATATGCCGGTGACATACCTGACAATGCTTATTGCATCGTTCAGCATTGCAGGTGTTCCGGGTCTTGCGGGGTTCTTCAGCAAGGACGAGATACTCTGGCTTGCCTATTCAAATCCAAACCCGGCCGGCAAGGTAGTCTGGCTCATAGGGACCTTCGTGGCATTTCTTACTGCGTTTTATTCATTCAGGCTTATATTTCTTACTTTCCACGGAACGTTCCGCGGAACGCATGAGCAGGAACACCACCTGCATGAATCACCAAAATCAATGACAGTTCCCCTCATGCTTCTTTGTGTAGGCGCAGTGGCTTCCGGATGGGTAGGGATACCCCATCTTTTGGGCGGGGGGGCTCACTTTACAGAATTTATGAAGCCGGTTCTGGGGCATCCAGAAGGGCACGGTACCCATGCAGAAGAATGGATGGTGATGGCGGTCTCTGTTGCTGTCGGTTTCTCAGGAATTGGGCTTGCCTATTATATGTACATGGTGCGGAAGGAATTACCGGCTAAGCTTGCGGCACAGTTCAGCGGAGTCTATAAGGTTCTCTTCAATAAATATTATGTTGATGAGTTGTATAGTTTTATACTCATTAGGCCCACGATATGGATAGCAAAGAACGTCCTGATCGGGATTACGGACGCAAAAATCATAGAGGCGATAGTCAACGGGGTTCCCGCTGCTATCGGCGGTTTTAGCAGTCAGTTGAGGAAGATACAGACCGGATTTCTTCACCACTACGCAACGATTATGGCAGCGGGCATACTTATAATAGTTGCCTGGATGCTTCTGAGGTAGGAAAATAATGGAACAGGTTATGACTAACAGTTTGGGGTTTCCGGTGCTTAGCACACTGATATTCCTGCCTTTGGCAGGCGCTGTCCTTCTGCTTCTTATGCCCAGGGCCCAAGAGGGGCTGATCAAGATTCTTGCACTTTCCGCCAGCTTAGCCGCTTTCATCATTTCTCTTCCGCTTTTTACCGGATTCGACAAATCTACCCATGTCATGCAGTTTGTTGAACGGCATAAGTGGATACCGGCATGGAACATCAATTATTCCCTTGGACTGGACGGTATAAGCATCCTTTTTGTATTGCTTTCGACACTTGTTACAATCCTCTGCGTCCTTATATCATGGAATTCGATAAAGACTAAGGTGAAGGAGTTCTATATTTCGCTCCTCATCGTGGAAGGGGCTATGATCGGGGTTTTCTGTGCTCTCGACTTTTTCTTATTCTATATCTTCTGGGAAGCTATGCTTATCCCGATGTACCTCCTGATTGGTGTCTGGGGCGGGCCCAACAGGATCTATGCTGCCATAAAGTTTTTCCTTTACACCCTTGTGGGAAGTGTTCTGATGCTGGTCGGAATAATTGTGCTATATCTTTATTCCGGAAGGACCTTTGATATTGTCGAACTCTCCACCAGAGTATATCCTTACCAGATGCAACTGTGGCTATTCTGGGCCTTCTTTGCCGCCTTTGCGGTTAAGGTCCCAATGTTTCCTGTCCACACTTGGCTGCCAGATGCGCATACAGAGGCCCCTACAGCCGGGAGCGTGATACTTGCCGCCATACTCATAAAAATGGGGGCTTATGGGTTCCTGAGATTTTCCCTTCCGCTTCTGCCCGAGGCCTCAAAGGCGATGACCCCCGTGATGCTGACCCTTTCGGTGATTGCGATCATATACGGGGGGGTGATCTGTCTTGCGCAGGCAGACCTTAAACGACTGATCGCCTACAGTTCTGTGAGTCACATGGGCTTTGTTACACTCGGCATCTTTGCACTTAATATTCAGGGGCTTGAGGGTGGCATTCTCCAAATGGTGAACCATGGCATTGTCACAGGTGCTCTATTTTTAAGCGTTGGGATTATCTATGACCGTACGCATACAAGGCAGATAGCGGACTACGGGGGCGTGGCTTCGGTGATGCCTCTTTATGCCTCACTGTTTATCGTGTTTACATTAGCATCTATCGGTCTTCCGTCAACAAACGGCTTTATCGGTGAGTTCCTGATAATCCTCGGAGGGTTTACCTCAAATCAATGGGCCGGTTTGCTGGCCGCTACTGGCATAATTATCGGCGCTGGGTATATGCTCTGGCTCTATCAACGGGTATTTTTTATGGAGACAGGCCCAAAGGTTGCCGGTCTTCACGACATGGACGCCAGGGAACTTATAACTCTCCTGCCAATGGTTGTACTAATATTTTGGATAGGGATCTATCCCGATACCTTTCTTGGGTTTATGCACAAGTCGGTGGAGCATCTTATCGACAGGGTGAATACGGGCGGTATGCACGGGCCGACAGTCGCCAGGACTATCATGGAGGTTATTAAATGAGCAATACGCAGTTGAGATTGAGGAGGTTCAGATGAAGTTTATGATTCCTGGCTTAAGACCCCTGACGCCTGAGATTGTAATGACAGTGCTTGCGCTTGCCATCCTTCTGGCTGACCTTGTGATAAAGAGGAAAGAAACTTTGGCAACGCTTAGCATAATATGCGTATTTGTGGTGGCCTACACCTTCAGCGGCTCTCTTGGCACAGCCTTTGGCGGAATGTTCATTTCAGACGGTTACAGTACGTTTTTTAAGATTGTTTTTATCTTGAATGTCATACTGACCGTACTCATATCCGTGAAATATATCGCCATAGAGAAGGTGAACTTAGGCGAATATTATGGTCTTATCCTTTTTTCAACTTTGGGGATGATGATCATGGCTTCTGCGGGGGATTTGATTGTTCTTTACCTGGGTCTTGAGCTTATGGCATTGAGTACTTACATACTTGCCGGATTTATCCGGTACGATGTCAAATCCAATGAGGCAGCGATAAAGTATTTCCTGCTTGGCGCTTTTGCTTCGGCATTTTTGCTTTATGGGACGTCCATGATATACGGCCTTACCGGCACAACGAACTTGGCGGCCATATCTGAGTATATCAACCAGCATGGACTGACAGGGAATCCTGTGCTTACTCTTGCTATGGTGTTTCTTGTGGTCGCTTTTTCCTTCAAGATTGCTGCAGTCCCTTTCCATATGTGGACCCCTGATGCCTATGAGGGCGCTCCGACGTCGATCACAGCCTTTATGTCGGTCGGGCCCAAGGCTGCAGGCTTCGCAGTTATGGGGAGGGTTTTGCTTCACGCCCTCTATCCGATCAAGCCACTTTGGGCGACGGTGCTTATTCCAGTTGCAATTCTCACAATGGGCGTTGGAAATATAGTGGCGATCTCCCAGACTAACATAAAGAGGATGCTTGCCTATTCTTCAATAGCTCATGCAGGGTATGCGCTGTTGGGGGTGATCGCAGGGACTGCCGACGGTCTGGCCAGCATGATGACCTACCTGCTTATTTATGCCTTCATGAATATCGGCGCCTTTGCGGTTATTATTATGCTCAGGTCGGAAGGATTTAAGGGGGATATGATCTCCGACTATGAAGGCCTTTGGCATACTCATCCCCTGGCGGCTTCGCTGATGATTGTCTTTATGTTCTCACTTACTGGAATACCTCCTACAGCCGGTTTTATGGGAAAATTCTATTTGTTTGCGAGCGCCATTAATGCCGGCTATATGTGGCTGGTGATCATAGCAGTGATTTTTAGCGCCATCTCGGCTTACTTCTATCTGAGAATTGTCATGTACATGTGCATGCGGGAGCCCCGCCAGACTGTCGCGCTCAGCACATCACCGTCCATAGGCCTCGCGCTTGCCATAACTCTCGCCGGTGTTATAGTCATCGGTGTGCTTCCGGCTCAGGTTGTTAACCTCGCGCGCATCGCTTTCCCGTAATTTTTATTCAGACTCATTGTCTGAATTGCATTTGTTTACTCCTCCATGTTAAGGGGAGGCTTGGCGGTTGTGTTGCTATTTCCGGCGCTTCCCCTGTAAACTATCACATTAGTCTCTCTGCAGTGAATCAGGGTACCTGCATTCATGGGATACAGTCCCGCCTTTCAGGCGTTGCCGCAGCAAATCAAGGAGACAGAGATAAGAGGAGAACATAATCGTGAAGCGTGAAGATTTGAGAAATATAGCTATTATCGCCCATGTCGACCATGGCAAGACTACGCTTGTCGACGGGATGCTGAAACAGTCGGGCCTGTTCCGCTCTAACGAAAAGGTGCAGGAAAGGATGATGGACAACATTGACCTCGAGCGCGAACGGGGTATCACGATTATGGCGAAGAACACCGCAGTCCAATATAACGGCTGCAAAATAAACATTGTGGATACGCCGGGTCACGCTGATTTCGGTGGTGAAGTTGAAAGGACTCTGAAGATGGTCGACGGCGTGCTGTTGCTTGTCGACGCCTCGGAAGGGCCTCTTCCCCAGACTAGGTTCGTCCTTAAGAAAGCCCTTGAGTTGGAACTGCCCCCGATTCTGGTCATTAACAAGATAGACAGACCTGATGCCAGGATACAGGAAGTGCTTAATGAGGTGTACGATCTATTTATCGACCTCGATGCCACAGAAGAACAGCTTGAATTTCCGATCGTTTACACGAACGCGAAACTCGGGGCGGCGAGACTCTCGATGGAGGAAGACTCGGGAGACCTGCGGTGTCTTTTGGATTTGATTCTAAAGACGATTCCTGCCCCTGAAGCAGATGAAAAGGAAGTCCTGCAGTTGCTGGTGACGAACATAGACTATAACGATTATGTCGGCAGGCTCGCCATCGGCAGGATATTTTCCGGCTCTGTCAAGGTCGGGGATTGGGTCTCAGTGATCAAGAGTAAAGACGAAGCTGACAAAACGAAGATCACCTCTCTCTTCGGATTTCAGGGCCTCGAAAGGGTCAATATCGAGAGCGCCTCTGTTGGTGACATCGTCGCCCTTGCCGGCATCGAGGGGATAAACATAGGTGACACGATAACAGATCTTGAAAACCCGAAGCCTTTGCCCAGAATAAAGGTAGACGAGCCTACCATATCGATGGTCTTCTCGATTAATACCTCACCTTTCGCGGGTAAAGAGGGGAAATACGTCACATCCAGAAACCTGCGGGAGAGGCTTGAAAAGGAACTGCTTTATAACGTCGCGATAAAGGTCGATTTTGATAATACAGATTCATTCAAAGTCATGGGAAGGGGTGAACTGCAGCTCGCGATACTCATAGAGATGATGCGGAGGGAGGGTTACGAACTTTCTGTTTCGATGCCCGAGACGATTACAAAGGACGTTAAGGGGACTCTTCACGAACCTATGGAGCACCTTGTGGTTGATGTGCCTGATGAATTTGTAGGGGTTGTAACACAAAAAGTGGGAATGAGACGCGGAAGGATGCAGAAGATGCAGAATAACGGCCACGGCAGGGTTCGTCTTGAATTCAGGATACCGTCGAGGGGCCTTATCGGCTTTCGCTCTCAGTTCCTTACCGATACAAGAGGGACGGGACTCCTTAACCATATCTTTGACGGGTATGAGCCCTGGCAGGGCCAGATATCAAAGCGCGCTACGGGCGCGATTGTTTCCGACAGGGCCGGCAGAACGACAACGTATGCCCTTTTTCATTTGCAGCCGAGGGGGACACTATTTGTAAAGGAAAATACCCCGGTCTATGAAGGTATGATAGTGGGTGAAAATTCTAGGGAAAACGATATCGACGTAAATGTCACCAAGGAGAAGAAGCTGACCAACATGAGGGCGTCAGGGGCTGATGAAGCACTGCAACTGATTCCTCCGAGGATACTCAGCCTGGAGCAGGCAATCGAATTTGTGAAAGAGGACGAGCTTGTTGAAGTTACACCGGCGGCAGTGCGCATCAGGAAAAAAATTCTTGAGGCTAACAAAAGACCCAAAAGCAGGGATAAGGGTTGAGCTGAATTCTAAGGCCAGCCTTTCGGGCATTGTGCGCCGGCTCGTTAATCCTGGTGAGCCAGCAGCGTAATAAAACGAACAGCAGCCCGATTATTTTATTTTATATTCCTTGATCTTTGCCCGGAGGGTGTTACGGTTTATGCCCAGGACCTTTGCTGTCTTAAGCTGGTTGCCGTTCGTTTCCCTCAGGACTATGGATATCAGCGCCTTTTCAACTTCTGAAAGCACGGTGCCGTAAAGGTTGAAATTTGCCACTTTTGTCATATCTTTCAGATACCTCTTCAACTTTTCTTCCAAAAAATCTTTGATGGAATAAGATGCGTCTTCCTCTATGGTGAGGTCTTTCTTTTCTATTACAGCACCAGTCGAAAGCACGCAGGCCCTCTTTATGACATTTTCGAGTTCCCGTACGTTGCCGTTCCAGTCATAATTAATTAAGGCCGCCTTTGCTTCCTTAGACAGTTCTTTTTCACCTGTTTCCAGTTTATTGGCGGCCTCCCTGAGGAAGAATTTCGCAAGCAGTGGGATATCCTCTTTGCGCTCCCTTAACCGCGGAAGTTTAATCTGTACAACGTTGAAGCGGTAGTATAGGTCCTCTCTGAAATGCCCTTTCGCAACCTCTCCGGGCAGGTCTTTGTTCGTTGCACCTATTATCCGGACATCCCCCTTGATCAAATCATTACTCCCTAAAGGGCTGAATTCCCTTTCCTCCAGGAAACGGAGGACCTTTGCCTGCAAGCTTGGCTCCATCTCCGCTATCTCATCAAGGAACAGTGTGCCGCCGGCGGCTGACTCAATCTTCCCCCTTTTGTCGGACACCGCCCCGGTGAAAGCACCCTTCCTGTAACCGAATAGCTCTGACTCCAGCAGTTCCTTAGGGATTGAGGCGGAGTTTATGGCAACGAACGGGCCATGTGAACGTCTGCTGTTGTAATGGATGGCCTTGGCTACAAGCTCTTTTCCAGTTCCGCTTTCTCCGGTGATAAGGACGGTTATGTCTTTTGGCGCTACCTTCCCGATGTCCTTGAAGACTTTCAGTATCCCCGGACTTTTTCCTATCATGTGCGGACTTTCTGTTTCGTAGGCTGCTTTCTTAAGCTCCCGAAGTTCCTCTTTTAGAGACAAGTCCCTGAACGCCTTTTCGATCACGATCTTAAGCTCCTCTATATCGAAAGGCTTTTCAAGGTAGTCATATGCCCCTTCTTTCATGGCCGTGATTGTGCTCTGCATCTGAGCATGCGCAGTGATCATAATGACTACCGCATCAGCATGGACGGAGCGTATTTCCCTCAGCCCGTCGAGACCGTTTCCATCAGGAAGGATAAGATCCAGCAGTATCACCTGGTGCCCTTCCTGAACCGCTTTAAGACCCGACGAAAGCCTCGTTCTGGAGATAATACTATAGCCCAGAGGTTCGAGGGCCTTCTTAATGACCCATATTATACTCTCATCATCATCTATGACTAAGATTTTTTTATCCATTATGCCCAAACGGTATATAAATAAAAAAGGACGTGCCCTTGCCTACCTGGCTCTTCAAAGTGATAAGGCCGCCATGATCTTTAATGATCTTTCTTGACAAAGCGAGACCTAAGCCGGTGCCGTGCTTCTTCTTTGTATAAAAAGGGATGAAAATTTTCTGAAGGTCTTTATCCGGGATACCCCGGCCAGTGTCCCTTATGGATATTAAGACCCAGCGCTTTATACGTCCTCCTTCTCTGACGGACTCCTTTGAAGGCGCAGTGGATATCTCCAGTCTACCACCCTTCTTCATGGACTCAAGCGCATTTTTTATAATGTTCAAAAAGACCTGCAGAAGCTTTGATTCATCGCCCTTTATCTGCGGGAGACTGGGATCATAAAATCTCCTCAGTGTTATCCCTGACCCCTTTATGGGCGCATCCATGATGGAAAGGGCTTTCTCCATTACCTCATGGATATTTACCTGGTTAAATGCCGGTTTTTTGCAGAGCGTCAGGTAGTCATGCAAGATCAAGTTGAGTCTGTCTGTCTCCTTCACAATAAGGTCGACATATTCGTCAATAGGCGCATTTTTCAGTTTATTACGCAGAAGCTGCGCAGCTCCTTTTATCCCTCCCAGCGGGTTCTTAATTTCATGGGCGATTGAGCCGATGAGGTAGACGAGGGAGTCAAAATCATATTCCTCCCTTTCCGAGATATTTATATTTTGTGAGATTGACAGCACAGCCCCTTCTATTTTACCGTTGAAAAAAAAAGGCGAAAGGTGGAAATCGATATTAATGAACTGTCCAATGTTCAGGCTGACAGATTTGCCTTTAAACGAGCGGCCCTCGTGTATCGTCTCCTTTATGAGCGGCGAGATGGCTTTTTCATTGTCCAGAATCTCTGACAATTTTTTCATCATAATATCCTTGGAACTTTTTCGCAGCAGTTCCTCGGCAGTTTTATTCAAATAGATGATTCGCATCGTCTTGTCGAAAAGGATGACGGCTTCTTCGAGGCTGTTTATTATTGCTTCTAGAGAGATCACAGGCGATATGTTATGGGAAATATATTAACCGGTTAGTTATGCGGCATTAGACGCACAGTTCCGCGCTCCTGTTTTTTTGATATCTAAGACTTTAGCATATGGCGAATTCCTTTTCAATCAGACAGCCATCGAGTGTTCGGCGCGCCGCGAAGCTTGTGATTATTCTCTTTATTATCAACCATTTCTTCAGAAAGTTTGCATTGACACGTTCTTTATCAAACTGGTAATATTGGTGAACTATTTTTAAACAGGGAGGAGTGATACATGGATGCCCTCAATACGGGTACGGGAAAATGACTCGTTCGAAAACGCTCTTAAGAAATTTAAGAAACAGTGTGAAAAAGAAGGAATTCTTTCTGAGATAAAGAAAAGAGAGCATTACGACAAGCCAAGTGTAAAGAAGAAGAAAAAGGCCATTGCGGCGCGGAAAAAGGCCATGAAGAGAGTCAAGATGTCGGTGAGATAACATGTCTTTACTGCAGAGGCTTGATGCAGACATGAAGACTGCTTTAAGGGAGTCTGATAAACTTAAGCTTTCTACGATACGACTGGTCAAGGCCGCGGTCAAGAACCAGCAGATTGAAAAGGGCCGTGAACTTTCTGACGAGGAGATACAGTCAGTCATTTCGACGCTCGCAAAGCAGAGGAAGGACTCGATTGAGCAATTTTTAAGGGGCGGCCGTCAGGACCTGGCTGACCAGGAGAGACGCGAATTGGCGGTTCTTCAGGCATATATGCCGGAACAGCTTTCACCTGCCGAACTCGACAAAATTATCATTCAGGCGATACAAGAGTCCTCATCTACGGACGAAAAAGACATGGGAAAGGTCATGAAGGTCCTGATGCCGCGGATTAAGGGCTTAGCAGACGGAAAAACAGTCAACATCAGGGTCAAGGAACTTTTGCAGTCTCTCCGCAACTGATTCGGCAAAAGAGAATAAATCGGTAAGTACTGACGCCTTCTCCTCAATGATAGATAGCCCACGGACAAATCGTTTGGACAATTTCTCTTGATGTTCGTGGTAAAATATTTCTAAGAATTTTTCTGTGGGGAATGTATGAAGAGTGGCAGGCTTCTCGAAGATATAAAGACAAAGAATGATATCGTAGATTTCATATCCTCCTATGTGCAGTTGAAAAAGTCAGGACAGAACTGGAAAGGCAACTGCCCCTTTCATTCAGAAAAAACCCCTTCCTTTATGGTGAGCCCCTCTAAACAGATATTCCATTGTTTCGGTTGTGGAGCGGGCGGAGACATTATCACTTTTGTTATGAAACATGAAAATATTTCTTTTCAGGAAGCGATAACACTGCTTGCAAAAAGAGCGGGCGTGCCGTTGCCGTCAGAGGGAACTGACAAAAGAGCATCCCAGAAATACGAGAAGTTACGCGACGTTCTCTCTGAAGCCGGCAGATATTATGTTACGAAGTTGAAGGACTCTGCGCGGGCGGCAGCCTACCTGAGAGACAGGGGAATTGACGCGGGCTCCATAGACACCTTCGGAATAGGATTCGCCCCAGCCGGATGGGACAATCTTCTGAGGCATCTCCGGGGAAAAGGCTGCAGCGACGCTCTGATAAAGGAAGCGGGGCTTGCCGTACAGGGGAATAAGGGTTTCTATGATATGTTCAGACACAGGATCATCTTCCCTATAACCGGCATGAGCGGCGGCATTATTGCTTTCGGAGGAAGGGCGCTTGATGGCTCTGCGCCGAAGTATATCAACTCTCCTGAAACTACTGTATTTAAGAAATCCGATTCTCTTTTCGGCCTTTCTGCCGCCAAGGATGAAATAAGAAAGCAGGGGCGCGTTATCATTGCCGAGGGATATATGGATGTCATTATCTGTCATCAGTATGGGTTTAAGCAGGTCGTGGCGCCACTTGGTACAGCGCTTACGCCAGGGCATATCCAGAAACTGAGGGCCCTCAGCAGTAAGGCCGTGCTGGTGTTTGACGGAGACGCGGCGGGCAGGAGCGCCGCGCGGCGTGCGCTGGCCCTCATGTGCCACAATAACTATATGGCGAAAGTCCTCCTGCTGCCGGACGGCGAGGATCCTGACAGTTACCTGAGGAAATACGGTGCGGAATCGTTTGATAACCAGCTCCGTTATGCAAAAAGTGTGGTTGATTTCCTTTTCAGTGTTCCCGCCGGAGATAATATTGAAATAGTCAGGGAGGCATTGACTTTGATATCGGGGGTTAAAGATTTGCTTTTCGCGGGTGAAATGCTCAGGGAACTTGCCGAAAGGGCCGGGATAAGCGAATCGACTATAAGAGAGGAATTCAAAAGGGTGAAAGGTTTGAACGTAACTGCCGTGCCCGGGCCCAGGCGCGCCTTTTCTTGTGAGAAAAAGAGCGAAGAGCATCTCCTTTTGAGTGCGTTAATCTCCTTCCCTGAAAAGTCCGATTACATTCTTTCGAGGCTTGACATGGACGACATTGAAGACAAGGTTATTGCCTCACTGCTTAGGAAGATCGCCACTTTGGGAGAGATGTGGGGGGCGACGCAAATTCTGGATATTGCAGATGATGAAGAAAGAAAAATGGTGACCAGATATTCGTTGGAACCTGGTCTTGACCCAGAGCAAATCGACAAGAGCATAGAGGGGTGTTTCAGGAGAATAGAGCAGAGGAAACTCAGTGAGAGACTGCGTCTGGCGCAAACCTCAGGAGACGCTGTTCTTGCGAATTCTCTTCTGCTTGAGAAGAGGTCTTTAGAGGAAAGAGGGTTATGAAAGAGCAAGAGGACTATTTCGAGGATTACGAGGAGGATGACCCTCGGGTCGGCGAATTTGAAGAGGAATATGAGGAAGAGGCCGAAAGAGAAGAAGAGGCCAATCATAGGGAATCTGTGTTTTTGGAAGGTGACCAGGACCCAATAAGGATTTACCTGAAGGAAATGGGAGGCGTGCCTTTGCTGACCAAAGAGGGCGAGATAGAGATTGCCAAAAAGATTGAGAAGGGAAAGGAGCGGGTCGCCAGGGTCATTTTTTCCCTTCCTTTTGTCCTGAGCAAACTGATTACGCTGGGGGAAATGGTAGAGGCCGGCGAGGCCCCCCTAGAGGAAATTATACAAAACGGCGAAGACGAAGCAGAGGAAGACCTTATACTGGAGAGGAAGAAGTTTTCAAAAAGCGCGTTGCAGTTGAAACCGCTTTGTGACAGCAGGAAGGCACTTCTTAGAAATCGGAGGGGTGCGGACGGCACTTCCGGTGAAAGGGACGAAAAGGGCCTCACTGAGAACTTGGAACAAATCCTTGACCTCATATGCCAGCTGAAATTAAAGGACGATGTGATTCTTGCTTTTTCAGAGGAGATAAAAAGGGCGATTGCCGATATTGAGGGACTTTACGCGAAGATGTCCGTTGCCGAGGAGAAGGCAAGGTCATCCGGTCTTGACATAGAAAATGTGCGAGACTTATCGATGCTTGATGGCAAAACTGTTTCCGGCGAACTGGCCGGCATTCTTTCTGAATTAACGGATTTCAGGTCAGAAATCGAAAAAAAACAGAATGTCTTAGACATAAACTATGGCGAAATGGGTAAAACTGGGGCGATTCTGGAGGAAGGCGAAAAGGAGATAAGAGAGGCCAAAAACGCCTTGATAGAAGCTAACCTCAGGCTTGTAATAAGTATCGTGAAGAAGCATCTGGGCAGGGGACTTGGGTTTTCTGACTTGATACAAGAAGGCAATGTCGGCCTGATGAAGGCTGTCGATAAATTCGAATATAAGAGAGGATATAAGTTCAGCACCTATGCCACATGGTGGATAAGGCAGGCTATCACAAGAGCGATAGCCGAACAATCCAGAACAATCAGGATCCCGGTACACATGGTTGAGGCAGTCAATCGGATGGTAAAAGCGATACAGGAACTTGTTCAGGAAAATGGGCGCGAACCTTTGACGGAAGAAATTGCGGAAAAAATGAAAATACCGGTAGAGAAAGTCAGGGTCATGCTCAAGATTTCGAAGGAACCCATTTCACTGGAGACCCCGATTGGGGAAGATGAAGACAGTCATATACGCGATTTTATCGAGGATAAATCAGTGTTGTCTCCTCTGGATATTGCAATGCAGGGAGATATGAAGAAAAATATAGATAAAGCTCTTTCATCTCTGACTGCCCGCGAACAGAGTATTATCAGGAAGAGGTTCGGTCTCGGAGAGGACTCCCCCCATACACTGGAAGAGGTCGGGCTTGAGTTTGATGTGACCCGCGAAAGGGTTAGACAGATCGAAGTAAAGGCTATCAGGAAGTTGCGGCACCCCTCAAGAAGCAAGTGGCTTAGGACCTTCATCGAGAGTCCTTGACTAAAAGAAGACTTGCATTTATAGTAATAAGCTACTGATTTTTTTCATGAAGGACGATCAACATCAGGGCGTCGTTCCTTTAGTCTTGTTTGCAGGGCCCATAGCTCAGTTGGTAGAGCTACCGGCTCATAACCGGTTGGTCCCAGGTTCGAGTCCTGGTGGGCCCACCATACCCCTGGAGGACTGGTGAAAGATCTGATCAGGCATCTTATAAATCTGCAGGAAACTGACACAAGCATCATCAAGAAACGTGCCTTCATCGAAAAGATACCTTCCCGTATTTTTGAGGTTGACCAGCCTCTGAAGCAGGCGAATGCTGAACTGGAAAAGCTGAAACAAAAAACCGAATCACTCGCAAAGAAGAAGCGTAACAAGGAACTGTTTTTAGAGGAAATCAATGAAAAGATCAAGAAGATGAAGGCAAGGGTCTCTGAGTTGAAGACGAATAAGGAATATCAGGCACACCTTAAGGAGATGGAATCTTTTGGGGGTGAAATAGCAGGTGCGGAAGAAGAAATACTGGTCGTCATGGAAGAGCTTGACGCTGCAGTGAAACTGCAAAAAGGCAAAGAAGAAGATGTGCGCAGAGAGACGGACAAGTTGAATGTTTTCAAAAAACAGCTCGACGAGGAAGTCCTGAAATATGAGAATGAGTTGTCAGGGCTCAGGGAACAGAGGGCGAAGTTGGTTGGATTTATTGATTCGGACCTTTACGATAAGTATATGTTGCTTCTGAGAACGGGAAGCGGAATTGCCGTAACGCAGGCAAAAAATGAACTCTGTACCGGATGCAACATGAACATTCCTCCCCAGCTTTATGTTGAAATCAAAAAGAGTGAGGACGTCATTCAATGCCCCCAATGTCTCAGGATCCTTTTTTCTCCTGAATCTGAAGAAAATGATAGTTGATAACCCTACATTAAATGTTATATAATAATTAAATTTTATTATAGACGCCGAAGTAGAACAGGTGGTCGCCCGCCCTTGAGGCGGGAGGAAAGTCCGAGCTCCATAGGGCAAGGCGCTCTGTAACACAGAGTCCCGGTGACGGGAAGGAAAGTGCCACAGAAAGGGAAACCGCCCATCAGGTATGGGTAAGGGTGAAAAGGTGTCCCCATCGGGGGATTCCCGGCGTTTGCCGGGAAAGGTAAGAGCTCACCAGTGTCCCGGGTGACCGGGGCAGCTAGGAAAACCCCGCCTGGAGCAAGGCCAAATAGGTTCCGCTTTGAGAGGGGCCCCTTCAAATCCCTGTTAATTGACGGGATAGCGGAACGGGTTAGGCCGCAAGACTTCGCTATGAACGCGGGGCAGAGATGAATGACCATGACCCGATTAACGGGGAACAGAACTCGGCTTATGGTCTGCTTCGGCAAATTTAGACACCCGGGGAGGTATTTTGAGAAAGGCGTTATGGACGACCATAAACTAAAAGTTTTCTGCACGGTTGCCGAAACAAAGAGTTTTTCCAAGACCTCCGAGATTATTCATCTGACACAGCCCGCCGTCAGTCTCCAGATTCAGGCACTTGAGGAGGTTTACGAAACGAAGCTTTTCGACAGATCCAGCAGCACCGTCACGCTGACTCCGGCGGGGGAGATACTTTATCGTTATGCCAAGGAAATATTGAGTCTTTATGCGAATGCGGAAAAGGATATAGGAGAACTTATCGGTCTCGTCAAGGGTAGCATCAGTATAGGCGCGAGTTCAACCTTAGGAAATTATCTTTTGCCGGGCGTCATTACCGACTTTAAGAGGGCTCATCTGAAAATAAAGGTCCATCTCCTTGTCGGCAACACCAAGAGGGTTGTGGAATTGCTTAATTCAGGAAATATAGACCTCGGCCTTGTCGAGGGCGATGTCACGAGACAGAAGATGGTTGTCGAAAAACTTATAGGGGACGAACTCCTGCTGGTTGTTCCGTCTTACCACCCATGGGCAAAGAAAAAGGAAATTTCGATAAGCGAGCTTACGAAGGAGCCGTTTATTATCAGGGAAGGAGGCTCAGGCACTCGTCAGATGATAGAGAAGTTTCTGTCGAAGCATGGGATAACGCCGCAGGATTTGAAAATATCTATGGTCCTTGGAAGTACGGAGGCGATTAAGGAGGCGGTCGAAAACGGCTTGGGTGTTTCCATTATTTCAAGATGGGCTGCACGCAAGGAGCTCCGATACGGAAGCCTTCACCTCCTTAGGATAAAAGAGGAGAAGATGTTTAGGGAGTTCTCACTAATTGTCAACAAGAATTCAGTCTCTTCGCATGCGGTAGACGAATTCCTTACCTATCTAAAGGCTTACCCATTTGAAAAGCTTTTGAGCTGACTGTTCGCTCAGCGTTTTGCGTATATTCTGAAATCGATCTCCCCGAAGATATTATTTTTTTGTTCCAGCCGCAAGAGGTGCGTCCTGTCTATCCTGCCGGAGGAGATTTCCTTATGCAGCTGCAGAAAGTTTTTCAGGTGTTCCCGGAACTTGTTTTCCGCGAAGGCCGCGGCATTGCCTGTCTTCATCATAAAAGGCCAGTCGCTGGATTGTGCCAGCAGGAGTTCTCGCAGGGCCTGGTTGAGCGCCCTTTTAAGGTGTCCTCGCGCACTCATATTTTGGCTGACAGCGTGTGCGAGAAGCTTTGAAGCCTTATGCAGGTGTTTGTATATCCAGTTGTTTGATGAATGTATCCATGTAGAAGAGTATCCTTTGTCGCCCCAACTCGATGCGGAAGGCATGGCAGACTGAATTTCCCTGTGTTCATAAACGTATTCAGACGGCGTGATCAGCCGGAATGAATTCTTTCTGCGTTGTCCAGCTTCAAGAAGCGACCTGAGCCATTCGGGGCCTTCAAACCACCAGTGACCGAAAAGTTCAGCATCATAGGCTGCGGTGATAACCGGAGAGATTCTTAACCGTTTTCTCAGAAACATTACCTGATTGTTTTTTTCGGAAATGAAATGATCTGCGTGCATTCTCGCCTTCTTTAGAGCCTGCTTCGGCACGTAGGGCTGTTTGCGGCCCGTTCCTCCCGTTATCCGGTAATACTTGAAGCCGGTAAAAGTGCGGACGTCACCGGGAAGGTAAGGCCTCAGATATTTGAGGTCAAGATCGAAACCGATATCACGATAAAAGTCTCTGTAGTCGAAGTCCCCCGGATATCCACCTACTGAACTCCAGACCTGCCTGGAAGACTCTATGTCCCGCGAGAAGGCTATGACCCCTGAGGGGGTTCTTACGGGCGCATAGATACTGTGCTTGCTTTCCGGAGTACTGTTAAGCAATCCGTGACTTTCGAGGAAGATATACCTCACCTTCCTTTTTCCCAACACAGCATCGAGCTCCGGGACGAAACCGCATTCGGGTAGCCACATGCCTTGCGGTTTTTGCCCGAATGTCTTTTTATGATGCTCGATGCCCAGTTGTATCTGTGCCTCAGCAGCATGAGGCATTGTGATTAGGGCAGGCAAAAAGGCATGAGTAGCGGTGCTTGCAATCAGCTCAATTTTGCCGGAATCCCGTAATGACCTGAATGCAGAAACCAGGTCCCGCCTGTAAACTTCCTGGAAGAGGTACCGTATCCGGTTAAACCTGCGGAGATACATTGCCGCCAGGGGCTTCATTGTCGCGCGCCTGCGGTTTCTGAATATCTCTTTTTCTGCAAGTTCAATGAGGCTGTTTAGATATTGCTCATACCTGCAAATTAGCATTTTATCCCGGAGCATCTCTGTCAGAGGCGGAGTTATGGAGAGGGTTATTCTGAAATCAACGCCGTCTGACAAGAGTTCTCCCAAGATATCGAGCAAGGGGATATATGTTTCCGTAATGGCCTCGTAGAGCCATCTTTCTTCAAGATGAGAGGTGTATTCCGGGTAGCGGATGTATGGCAGGTGGGCGTGCAGAATAACCATTAGATATCCTGAGGAGCAGTGTGCAGGACCTTTACGCATGATGAGAAATGATACACCATATGGCTTAGGAGGACAACAATAGTGGATTAAAGGACAAGGCATTAAGCTTGTTCCTGTCCGAAGTGAGGCTATTATTGAGCGTTTGCAAAAGGTAATGAAAAACATGCAAAATGAAAGCGCTACTTAGGAGGACTTCGCCAGATATGAATATTTTTCTTGACGGCCTGATTGTGCCGGAAGCAGAGGCTGTTGTATCAGTATATGACCATGGATTCCTGTATGGAGACGGGATTTATGAGACTATGCGCTCCTATGATGGCGTCGTTTTTATGCTGAGCCGTCATATAAAGAGACTTCAACGCTCTGCACATTTAATAAGACTTGAGGCGCCAGAGAAGGAAAGGCTTACTGATGCGGTCTATGCGACCATTGAAGCGAATAACCTCTCCGATGCTTACATCAGGATCACTCTTTCCCGGGGGAAAGGGCCGATAGGACTTGATCCGGGACTCTGCGGAAAACATACGCTTGTAGTCATTGCTGAACCGTTTAGGGAATATCCGGCCTTATGTTATGAGAGGGGTGTGCACCTTATCTTTGCGAAGACCCGGCGGAATCTTGCTGAAGCAGTTGATCCGAAAATAAAATCCCTCAATTTTCTTAATAATATACTGGCTAAGATGGAAGCAAAGGAAAGGGGGGCTTATGAGGCTGTCATGCTGAACGCGGCAGGCTTCCTTACTGAGGGCACTGTATGTAACATCTTTTTTGTCAGGCATGGCATCCTCTATACGCCGTCCGTAGCCGCCGGGATTCTTGATGGGATAACGAGAGAACTTGTAATCGGTCTTGCCAGAAAGAACGGGATTAAAGTGGAGGAGGGTAAGTTTTATCCCGAGGACCTGCTGGGAGCCTCAGAGGTGTTTTTTACCAATACTACGGCCGAGGTGATGCCTGTGGCCCGTGTGGAAGATAGAGAATTCGAAGTGGGGGAAATCACGCGTGTATTGAGAAGCCTTTACAGGGCCGAAGTGAGACGGTATGTCAGCAATAACAGTAGGTGAACTGCAGGTAAAATTGTATGGAGTTACTATTCGGGTATGTGAAAGAAGAGATATATAGCAAGCGCGCTGAAGATTAGTGGAACTGTCCACGCAGAAATTAAAGCCGGAATAACTCCAGAGTAACCCATCGAAAGTGAAAAGGTGTAGCTGAGCCAGTAAAGAAGGCTTATAAGCAGCCCGAGTCCGGCGCTGAAGAGGCCGCCGCCTAATCTCATCCTTAGAGACAGTGCCATCCCAAGAATCATCATAAACAGGCTGACCAAAGGAAAAGATATTTTTGAATGGAGGTCGACGGCAAGTTTCAGATTTCGGAACCCGGCTCTCTTCAGCCTTTGAGTATACCGGTAAAGTTCGGCAATACCCATCTCAGCGGCACCTTTTAGGTCTTCTTCAAAGAAGTCGGGTGATTCGAGACTGCCGTATGTTATTGTCTTGAAATGTTCCACGGATCCCGTGCTGACATTGTATTTCGATACATCTTCGAATATCCAGGTTTCGCCGTTCCAACGGGCCTTCGCGGCAACAATTTTTTCTTTCAGCGAGTCGTCTCCTAATACAAAAACACTTACGCCCTCCGCTGTCTTTCTTTCGGCCACATAAAGATCGATTTTGACAGGCGAGCCATCTTTACTTCTTAGCCAAAGCCCACCCTCGGTCACATTAAGGCGCCTGCTTTTGCCTTCCAGGAAGTTCTTGAGATTTGACGCCCTGTTCGAAAAGTCCGGCACAATGAATTCTCCTGTGATAAATGCGAAAAGACTGAGAAATATGCCCATGACAATAAAGGGATTGGACAATGATCTCAACTTTCCGCCCGCTGCCTTTATTGCCGTGATCTCCTTCCTGTGCATAGCCTGACTGAACGTAAAGAGACTGCATGTAAGCACCGACATTGGCAGAACGTAGAGAAACAGCTTGGGTACGCTGAAAAATGCGTAAAGCAGGAGACTTGCAACTGAAGATTTACCCGGCATAAAATAGCCGATCTTGTCCACCATCTCGAGAAGGCTGAAAATTACTGACAGTCCTCCGGAGATTAGTAAGAGCAACTTGAGAAAATCCTTAAGGTAAAGGCGCTGTATTATTTTCAACGGGTACTTTCCGTCCTGAACATAATGAATGCGAATATCCCAAGTACAAGAGTAGCTGCCCAGGCACCGGCATAATGGGGTATTCTCGAAGCCCTGGCTAAATTTTCACCGTATATGAGGATCACATAGTAAAGTGTAAAAACCAGGAGCCCTATTGCCAACCCCCCCAGCCTGCCTGATTTGCCTGACATCGATGAAAGGGGAGGGCCAAGGAAAACGAGGACGAGGCAGACTAAAGGCAGGGACAGACGCCGGTGGAACTCCAGATAGAAAGATGTTCGCGTCCTTTCTGTATCTGAATGCCTGGCCTCCCGGAGGAGCTGAGAAGGTGTAAATTCGACTTTTTTCGGCGCGGAAGATTGGGCATCAAGTGAAAGGGCCATTTTGTATACCTTGAAGAAAAGTTCCGTGGTGTTGCTACCCTTTGAGATATTCATATATCCGTCTTGCAGGTATAGCCCGATTGTTGAACCATCTTGCAGAAATATCTTCCCTTCCTTTGCTATCAATACGCGTGGCTCATCCTTTGAACGGGTATCGTAAATGAAAATGCCGTCCAGGGTATCAGGCGTTTTTTTCCCTTTCACGAGTATGACTAAGTCCTTAAACGATGTGTTGAAAGTCCCTTCTTCTATGGCGAGCGTTGATCTTACCGCGATGATTCTCGTTATCTCTTCCCTCAACCGGACGCTGCTGACAGGGCCAAGGAAAAAGCTAACCGTGATACTTGCAAGAAAACAGGCAAGTCCGAAAATCATAACCGGGAAAGAAATCATCATGTAATCCATGCCGGCTGTTTTTAGGATGATTATTTCACTGTTTAGGTGCATCCTGCCGTAAACCAGCAGAACCGAAAGCAGCAAGGACATCGGAATTGTCAGCATGAGAATCTGGGGTTGCAGATAAATGATAACCCTGAGCATATCAGTAACCGTTGCACCGACCCCGGAGAGGAGTCTGCTTAGCCGGAGAATTTTTTCCATCATCAGGATGCAGTTCAGGAATGCCAGGGTAAGAAGAAATGTAAGGATGAGGTCTTTAATAACCGACCTGTATATTATTTTTGGCATAGATGTCATTTTAGCACAAAGGTCAGTCGGTTTAGGGCCGCGGGCAGGCTTCGTGCAAGGAGATATTGTCTCATATTTGCAAAGAGACTGTTGAAAAATAGATACATAGATAAGTTGGTATCGGATCGACTCTGGGTCAACATAATACATTGTAAATAAAGGATATTTTTAGCAAAAATCTGCTTTTCACGGAATGTGGGAAGATTGGCCTTTTTCTTGCACATAATCAGGATGCCTATTGTAAGAATGATAAAAGGCAAACAAAAAATTCTTGACAAACTATGAGACGGAATGATATAAATTTGCAATTTAAAGCCGCAGATGTTGATTATTTTTCTATATATTTTGCACTCAGCTTCCATGGGAGGCAGAACCTTTTATGGGGAGGTGATAAAGAAGTCAATAAGGCTGTCAACAGAAATTTCGCAGTAATTATGGAAAATCCGCCCTTGGCGGACAAAATATCTTTAGTTAGCTGTTAGTTGTTAGATTTTATAGTCCCTAACTTCTAATGTCTAACTTACAACTTCAAAGAAGGAGGGTTAGCAAATTGAAAAAGGTTTTAGCGATAATTTTAGGCGCAATATTTGTATTAAGTTTTGCAGCTAGTGCCTTTGCTATTCACGCTGAGATTCCGTCAGAGACGCAGGCTGTAGTAGCAAGGAGCACAACCCAGATCACCATCGACGGTGAAATAAGGACAAGGGGCTGGTACCAGAAGAATATCAATTACGGTCCGGCTGGGACAGGCATACCTAATGGATTCACCGGCGGTTCGGCCGGTCTGCCAGTCGATTCTTCCTCAGAGGCTTGGTATGACCAGAGGATAAGGCTTTCAGTCGACGCGAAGGTCACCCCGAACGTTGAAGGTTACATTCAGCTCGAATCAGGCTCAGGCCAGAATGATCTTTATACATGGGGCAATTTCAACTCCAAGCCGACCGGCATAAGCGTGCTTCAGGCATGGTTGCTTTACAGCGGCCAGGGCCTCTTCGGATTCCCGGCTGGGCTTAAGATCGGCCATATGCCTCTTGCCCTCGGTGAGAAGCAGTTCTTCGATCACACCAAGTTCGGCGATGACGCTATCGTATTTTTCATGGATCCCATGAAGGAACTCCATATAGCACTTCTGTCGGTAAAGTTCCTTGAAAACAGCAGGTTCGTCAATACAGACGACCTCGACGGTTATGTCGGCCTGGCCGTTTACAAATTGGACCCCAAGAACACTCTCGGCATCAACTACACCTTCCTTACTGCATCGTCAGGGGCAGGTCCAGTTGCCGGCAAGTCGGAGTCTAACGTCGAACTGCACGCAAACGGCGATATCTCCGGCTTAATATACAAGGCTTCGGTCGACTTCCAGTTCGGGAAAAAGTTCGAAAATAAGGGACTGGAAATAAAAGCGAAGGGCTGGGGCGCCATGCTCGGTCTCGGATATCAGTGGGATTGGGCTGGCTTAAGGTTTGGCGGCGCCTATGGAAGCGGCGACGATATAGATAGCAAAGGTGAAAAGAGATTCGACACCTTCTTGGGCAACGATCAGCACTACACCTTGGTTTATGAATATAGGGTCGCTTCAGCAGCAGGCACTATAAACACCGGTATCAGCAATACGACCTACCTGAATCTGGGCCTGGATGTTGCTCCTATGAAGGACCTGAAGGCTTCTCTTGACGGTTACTATCTGAGGGCTACAAAGGCCACCTTTGAAACTCAGTCCAAAAACATCGGGTGGGAAGTTGACGCAAAGGCTATTTACAACATAGCAAAAAATCTCACATATCAGATTGACGCAGGCGTCCTCTTTGCAGGAAAATTCTATGAAGGCGCTGGCGAGTTAGGTTTAGACAAAAAGAATGCAACAGTTGTCAGACATGCAATAACACTCAGCTTCTAAGCATAACTTAGAGGTGGTTTTTGAAAGGCGGGTCATTGACCCGCCTTTTTTTTGCAGTTTTGAATTTTGATTTTTCTTAGGGTATAGTACTAAGACGCTGTAAATAAGAAAGCCTCGGATATTCTTTGTCATGACTCGTTAGTTGGATGATGAATTGTCATAAAATCATAGAAAAATTCGGAAAGAGCCGCATTCTTGTGATAGGCGACCTTATCCTTGACCATTATATATGGGGTAATGTCCGCCGGATATCACCTGAGGCGCCTGTGCCTGTAGTGGAGGTCACAAGGGAGAGCTTTATGCTCGGTGGCGCTGCAAATGTTGCCCACAACATTATTGCGATGGGGGGAAAAGCATCTGTTATAGGCATCATGGGAAGTGACATCGCCGGAAAAACACTATTGGACATGCTTACCGAGAAGGGTGTGGATTGCAGCGGTATTTTCACTGAAAACAGACCAACGACAGTTAAGACAAGGGTCATTGCTCATAACCAGCAGGTCGTAAGGTTTGACCGTGAGGATAGTCAGTATGTAGGCGGTTCGTTATTAAAGGGCATTATGAGTTATATAAAATCGGCAAGCCCTGATCACGATGCTGTCATCGTATCTGACTATAAGAAGGGCATGGTGTCAAGGAATCTGATCAGAGGAATTTTGGGGGATTCAAAAAAAACAGGGAGATCAGGAACACAAGCAGGACTGTTTGTGGCTGTCGACCCCAAGATTGGTCATTTCGATATGTATAAAGGAATATCGCTCATAACACCTAATATTATGGAGGCATCGAGCGGTTCAGGAATTGAGATCAGGGACGAAAAAACCCTCCTTCGGGCCGGGGAGACTCTTATGAAAAAACTCGGATGTGAATCTGTACTGATAACACGCGGTGAACAAGGAATGAGTCTCTTTGAAAGGAGAGGCGCAACGCATATTCCAACGGTTGCCAGGAAGGTATATGATGTAACCGGCGCCGGGGATACGGTTATCTCGGCCTTTACTCTGGCCTATGTCTCTGGTGCCAGCATGAAGGAGGCCGCTGTCATCGCAAATCACGCGGCCGGTGTCGTGGTTGGGGAAGTAGGTACGGCGGTGGCCTCACCTGATCAGATAATGGAATCATTTCGATAATGGGCATCATATAAAGTGGTTATCACATGAAAAGACATCGGGCTGTTGCTTTATATTCCGGGGGGCTTGACAGCACACTTGCGATTCTCGCGGTCCTGCGGCAGGGCATTGAAGTGAAGGCGGTGACGTTTATGAATCACTTCGGCTGCGATGTATCTGACAGGTCGTCCTGCTCTAAGAACCCTTTTGCTGCGGCGGAAAAATTCGGCTTTGAAGTGAAGATGAGTCATCTGTCCTGGAAATTCCTGGATATTGTGAAGAGCCCCAAGTTCGGCCACGGCAAGAACATGAATCCGTGCGTTGACTGCAGGATCCTTATGCTAAGAGAGGCAAAAGAATTCATGGAAATGAGCGATGCCGAATTCATTGTCACGGGAGAAGTGCTTGGTCAGAGGCCCATGAGCCAGAGGCGTGATTCGTTGAACATTATAGACAGAGAGTCCGGTTTGAGAGGTTCTGTGTTGAGGCCCTTGAGCGCTAAATTGCTGAAACCTACAGTCCCTGAGGAGCAAGGCATTATAGACAGGGAACTGCTTTATGATTTTGGTGGTCGGTCGAGAAAGCCGCAGATGGCGTTGGCTGAAGAATTTGGCCTGACGGAATATCCGGCCCCTGCGGGAGGGTGTCTTTTGACAGAGCCGAATTATGCATACCGGCTGCGGGAACTTCTCGACCACAACCCCAATCCTTCCTATCTTGATCTTCAGTTGTTAAGAATCGGCAGGCATTTCAGGATATCCCCCGGCTGCAAGGTGATCGTAGGAAGGGACCATTCGGAAAACGATGCTCTCCTCAAACTTTCTGATGGGAAGAGTCCCCTGATGAGAGTCCTCGGGCATGGGAGTCCATTGACTTTGCTAGTGGGAAGAACTGATGAACAGGCCATCAGGACCGCCGCAGCACTCTGTGCCCGTTACTCCGACGCCAGAAAGCTTGGAGATGTCGATGTAAGAGTTATAAGCGGTGTTAGCGAGGGTCTCCATATTTGCGTGATTCCGGCAGTGGACTTCAATATTGAACAATTCAAGATCGAAAAGAAGGTCCGGGACCGATCTCTTCAGCGAACCTGATATTTAAGATTTGATTTTGCATTCAGGATCGGAAGCGCTGTCTCACCTGCGGGTTATTTAATGCTTTTCATTTATCCAATACGGATGGGAGATATCTTCAAATATTGACATGGCCGCAGCTGCCCCTTGCCCCACTGCAGTTACTATCTGTTTAAAGCCCCCGGTAATATCTCCTGCAGCATAGATGCCCGGCACATTGGTTCTGTGGGCATGGTCGACTTTTACATAGCCTTCCTCATCAGTATCGACGCCCAGTTTGTTCGCCAGTTCGTTATTCGGCACGTATCCGATTGCGATGAAGACCCCATCTACATTGAGTGTGCTGACGGATTTGTTCGTGAGGTTTTCAAGTACCACATGTGTGACGAGTTTTTCTCCCTTTATCTCATTGACAATGGAATTCCAGATTATGGGAATCCTGTTGTCAGCAAGGCTTTGTTGAAGAATTTGTTCGGCCCTAAGTTTATCTCTCCTGTGGACGACTGTGACGTCCACCCCGATGTTTTTAAGGTACAGTGCTTCGGTGGCGGCGGTGTTTCCTCCGCCGACAACAATGACCTTTTTGCCATCCTTGAAAAAGTATCCGTCGCAAGCAGCGCAGTAGCTTACCCCTCTCCCCTGATACTGCTTCTCTCCCGGCACGTCCAGTTTTTTGCTTTCGACGCCCGCCGCGATCAGGACAGCCTTCGCGGAATATCTGGCCTTGTTCGTGATGACTTCGAATACATCATCCTTCTTCATTATGTCTAATACTTCTTCACCGTCGTGAATATCAGTATAGTTGATGGCCTGTTGCGCCATCATGTCCATCAGGGTTTTGCCTGCAATGCGCGTAAAGGCGGGATAATTTTCTACCACGGGTGTGACGGCAACTTGACCGCCGATATTGGCTTTTTCTATAACGATAGACTTAAGACCGCTTCGCTCGGTATAAATAGCGGCCGTCAGACCGGCTGGCCCCGCTCCTATTATTACGACGTCCTTCTCAGTGCCTTCGTGAAGCTCGGTTTCCTTGACCTGAACAGGCGCGGCGGTTATAACTTCCTCGACAAATACTTCTTCTGGCTGTAGGCCGGGCGCAACTAGCTGATCATTTACAAAAGTCTGCGGAACGGAGACTGCACCGTATTGTGAAGCCAGGTCTCTGTTTTCATAAATTTCTATCATCTCAGCTGATACCAGGTCGGGTTTCCTGATAGCCGCGGAAATTGCAAGAGCCGCCTGCTGCGGGCAATAAGGACAGGTTGGGCTCACGAACACTTTAATTGCTCGCTTATCTCTAAGGTCGGCTAATCTTTCATTCGACTGTTCCGAAAATATTGTGCTTCCGGTTGACGCCATAATGATAGATAAAAGCAGGGTGCGAGTCTCCTCTCCAGCCGGTGCTCCGGTAAATCGGATATTATATTTGTCAGGCTGAACGAGGATCGTTGGGGTCCTGGATACGCCATATTTTTGAGTGGTGTCCTCTGTAATTTTTTCGAATACGGGCTTAATCTTCGCAGTTGTTTCAGCAAGTTCGCTCAGCAGGTTGACCGAATATTCATTAAAGGGTTTGTTGTCCTTATCATCTGTAAATAAAATAATTTTGACATCGTCAATAAGTTGGGCGAATTCCCTACGAAGGACCTTGCGTGACTCCTCGGGGATTAAAAGTTGTTTTTTTTGCTTCATATATCTCCAGGCTATTGATTTTTTATTCATTTTACACGAAAACAACTGGAAATGTTATTTTAGTATCATATCTTGGCTGACTTACTGGTCCTTAAAAATATTTGACACCTTCCCCTGCTTTTCTTGACAAACAATATTCCATTAAGGTACATTAGTTACTCGTTCTTTGAAAACTAGAAAAGGTGCGTAGCATACCTGACAATTCCATCGAAATTTTTGAGTAACCAGAAATCAAATGAGAGTTTGATCCTGGCTCA
>OUUY01000029.1 GCA_900302705.1 Candidatus Sulfobium mesophilum
CTCCAAGATTAAGCCTTCCCGGTTTTCTCTTCCTGTCACCCTTTTTCTCCCGGGACTCACGGTGAGTCAAAAGATAAAAGCACCACGATAAAGTCTATCATAAAACAATGCCGAGTTTGAGGAATTCCGGTAGTGCCTCAGTTTGCTGGAGACACTACCGGTGGCCGGCCGGGGACGACAGCTTCACGATTGAAGCTATTTAGACCCGAGGCTTACGCTCGAGGGACAAGAAATCAGAGTAAAGATCCTCCGCGGTCGAAGAAGACCCGACCTTTAATCTAAAGATGCCCCTGCCCGCCTTCATATAATGATCCACGAGAGGCGCCGTGCGCGCATGGAATATGTCGAGTTTTTTCCGCACCATTTCGATCCCGTCATCAGACCTCCCAAGGCGGTCTCCCCCGGTGTTGTGACTTATCCTCTTGAAAATGTCTTCTGCGGCACATTCCAGAACGATGAGGCTCGTTATCGTCATTTTACGGTCTATGTCTCTTGCCTGGTCCTCATGCCGCGGCAGCCCGTTGAGCACCAGAATATCGTCCGGGCCAGAGCCGCTCCTGCGTATAAATGCATCGATGACCTTCTCAGCTATGGGGAAATGCTCGTTTTCAAGCAGCAGCCCTTTTTCGAGCACATCCCTGATAAAGACATGCTCCTGACGGCTGAATCCTTCGGGCGCGGCCTTCTGCTGTGCCAGGTTCCGCAACTCGTGGCCGAAATCGAAATGCATACACCTGCTCCCTCTGAAACCGTTTTTTTCCAGACAGGACCCGAATGGTGTCTTTCCCACGCCTGTGGGACCTATCAGCAGCATCGCGCAGGGCCTCATCTAGTTCTCATCCAGAATCCGCCATCAAAAATTGTGCAGAGATGCATTCGAACGGTTGAAGAACCCTGCGGCCAAGCCGCAGCGCATCTTGACGTGAGGTATTTTTTTCATATTCGCTCGCTATCACTCGCTGTCCGTCTCAGCGGGCCGTCTTCACCCTCTCACCGCTCTTTCTTAAGCGCCCTTTCGACGGTCCTTATTGCGCAGAACTCACCGCACATACTGCAGACCTCGGATTCCGTCGGAGGGACCTCGGCGCGCCACTCTCTGACCTTTTCAGGATTGAGGCTCAGCGCGATCTGACCGTTCCAGTCGAGCGCCTTCCTGCACCTCGCCATTTTTATGTCGGCGTCCATGGCGCCCTTGATCCCCTTTGCAATGTCTGCGGCATGGGCAGCCAGTTTGGAAACGATCACACCTTCCCTCACATCTTCTACGGTCGGCAGACGTATGTGTTCGGACGGCGTCACATAACAAAGGAAGTCTGCGCCTGCAGCGCCCGCGACAGCGCCGCCGATCGCGGCAGTGATGTGGTCATATCCCATGCCGATGTCAGTGACAAGCGGGCCAAGGACATAGAAAGGTGCGCCCTTGCATATCTCTTTTTCGATCTTGACGTTAAGCTCCACCTGGTTGAGGGGCACATGACCAGGGCCCTCGATAATGACCTGCACTCCTTTTTCGACGGCCCTGTCCCTCAGTTCCCCGAGTGTAAGAAGTTCCTCAATCTGCGTACGGTCGGTGGCATCGGCAAGGCAGCCGGGGCGCATGCCGTCGCCCAGGCTCAAAGTCATATCATATTCCCGCGCCACGTCAAGCAGCCTCTCGTACTGAACATAAAGGGGGTTTTCCTTTTCGTTATATACCATCCACTCAAGCAGGAGAGACCCCCCCCTGCTCACGATGTCCAATACCCTGCCCTCGTCCTTCAATCTCTCCACAGCCCTCATCGTAAGGCCGCAGTGGACAGTGATAAAATCGACACCAGACGAGGCATGGTCCTCTATCACCTTGAAAAGATCTTCGGCGGTCATCTTGGCTATCGCGCCTTTTCCCTCAGCGGCCCTGACCGCGGCCTCGTAGATAGGAACCGTACCGACCGCCACAGGAGACTTCCGGAGCATCATTGAGCGCAACTCCTTTATAGGGCCGCCCGTCGAAAGGTCCATCACCGCGTCCGCACCGTATCTTACGAGGACGTCAAGCTTCTCCATCTCTTCTTCTATCGAAACCTTGTCCTTGGACGTGCCGATGTTTGCGTTGATCTTTGTTCTCAGGCCCCTGCCGATGCCTATCGGCTTAATGCCGTGCCTTTTGTTAATCGGGATGACGCTCACTCCCGCGGCAATGTCCTCTGACAGACATTCAGCCGTCACGCCTTCAGCCGATGCGACTTCCCTTACTTCGTCCGTAACG
Source organism: Candidatus Sulfobium mesophilum (assembly GCA_900302705.1). Taxonomy (GTDB): domain Bacteria; phylum Nitrospirota; class Thermodesulfovibrionia; order Thermodesulfovibrionales; family UBA6898; genus Sulfobium; species Sulfobium mesophilum. The sequence continues at coordinate 2,246 of OUUY01000029.1, forward strand.
ATCCCTTTTTTTGCCAGTTCGATTCTCGTCATTTCAATAGCCTCATAAATTCTTCCGTGCTGGATTTAATATTTTCGGAGGCCAGGATAGCGGAGATAAGCGCTACCCCGTATGCCCCCGCCTTTAATGCCTCGCCTACCCTCTCTCTATTAATGCCGCCTATCGCGAAAACAGGGATTGAGACTTCCTCTTTCACTCTCTCGATGGCCTGCACACCGACTGGTTTCCCGTATTGCAGCTTCGAGGGCGTCTTGTAGACAGGACCGAAGGTAACAAAGTCGGCCCCCTCCTGCTCCGCCCTCTTCGCCTCAGCTACGCTATGGGCCGATGCGCCTATCAACATATCGTTTCCGGCCGCTTTACGCGCAGCATGCACCGGGATGTCAGATATGCCGAGATGGACGCCTTCGGCCCCCACGGCCATCGCAACGTCGACCCTTCCGTTGATGAAAAGCCTTGCCTTATATCTCTTTGTAATCTCACGCAGGGAATAAGCCATACCGAGCAACTCCCTTACCCCTATATCTTTCTCTCTCAACTGCACGGCCCTCGCCCCTCCTTTCAGGGACTCTTCGACTGCGGCCGGCAGCGCATCGGGAGATGTAAGCAGCTTTCTGTCGGTTATCAAGTAGAGCCTGAAATCTATCTGTTTAGGGATCATGGTCCGGTGTTATATCTATAAGAGCATTCCCTCAATGGGGCTGCTTGCTGTGGCGTACAACTTTTTCGGGATCCTGCCCGCTCTGTATGCGAGTCTCCCCGCGATCACCGCATGCTTCATGGCAGATGCCATCGCTATCGGGTCCTTCGCTCCTGCGATGCCTGTGTTGATCAAAACGGCATCACAACCGAGTTCCATCGCAATCGCCGCGTCGGACGCTGTTCCGACACCGGCATCGACCACGACAGGCACTTTCACCGCCGTCTCGATGATTATGCGTATGTTGTAGGGGTTGCGTATACCGAGGCCTGAACCTATGGGAGCCCCGAGCGGCATCACAGCCGCGGCGCCCGCGTCCTCAAGCCGCTTGGCCATGATCGGGTCGTCGTTGGTGTAAGGCAGAACTATGAACCCCTCCTTGGCCAGTATCTCTGTCGCCTTTAGCAGGCCGATAGTATCGGGGAACAGGGTCTTCTCGTCTCCTATCACCTCTAGTTTTATAAGGTCCGAGATGCCTGCTTCCCTTGCCAGCCTCGAATATCTGAGGGCATCCTCTACCGTGTAGCAGCCTGCGGTATTCGGCAGGATCTTATATTTTTTAGGATCGATAAAATCAAGGAGGTTCTCGGATTTCCTGTCAATGATATTTACCCGCCTTACAGAAACAGTTACCACATCAGCCCCGGATGCCTCGATTACCTTTCTCGTCTCATCGAAATCCTTATATTTGCCGGTGCCTAC
>OUUY01000001.1 GCA_900302705.1 Candidatus Sulfobium mesophilum
ACCAAAGCCTCCAGCTGAGACAAGCAAGGTGGTTATATCCGGATCGAGGCCAAGTTGCGCGCGCACCTCGCTTTTTTGCCTTTCCTCTCCGAAAACCGGATCTATTGGAATGCCTGTCACATAGATCGTTTCTTCGGGGACACCCAATGCGCTCATATACACCTTTGTTTCTTCGGCAGCTACAAAATAGTAATCGATGTCTTTGTATAACCACATTGCGTGGGCATCTATATCGGTCACAACTACCCCGATTGGCACATCGATCATTTTCTTCTTCCTCAGATAAACAAGAATCTCTGCAGGAAGGAAATGAGTGCAAACAGCTACGTCTGATCTTTTCTTTAGAAGAAGCTTTACCAATTTCCCTGAACTCAACATGTCAACTGCCAGGCGTCGTTTCTGGAATTTCCAGGGATGATCCAGAGAGTCATAGACCCATCCAAGGATACCAGGGCGCTTATTAACAAGCTCTTTGTAGAGATCAGAATAAACGCGTCTGAATACGCGATTTGTATATTTGAGGACCTCGATTTGATTTGCGTCGGCGCCCATCGACCTGAACGCAGATACCAGCGCCTCGGCGGCGCGAATGTGACCTGCTCCAGATGCCGAAGAATAAACAGTTGCTTTGCCTGGATTCATATCCTCACTTTCTAAGTCCCTTTTCATGCTCTCTTGCAAAACTCCCTCAGTTCATGCCAGATATCATCAAATCCAAATGACTGCATCTTATCTTCGGCATCTTTAAAAAACCATCCCTCGACTTTGACTTTGAGAAGAGGAAAGATCGCGAGAATCCTTCGACAGTTTGCAAGACATGGCCACCGCCAGCAATGCCGTTTATAAAGAGCGTGAATTCGTCGAATCTGGGTATTAGGTGCCCAAATAGATTCTTCGCGACTTTATTCTCAAGTAGTATCTTCTGTTGTTTCCCCATTAACTTTCATCTGTACCCCGCATGATTATACCACGAGTAAAAAGCGTTTGTTCCAGGAAGGAACCGATGAGATATGCCAATATTAAACAAGCCCGTCGCTGGCCGGGTACGCTCCCTCGCTCGCGCGGGGTCGCTTCCCGTCAGCGGCAACACCGTAACCGCTACTATGACTTGCTGCTCTACTGAGTACACCGACAAGGACCAAACAATTACTGTGAGCAAAGCTGAGGATTTCCGGCAGAATCATGCTCTTTCAGCATACGGCTGAACATCGTGAAGCGTACTAGAGGAGAAAAAAGGCAATTGGTAGGAAGTTCCCTTTCTTCCCTTTCCCATTCAGTGAGATAGTTTTATAACGAATGAGATGAGGCATTGCGTTACTTATCTTATTTTCACTTTCAGGCGGCCAGACAGAGTTAAGGATAAGACGGGATACTTCTTTTTCATCTTGTCGTTCCTTATAAATCTCTATCGGTGAAATTTTCTTGGTATCTTTGCTAAGTTTATCTACCTAAAATCCGGTCTGAATTTTTGTAGATCTTTAATCAGAATATCAGCAGCTTCGTTGAACGGAGTTCCGGCTTTAAATTGATTTCTTTAAATTCCTATGCAGATTTCTAAAAGCAGGTCTGACTGAAATCGTATCTTTGAGAAGTGCGTGTATCGCAATATATACATCCCATGCAGTTTTTCCTTGTCTTAGATAATTCCTTATAAGGTCTTTATCTCTAGCTGTCAGCGTCTATTTCATTTGCTTTACCATCTCCCTGCTGTTACTCAGTCAATCAGCGACAGGCCACCCGAAGTCGCGACTTTCGATCTCGTCAGATTATGTCCTGAAATTATTTGCTACAAAGGTCTTTTGTATCGCAGTTCAGTGTCTTGCACATGCTGTGAAGTGCGGCTTTTCATACCCGTGGGTATCTATAGACCATGCCTTTCCCAAGTAGGCACTCACGGGCAAGCCCGTGGAACTCTGACGTTCCGTTAGACGTGTCAGGTTAGGGAGCTTCAACAATATTGGGCAAAAGAGTTGGGAAATCACGAGAGGCAACGAACTTCCCAACTCTTCTTTGCAAAAAAAAAGAACGGGTTTGATTCAGGCTCTCTTGAGTCTCCTAGAGAAATACAAGATGCCAGCGAGGCCCGATGCGAGCAAGCCGAAGGTAGATGGCTCAGGTACTGGTGAAATTTCCTGGATAAGCTTGTCGCGTACGCCTGTCTGAAACGTATCGAACCCAGTAACCGGTATTACAAAAGCACCAGGACCTCCGATAACGTTGGTCGTAGCATAGGCCACTGAATTTATAAGCTCGGTCCCAGTATTGCCAAAGAAGTCCCTGTCGTTGATTACCAGGGCGTTTATGGAATTAGTAATGCTCTGGCTCAGGAATGCATCTCGTGCCGCCTGGAGTGCTGCACAGACCGGATCAGTGAAACTGCAGGCATTGGTTTCCGAGCCATCGCCGGACCAGTCGATGACGTTTCGAGTGCCATTGAAGTCGTTGTTGAACAGGGGGGACGTAAAATTTAAACCATTAACAATTCCAGTATTCCCAGAAAAGGGTCTTGAGAGTCCGGCGATGGAATTGCCAAAGGCGATGGCTGAGGCTTGACTGTCGATCAGTGTCCAAGGAAGAGCCTGCGTAGCAGAGTCGGAAAAATAGACCAGGGTTGCTGCAATACTGCCGAATCCGCCGCTATTGACTATCTTGTCGATAACGGTAGCATCTTTAAACGCGTTTGCATACCCAGTTTGCTGGAGAGAAAAATCGGTGCTGTCGACACTGCCCGAAATGTCGACAAGAAGCGCCAATTCCAAGTCGACATTTGTTGCTGCAAAGACTGGTAAGACGGCCAAGAGGCTTAGCGATAAGAAAAGTAAAAATACGAGCCACAATTTACTCATTTTCTCTTACTCCCTTCAAGTAATTTAATGATTCAAGATTTTCCGTAAAGGCGGTCTGAAGTTGTTGCTTAATCAGGTCCCTTCATCACTAAACACGAAAGATGGAAGGCAAAACTCTATTTTTGGTTACCTGTATGGCAGACAGTACGAACGATGAAACTGTTCCGTCCCCTCCTTCCCCTCGAAGTCTGCCAGCCTTGCCCAACCCATATTAACATGCCTGAATTTAATATATTGATATGATTGAACATTTTTTGAGCTGGGGTGAGCCTTGTAAATTTTATCGACAAATATACCAGTATATGTCTGAAGTCTTTTCAATTCTTCAGCTAAGCAGTCCTGGTGACCCTGATATTTCATTAATGCAAGTTTGACGTATCGTCGAATCACCTCATCTCTGGCAAAAAAATATGGCAGCTTCAGTGACAGGAAGTATAATTTATCGGCCTTGTGGATTTGTGATGGAAGTAACTAAAATTGATGCCAAGATAAGAGACCCCAGGTTACCGCAGCGCCTCTTACTTTCTAACCGTTTTCTAACGGAATAACATCAAATAGAGTAAAATGCCCATAAAATAGGCAGGGCTTATAGTGATCTAAATGCCTTGTTATCCCTATATTTATGGGCATTCTCTTTAATCTATTTTATCCTTTTAAATCTTCATAACCCAAAGGTCAGAGGTTCAAATCCTCTCCCCGCCACCAGGTAAAATCAAGGTGCTGTGAAAGCAGGCCCTTTTTGTTAGCTTGTCTAAGCTATTTGTAGCCGATATCGTCTTCAAAGCCTCTCTCATCAAGCACTTACAGCGGTCGCTGTTTCAAGCAATGTGGTTTTTTATAACCGATATGAAGTAGTACCTTTCTGCGCTCATCAACGTGCTTTTAGAATTTCTGTAATCGGGGCGCCATCGCTCAGCGGCAGTTTGACGCCTAACAAATCTGCAAATGTCGGCGCGAAGTCCATAATCGAGACAGTCCTCTTCATGCGGCCCGGCTTGATGCCCGGTCCGAATGCTATGAACAGGCCCTCAGGCCTGTGATCGCCGCTTCGACAATAGGTGTTCGCCCCTTCGACTACCCCGATCTTATCTGAAAAGAGCCGTACCCTAGCTCCGTCGAGGGTTCCTGTGACCGTATTCCCTACTCTTTTCTCGTCATTCCACTCCACCAGAAGGTCAGGCAGATGGTCAAGGTATTTCCCCCGGTATAATTCGGAACACCTCTTTACACTTTTAACAGCCGGCTTTCCGGTGTCGAGATCAACAATATCCATCAGATCCTGCGCCAATTGATCACAAAAGACTTCTGCTTCCTCGCCGGGCTGCAGGAGACCTTCAGGCTCTCTCCCTGCCACATTCAATCGGATGCCACACACTGAAGCGCCGTTATGCATCAAAAAGCACTCGCTTTTTCTTGGTTCTATCCCGAAAAACATTGGGGAAGGCCGGCCTTGATGCACGTCAATCCAGCCACGGAGGTTACGGCGGAGAGACTGTAGCCTTGCTCTGACACTTTTCGGCGTATGCCGCCATCCCCATGTGAGAACAGCCTCCAGTTTGTCCACTGTGTCGGGAGGCTTTTCTGCCGTAACTTCCATCGGGGTTCTGGCTACTTTCAAACGACAGAGAACATCGGGGAGCAGGAACTGCAAACCAAAGTAGTGGGCCATCCGATGCCCCGCGAGAAATATCACGATTGTCTCAGGGTCGATATGTGCAAGGATCTCTCCGATTGCGGTATCTATGGCAATGTATACATCTAGTATGGGATCCTCCGTCACAGACGCAGACTGAGTGATGGAAGCGATTTGCCTTTGGTCGTGCAGGTGCCAACATTGATGACCTGCACAATGGCCTTCGCTGAAAACCTGGCCAAAGAAGTCCCAACTGCCTTGTTTTAGATAATGCTTGGTGAGTTCGCCCTTTAATCGCGCACCCTGTACAAGCAGGTTTCTAAAAGCTGGAAACTCTTTCTGAGTCCAGCCGAAAGAGTCGCATGACCTTATCAGCGGGTGCGGTCCGAAACGCTCCAGAACGTCATGTTTTAGATGCTCCGGACGGGTGTGAAATCCATAAACACCGTCATGGCAGCCCCATTCGATCATCTGAATCCCGTTGAGTTCTTCAGAGATGCCGGACAAGGGTATGTCAAAGACTGCTACTCTTTTTCCTGCACGACTGAGATGATTCCAGAATGGGTCGCACTTTACGAAGTCTCCGGGGCGGATATGCTCAAATTTATACGTGCCGGGAGTAAGTTGAATGAGACTATGAATGCCATGCTGCGCTGGAGTCACGCCGGTATAAAACGATGGCCAGGTGGAACCTTCGTAAAAACCCTCCAGACTCATCGTGTCCCCCACTAAGCCTCTGTTAAGAAGGGACCGAAAAGTAGGCAATATCCCGTCGGCTGCCCACTCCTGGATCAAAAACTTGTTACCGGCATCCATACCTAGAAAGAGGACCTTATTTACGGAAGACATAAGATTCTTCTTTCTCAAGGCCCTTGTTTAAGTCGAATACATCGAACTGCATCTCTTGCATCCAGCAAAGCATTTATTCTTGAAGAGAACCGCCCGGAAGGCACGTGCTCTGTCATTGTTCCATATACGCTCGAGCTTGTTGTCGCGCACATTGCCGAGGACATAATCGTCTATCCACTCATCGGGGCAGAACTTTACGTCTCCGTTCGGTTTGACAACAACTGCCACGAATGGAGCAATACATCTCTTTTTGATTGTGCCGCTTTCCGAGTAGTATTTCACGATAAGGTCGCCGGACAGGGAGGGAAAAGACGTAACGTTCCGCCAGGCTGCAAGCAAGGAGATTTCGCTTGAAAGCGACACGGCGTCAAGCACCCGCGAAGTTGGAATCAAATGGCTGGCAGCGCCGGACGCACAACATCCCAGTAATTGTTTTGTCGCAGCCTGATGGTCAGAGAGTTCTTTATGCGTGATAAACCATAGGTGGTGTAAGCGGTAGCTGTCAACTCCGTCATTTGTTGTTCTTTTTAATTCATCAATTGTCTCTCTTACATGACCGATAATGGGTGCTGAGATAGTGATATTAACAGAGATCTTCGGCTTCTTGCTGCCTCTCCTCCTCTTGCAATCCGCAATTTCCCTTATGGCCGCAGTCACCTTCCGGAAAGTTCCTCTGCCTCTAATGCCGTCATGCAATCTTTCAGGGCCTCCTATCGAAAAATAGACGGTATCAACCCCGAGCGATACAAGAAGTTCGCTTTGTCCTTTATCCAACAAGGTTCCATTCGTTGCAAAGGATACCTGCAGTTGGTGATTTTTTATGTGCCTGAGAATCAGAGGAAAGTCATCGCGTATGAAAGGTTCCGAGCCCCCGATATAGAGGTGTGGGGTATATCGCGCCAACTGATCGACCAGGGTAAAAACTTCGCCGGTTGTGAGTTCGTCACCGTTGTACAGGTCCCCAACGCCGTTTTCGCCATGAAACCAGCATGTCGTACATCGTAAATTACAGCGATTGCTGAGTTCCAGATCGACCTGTTTCGGTCTGCGGCAATAAAACTTCGAGAGGACTGATGGAACGACTGCGCCAATGCGCCTCAATCGTCTCTCCTCGTGCAGCATCAATCCTCTGAGAGTCATATGGACATGCTCTGAAGTATGTTCACTGCTATCTTGTCCCGCCTAATCCAGCATCCTGCTTATAATTCGAAGTATACTGCTTGATCCTGTGCATTTTTATTAATACATGTTTTCGACTTTGTGTCAAGGAAAAGCATCACGCGCCCTGACTATTTCGGATTGTAAATTTCCTATTCCGCCAGTCTCTATAGCTGTCGGTCGGAAGGCGGCAGGATATTCGCCCTTCCGTCTGTCTTTTCCACAATAAACTCCGCAATCTGTCGGTAATCCCCTCGGCGCAGAGCTTCAAGCATCTCCCCGGCTTTCACGCTGGAGATGCCGTCCGGGGAGGTTGATGATATTTCCGGCACGATGTAAATGTCTACCTTCTCTACATAGGTGGTCAGGTGGTTAAAAAATTCTTTCTGACATCTACCAATATATCCGCCGCCGATCAGGATCCTGTTGGTCTTGATGTTGCGCAAGAAACTGAAGAGCGTCATCGTGGCATCGAGCGTGAGGACTCCGCTTAGGGATGTTTCGGAGAAAATGTAGCAGACGTTCGGTCTGCCGCCGGTAATAGTATTGAGATAGGAGGTGTAGGATCTTGGGGCATACTGTCTTTTTCATAATTGCCCGGGAGCACCAGGATCAGGAGGTCATCGGTCTTAGAAAGTCGGTGATGAAGCGCACTTCCTGTGACAACTGATACTCCAGAAGGTCATACTTCGCTTCGAAATAGGTGCTCCTGCGCTCATCCCTGGAAAAAAGAGCATAGGCGGTGTGTACTATTATTGTCACCGGTTTTCCGATGGCAGACGGTGGAAGCGTAGCTGCAGCGCTGAGTTCCCGGATTGCAAGGGGATCCCATGTTGCGGGGTAACGATGCAGGAGCTCACTGAACCGTTTTGCGCCGATTTCCGAAACGCAGCTACCGCCAAGGGCCAGCAGTACCAAGGCGAGCAGGAATAATGATGAGAAACGCTTCAGACAAGGCGCAGATAAACGGGTGCTCATGTTATAAAGATTCCTGAAGCACAAGCACTAAATAAAATATATTAACTGGAGATATGCAATAAAAGAGAGGACAGCAGATGAAGGCTTACACTCGAAAAATAACAAAGTCAGAGGTTGAAATTCCCTCCTCGCCACTCACTTTCTGCCGACCTCGGTGAGTAGCCTGTTATTGGCTACTCGGGAAGTTTGGGAAAGACTTCCTCAAGGGCCGCAACAACCTTCGGATCGTACCGCGAGCCGGCTCCATTTTTGATCTCTGCCAGTGCCTTGCTTCTCGTAATTGCATCATGATAGGGACGGTCCTCAATAAGTGCACAGAAGGTATCTACGACAGCGATTACGCGTGAAATAAAAGGGATATCTTCACCCACCAGGCCGCCTGGATATCCGGTTCCGTCATATCTCTCATGATGGTGAAGAATAGCCTTCTTTACATCGTCAGAAAACTCGAAACTGCTAAGAAGATCGATCGTCGTATAAGGATGCACTTTAATGGATCGCATCTCCGAGGAGGCCAGCTTTCTCTTCTTCATAATTTCTTCGTCGATGGACATAAGGCCGAGATCGTAAATTACAGAGACGTAAAGGGCGGCCTTCTTCTCTTCCTCGGTTGCGGAGAGTTTATCAAGCATCCTGCTCACGAGACTTGGAGCCAGGCCGCCCTTTTTGAAATATCGTTTCTCTGCGCTTAGAAGGTTCTCAAATGAAGTAAGAAACTGTTTGGAGTCGCTCTCAAGGCTCCCGCCTTCGTAAACCTTCTTGATGAAATGAGAGAACCTGTCGCTCATCGCAAGCGAGATGTAATAATCATGAGCAGTAAATGGGAGTGCGCTCTTCTTGTTGTTCAGGTTGAGGACGCCGATGACTTTGTCATCGAGCCTCAGCGGCAATGACAGAAGTGAACGTGTATTGTATTGAGAGATGCTCCGTTTTCCGAACCGGGGATCCTTGTCGAGATCCTCAATGAAGAGGGGTTTGCCTTCAAGGGCGACCCACCCGGCTATCTGATCACCGACTTTCACCCTCGTCCTCAGGACGATATCTTCACTTAGTCCCTTTGATCCCTTTATCTTGAGTTCACCGGTGAGTTCATCGGCCAGCATGACAGAGCAGACGTCAAGTCCAAGGGCCTCAGAAATAAGGTCGATGAACATTTCCGTGGTTGTGGCGAGAATTGCATCCCTTTTCTCAAGTGCGCTCTTGGAAATGCTGAGCGATATTACGAAGGATTCTTCTTCATTTCGCGCGTCAAGCTTCCAGTGGTGAAGCTCGGCAATCCTTCTGGCAAGATAGAACTTTAAGCGCCCGTTTGACTCCTGCGATTGATAAATATGTCGTGCGTCATGGAAGTAAGGGATAACTTCTTCAGGCAGCTTCCGCGAGACCGATATTGTGATTTTGACAACTTCATTCTGGTGTGCCGTGAACTCGATGTTATCGCCGTTTTCGAGATAGTGACTAAGACCGTCTATGATGCTGAAGAAGAACTGGACAACCCTCTCCTTATCCACTACGACATCGGAAATGCTCTTTTCTATGGATGTTTTCAATTTCAGGTTCTTCTTCTCGAGGATGTTCTTAAGGAATTTAGAATCGATGACTTCCTTAAGGAGAATTATGGGACTGATGATTGATTTCTTCATGATCCTGGTTTCGTCCTCAAGTCTCAGGAAGTCGAGAAGGTTTTCGATAAGGGTAGAAAGTTTGCCGACCTCATCCGATACAATTTTAAGGAAATCCTCTTGCTCCTCCTGCGGTACTGTCCTGGATGATTTCCGGAGATAGTGGATGGATCCCGCGATAGAGTGCAGGGGGGTGCGGAGGTCATGAGAGATGCGCGTGAAGAACTCGCTTTTCATCACGTCCATCTCTATGAGTTTTCGGTTGATCTCCTCGAATTCCGAGGCTTTTGTTTTCAGTTGCGACATGAGAGAAGCGTTTTCGATGGCTGCGGCAGCCTGATTGGCGATGATCTTTACCAGTTCAAATTCGTCCTCTGTGAACTCAGTGCTGTCTTTCTTGTCGTTAATGTTGAGGATCCCAAGAAGTCTGCTCTTGATCATAATCGGACAGGAGATGAATGATCGCGTTCTGTAACGGTCACGCTTCTTGTCCCGAAACCGTTCGTCTGTGTCTATGTCGTTGACGAGCACCGGCACACAGGTTTCGGCAACAATTCCTGCAATCCCTTCGCCTACTCTGGTGCGATAAGTGCCGAGAAACTCGATATCGATTCCCCGTGCCGCAAGAACAGTCAGTTCTCCGGCGGCATTCAGGATCATTATGGAACCTTTCTCGGCGTTCGAGTAGTTAATAGCTAAGTCGAGCATGAGGTTGGAGAGCGTGGCAATGTTGTCCGTCGTAACCATTGCCCCGGATATATCTTGAAGAATCGAGAATTTCTTCTCGAAAAGCTCCTCATTTCCCATGAGGTTTGAATTATAAACCATTTTCCCTTTCAGCACAAGAAAGTATGACTGCAGCTTGTTGATAGCTGCCTTATCAGATGTGAAGCAAAGTGCGTGCCTGAGTGAAACTCATTGATTTTTCAATGAATATTTTTTTTAATCATGGAATAATCCCTCTTTGTAAAGGACCACGACAGATTCAGTTATCACCTGTTACCATCAAGACAACTTAAAAAAACTGAGAATTCAAGTTTCAAATGTCCCGTTTGCGATATGGCGAATGAAAACTATGGCGGAACATTTATTGTGTATGTTGGAGTTCTTGACAAATCAATGAAATTTAACGATTTCTGGAATAACAAAAGTTTTTCTTGATGAAAAAAGAGGGGGGCCGTTATATAATAATTTCAACTTATGACTACAAGCGGCGGGGACAAAGCGAAGGAAAATGTGGACACCCAGGGTGAGCTCCAGACCTTATCCCTTTTTATGGAGCGTCACCCCAGCTTAGACTACTGCCTCGAGGAACTGGCAGTCATGGCCGCTGACCTACTGAATACTGAAAATTGCTCGATCATGCTTCTCAGAAACGACGAGGGTACGAGTGATATCACGCTTCGTATATTTGCCCACTCGGGGCATCTTCCAAAGGAGGCATATGGCGAGGCAAGGAAGCTTAAAGAGGGAATCTCCGGCCATGTTGCCGCGACAGGGGAATCGGTATTTGTCGAGGATATTGATCAATCTCAGTTTGCTCCACTAAAAAGGGGAAGATACAAGAGCAAGGGTTTCATAGCGGTTCCGATTAAGGTCCGGGAAAAGGTAATAGGCGTAATCAACGCCAACACTCCGAAAAAGAAGCCGAACATCGAGAAAAAGGATCTGGAACTGCTCTCCGTTATCGCTCTTCTTATCGGCAAGTCAATTCAGGTTATTGAGCTTCAGAACCTGCTTGAGTCAAGATATGCGCAAATGGCTTTAGCAAGGAGCCGGGAAAGGGAAGGCGCTAATCTCAAGGTCTCCATTCGTCAAAGTCCGGAAAAGATCGCCAAGATCCTCGCCAAGAGCTTTTTTAGTGAGATGCTGAAGGCCGGTTTTGGCCCCGATCACATGATTAGTACTGCAACAGAGATCATCTCTCTACTCAATGAGAGATTAACGAAGCATGGTGACCGGTTCAGGCGCGGGGCTTCTGACCAAGCTGAAAAAGATCAAAAAAGTCGATAAAGTTTACACTTCTTCGGTTAATAAAGTCGTCACTTTAGTTATCGCCAGTTGGCCTAAACCAGCAATAAAAGGACGAGGCTCAGGTTAATTCTTTTAAATTAGCAACTTATGAGGAAAAGAAACCAAAGCCCCATGATGATGATAATACCTACCCTGTGAAAAGATTAGCGGGCTAAATCTGTCGGCAATCTTATCACTTTCGCTATTTCACTTTTATGTATCGCGAAAAATCAATAGGTTATGGCTTGGCATGCAACTTGCTCATTCAGTAATAGAATAAATATCTATCGAGGAGGGAATTATGAGAAGGACTAGTAAACACTCAATAATCTTCATAGGATTGATCGTAGCTCTTCTGTTGACGCCAATCTGGGCATATGCAGTGATAGATACGACGAGCTTCGATCTCGGACTCGGTAACACTGCGATTTCAGGTTACACGGGGCCATACGCCCATGTCGAAGTTGACCTGAACACTACCACTACCGCAACAATCACATTTACATCACTAACGAACTCAGGGAATATATACCTCATGGGCGATGGAGGCTCGGTGGATGTGAATGTAAATGCGACCACTTGGACATTAAGCAACATAACTGGTTCTAACGCGGGGACTGGCTTCACTCCTGGCCCCTATAGCGACGGCGGAGCGGCAAATGCTATTAATGGCTTTGGGTCTTTCAATCAAACAATAGATAGCTTTGATGGTTTTACTCACTCATCCGACATGATAACTTTCGACTTGACAAATACTTCAGGAACTTGGACAGATGCATTATCGGTTCTAGCCGCCAATGACCACGACGCTGCAGCAGCCGCTCACATCTTCGTTACAAGCAGCCCTGCCAACGCTAAAAACGGTGCATTAGCCACAGGCTTTGCGACTGGTAATGAAGGGGGCGGACCGCCGCCGTTCGAAACTCCGGAACCAAGTACGATAATCCTTATCGGTGCCGGACTGCTCTCCTTAGGGCTTCGCGGTAGGAAGTGGATGCAGAAATAAACCAAGTTAACATCACAAATCCATAAAAGCAAAAGGAAAAGGGGCCATCGGCCCTTTTCCTTTTCGCCAATTCAAACCTCAGATCTGTCGCCTTTGTCGTTTCACTCGGGAACCCTCAGCCCATCCTTATTTGTACAAGGTTGTCATGGTGGTACCAACATTATTCGCTGCATCATAGGCTTTCGCTACTACGGTATGAGCGCCTTGCGAGACCTTCAAGGTGTTCCAGTTGTAAGTCAGGCTCATGCTTCCTGATATCGAACTTTTCAGGGCGCCGTCAATGTAGAGCTCGATCTTTGCGACGCCAACGTTGTCAGTTGCACTCGCCGTAATTGTCACTTTCTTATCAATGGTTGAACTGGCGGCGGGAGAAACGAACGACACCGTAGGGGGTGTGGTGTCCGAAGGACTGAGTGAAACGATTGCATTGCTTACAGAGGCCGAGATATGGCTGGACTGACCGACGTTGCCGGCGGCATCGTAAGCATAGGCAACTATATCATATGTCCCATTTGAATAGGTGCTCGTATCCCAGGAAAAGCTGTACGGCCCTGTGGTGTCAGTTGCAAAGAGACCCCCATTGATATAAAGTTGTACTTTTGTCACTCCTACATTATCACTCGCTGAAACATTGACCGTCGTTGTGCCGCTCACAGTTGCACCTGTGCTGGGGGTCACTATAGAGGCAGTGGGAGCAGTCGTGTCCACGAGAGGTTGAGCGTCAAACGCGGCGAGCACGCTCTTGTATGCATTGACCCTCCCGTAACCAAAGTACTGGTCAAATCCGGACGTGCCCAAATCGTCAGCATTTTCCTTGAGAATCTGTTCAACTTGTACGTTGGTCAATGATGGATTTGTGCCTATTACCAAAGCAGCAACAGCTGCAGCGATGGGTGATGAAAAGGATGTGCCACTCACTGACCCGTAGCTACCTCCATTCGTCGTCGTTAGGATCGAGGCCCCAGGAGCCGAGATGTCCACCCAGCTTCCGTAGCTGGAAAAGCTGGCGAGGCTGTCTGTCGATGCCGTTGCAGAGACAGCTACCACGTTCTGCCCCGAAGCCGGGAAATTGGGAGTGCTATTTGCAGAGTTGCCCGCAGCAGCAAAAATCAGGGCTCCCTTATTCCAGGCGTAATTGATCGCGTTCTGAAGAGTGGAAGAGCCGGTCGGGCTACCGAAGCTCATATTCAAGACCCTCACGCCCCTGTCAGCCGCCCAAGTGGTCGCTGAAGCCAAGGCAGACCATGTTGCATAACCAGTGGAGTCTGCAACCACCAAAGGCATGATGGTACTCTCCCAGGCAACCCCTGCGACACCGATGCCGTTATTCGCAATTGCAGCGGCAGAACCGGCAACTTTAGTTCCGTGACCGTAAACGTCGTGAGTATCGGTGTTGTTCGCTCTGAAGTTGTAGCCGCCTACCAGTTTTCCTGCGAGATCTGGATGAGCCGGGTCAACCCCTGAATCCAGGATTGCGATGGTGGCGCCGGCTGACCCCCTGCTGACGTCCCATGCTTGCGGAGCAGATATCTTCACTAAATGCCACTCTGATGTGAAACTGGGGTCATTCGGTATCAGCATAGGCTCAATGAAGTAGTTGTTCTCAACGTAGTTGATGTGCGGATTGTGGGCCAGTGCAACCTTGACCTTTTCCAGGGCATGTGCCGGTACCTTTATTACCTTGACCCTGATCTGAGGTATCTCATCAAACTCCGTGGCTCCTTGCTCAGATAGTATTTGGGAAGATTTCGCCTCCGAAACCCCCGCCTTGGGCTGTACGAGCAATTCATCTTCGACGAACGGGCTATGCCCCATACTAAAAGGCCCTGGAACCGCCAGATTTTCACCCCAGCTCCAGCTTGTCAGAAAAAGACAGAATATCCCTGCCAGGATAGCGAATGTTCCTGCCCTCACAACATGTTGTCCCTGCTTAAACATACTTTACCTCCTTCTAAAATTGCTCTTTTTAGATATCAGATGTTGTCCATTATCTGACATTTCCATAGATAAAATTCATCGTGTTACCAATGACTGTAGCAGGTTTGAGCCCGGTCGTATGTGACAGAAATCACACGTCACAGATTTCTTCATTCTCGGGTCCCTTTGCTCAATATGTTCCTTATTGTTGCGCATTTGATTTAGATTTCCGGGAAGTATAACTTCTTGAAAAGGAAATATTAATTAAAATAGAATTAATTTTTTTTAATCGTCATTTAGATGCTGAAATACTGAAGAAAATCCCCCGGGCTGAGATTTGCAGGCTGACCAAGTCGAGGAATCTTATTTGTTACGGGAGAAGTCTTATTGGGAAACTATAGACTTCTGGATCGACTCACTTGCGGGGAAAGGCGAAAAATGGAATCATATTAAAATTTGCAATGCTCTGCTCTTTATCGGGACTCCAAAATGCGAATTTACCAAATTCACCATCCAGTTTGTGCGGAGATGCATTCGAACGGTTTCAGCGGCGCGTATTGCATCACCATTTTGGTGATGCGCGCCGGTGCCTCGGAACAAAGTGAGACTGAGAGAGAATGTCGTCTTCGCACAAATGGTGACCTTTTTGATGGTGAATCGGGGTTGATCCGACAAAGGCTATGTCAAAAAACTTCTTCACAGTTGCTGTCCGTTGTCCTCAATATTCATTGATTGAGCTTTTTTTAAGATCATCCATTTCTTTAGTTTCTGAAGAGGGTTTCTGCCCCCCATCAGAATATAGCCCCGTTTAAATTTGCCCCTGAGAAGATCGATCTGAAGATAATGCGGCACAGGGTACACTTTATCTTTACCCGTGATGATTTTTACTACTTCCGAAGCAATAAGAGACGCGGCGAGCGTGCAAGCTAGCGAAACAGCAGGTCCTGTCCTTTTAGCCAGGCTCACTTTCGACATATCCACATAACGGATGTGATAGGGATGAGGAGCAAGGCCGGCAGCAAATGCAGCCATCTTCTCCAAATATGTCATATCATCTGATATATTGAAATAATCATCAAATGACATACCCGTCGGCGAGAAGACTTCCAGAGTTGCTCCGAACCCAAGAGGAGCTGAAGTAAGTGCAATAATTCCTCTTTCTCTCGAGGCCCTGAATGCAAGCCTTCGTATGTCTATAGCAAAAAAATCGAGGCCATCGACAAAGATGTCTACCCCATCAAGGAAAGCGGATATATTATCACTATTAATCCCGTCATGAAACATCCTGACATCGGCATGACAATTTATATCTTTGACCATCTGCCCAAGGACACCAGCCTTATTTTGCCCCATAGTATGAGTATTTGCCCCGAACTGTCTGCTTATGTTGACGCGTTCGAAAATATCATTGTCCGCTATGTTAAATTTGCCTATGCCAAGACGAGCCAGAGTGAGAATATGAAGGCCGCCTACACCACCGGCTCCTGCCACGGCAATTCGTGACTCAAGCATTCTTTTCTGTTCTGACTCGCTCAGAAGCCCAATATTTCTCGAAAATTCCTCCTCGATTAGTTTATCAATGTCAGTCGACGTGCTTGACAATGATAGAGTCCTTTATGGAGAATTTGTTGTTGAAGGCCACTGCCTCTTCTCTGCTCGTGAAGCCGATAATTCTAATTTTATAGAAATTTTTCACCTTTTGAACCTTTATCTTCCTGGCATCTATTTCTCTACCTAGTTTCCTGCCAAACTCCGTGGCGTTTTGCCTCATCCGGAAAGAACCCACCTGGATGGCGTATGCGGCGTGAGGAGTGACTTCCGGGGCAACAGTCGGGACAGCATCATTGCTTTTTGTAACTGACTCCGCTTTGGAAACCTCCTCTGTTTCAATCGGGGCATCTGTTGAAACACCATTCTCAGAGGTTTTCCCATGATTGCCTGCTAAATTCTCTTTTGTTATTTTTGAGAGACCCTCAAAGTCAGGCTGGTAAAGTTCTTTGGCAGTGAACCATCCATTATTTTGCGTCGAGGTCGCTACTTCAAGGCGCGCCAAAGAAATGTTCAGGTCATTTACTGAGATAATGTAATCGTTATATCCTTTGGCAAAATCTGCTTCAGTTTCAAGAAGGTCCGCCAGTTTAATTATTTTTTCAGCATATCTCTCAGTGGCTGTCCTGAACCTTGATTCGGAGGTCTTCAGCTTTTTCTCGTGAAATTCTACTTCCTTCTCCTTCTCCTTGACTTCACGCCACGCCTCCTCGGCCTCTAACAAGACTGTTTTTGTGAGATCTTCGTGCTCATATTGCCGTTTTTGCTTCGCCGCTTCTGCTTTCTTTACGCTTGATTTCGTCTTGCCCCACTCAAAGATAGCCCAGTCAAGCTGGGCAGTCATCATCCAAACCTCAGGCCTTGTTATAGTGGTCTCTTTCTGCTTCGTTAGGCTGCCCTGAAGAGAAGCCTTCGGATAAAAATCGCTCTTAGCTATTTCGATATCCTCGCCCGCAGCGCCTATCTGCCTCATGGATATCTTGATCTCTTCCCTTTGGGCAAAGGCAGATTCCTTCACCTCTGGAAGAGATACCACGAGAAACCCTCTCACGGGGTTCTCTTTAAGGGAGATCTCACCATCTTCTTTAAGATATATGAGCAGTTTGAGTCTGCTTAGGGCCAGGTCCTCTGCGTTTTTGACTTTAAATAGTTCCAGTTCAGCGGCGGCCAGGTCTGTCTCCGCAATAAGCACGTCATCTTTCTGGGCGTATCCCTCATTGTGCAATTCCTGTACTACCCTCAGCCGTTCACGCTTCGACGCGACTATCTTTTCGAGCGTTTTCCTGTAAAGCTGCTCCTTTAAGGCAGCGTAAAATGCCTTTTTCACATTAAACTCGAGCAATTTTTTCTGCCTTTCAACGCGGTAAATTGCCTCTTCGCCGAGTATCTTTGATTTGCTAAGCGAATGAGTCAGTTGGCCGCCCATAAAAAGGGGCTGATCAATGATCAGACTTGCACCGTAAAAATTCTGATTTTCGAGAGACTGTTCGACATCGACAGGGGGTATGCCTGGTGCAAAGACATCAGCCCTGGTAATAAATGCATCAGACTTGTCGCGAAGTGCATAGGCGCCCTTAATCTTCAGCGAAGGCAACAAACTCGCATGAGATATGATAACGTCTTCCGCCGACGAAATAAGTTCTGTCTTTGATGCTTTAAGGCCGCTGTTGTTCTCTAACGCCATATCAATACACTTTTGAAGGGCCAGTTCTGACGAATATGCCCCCGACGGCGGAAGTATGAAAAAGAGAAGAAGGAGGACGAACAACCTTTTCATTTAATAAATCTCACGGTTACCGTCATGCCATCTTTTAAGCCTGTGAAATCATCTAGCCTGATATAAATCCCCTGCGTATTGATGTCAAAAGACGCAGCAGGGTCGAAGGTCCTCTGGGCCTTCCTCCTTACAACAGAAAACACTTTGTAAACTTTACCGTGAAACACCTTGTCCCTATATGCATCTGCATAGACTTCGACAAACTGGCCGCTGTTGATTTTGCCTACATCCGTTTCTTCGAGTTCCGCCCGTATTCTCAGCTTTTCCGGATTAACAAGCTTTAATATGGGAGTTCCGACGTCTACTGTCTCGTTATCGTCTTTGAAGCGCTCCGCAACGAGTCCATCGATAGGCGAAAGGATTGTGTAATCTTTTAAAAGAGCTTTGTCGTATTGCAATTCGGCACTAGCCTTACCGACCTTCGCCCTCGCCCCTTCTATCTCCTCTGATCTTGCCCCTTTCTGGAACTTCTGCAAGGCAGCTTTTGATTCGTTTAATCCCTCTGTTGCAACTTTCATCTTTTCCTCTGCCCTGTTCAGTTCAACAACAGTTGTCGCATTCCTGTCGTATAGTCGCTTTTGCCTTTCGTACTCGTCCTGCGCATTCAGATAGGTCGCCTCAGCGCTGTTGAACCTGCTCTTTGCCATTTCTATATCTTCAGTCCTGTAACCACGCTCCAATTCTTTCAAGTGTGCCTTTGTTTCATTAAGCGCCGCCTCAGATGCATTGATCCTTGCGGTGAGCGCGCTTTTGTCGAGAGTCACCAGAGGTTCTCCCTTCTTTACCATGTCCCCTTCGTCAGCGTTCATCTTCATTATCTCGCCTTTAACCTGACTGCTTATCTGCACATCTTCTTCACTTTCAACTATACCCTTAGCAGCCAGGAATGAACCCGTCGTCCGCTCGGGCGTCGGCGACTCTTTAGAGATATTTTGTCTAAAAAGCATTGGACCCAGGACGGCAAGCCCTATCGCCACAACAATAAGCGCAGTAATCAACAAAATGCCAAAGCGGTTGTTCTTCATTGCATCCCTCTTTTCATCCCAACAATTCTACCATCTTCCATTTCAATTGAAACATCAAAAAAATCCTGGATTCTCGTATCGTGTGTTGCCACTACGACACACTTATTTTGTTCCACCGCAAGCTTTCTGAGAATTTCCATGACTTTTCTGCCGTTTGTGTGATCAAGGTTTCCTGTTGGTTCATCAGCAAGTATGACAGGCGCATCGGTGGCAAGCGATCTCGCAATGGCAACCCTCTGCTTTTGTCCACCACTTAAATCTCTGGGCAGAAAATTCATCCTGTCTGAGAGTCCAACCATCGTGAGCATATCCCGCGCACGCTGATCAGCCGATTCGCCCGCCCCTTTCAATTTCAGGATGATCATGACATTTTCAAAGGCGGTAAGTGCCGGGAAAAGATTGAACCCCTGAAAGACGAAGCTTATATATTTTCTTCTTATTTCAGGCAATTCGTTTTCGTCCATGGCTGTTGTTTCAACACCGAACATCTTGATTGAGCCGCTGGTGGGGCGAAGTATACAGCCTATCATCGAAAGAAGAGTTGTCTTGCCGCTGCCTGAAGGACCAAAGAGGCCCACTATTTCGCCTTCCTTTAGCTCCAGGTTAATGGACGACACCGCATTTACCTGAAACCGGCCTTCGGTATATATTTTTGTCAAATCCTGTGCTACCACTGCAGTCTCCATGTCGTCAGCCCCTAAAAAGTATTGCCGGATCGATTCGTTTTATCTTTCTTATGGAAACAAAGGCAGAGGAGAGACACATGACCAGCGCAAGTCCCAGAACAATCAAATTTGTCCACCATCTCACTACCATCACCAAATCGGTTGCCTCATATATCGGGACCGAAATCAACGTGATTACTAGACTTATGAGATAACCAAAGAGCGCATTAATGAGGGCCTGTGAGAATATGATCCGATAGATGTCTGTGTTGTTTGCACCCATGGCCTTGAGAGTGCCGAATTCTTTTATATGCTCCACAGTGGAGTTATAAATGGTCTGTCCTATTATAAGCATACCGATGAGAAAGCTTATGAGTATGGTTAGGAGGAATGCAAACCCGACGCCTGTCTCGATAGTCCAGTAGAGGCGGGTCTTTCGGCTGAAGTCATCTCTTGAATAGACATCGACTCCCTTCAGTCTTTGCTTTAACTTCTGGACAATGCTGTTCACAGAATTGCCGGGAGAAACCTTGGCGATCACAAAGACAGTGTTATCTGGACCTATCCACCCAAGAAGACCCTGTACAAGCTTGTAAGATGTAAATATTATGGGGGCGGTGGTGAATGATCTGATGCCTTCTGAGATTCCCACAATCTGAAGCCTTCTAAAAAAGACTTCTCTGTAATCGCCGACTTTTATATTGCCGAGTCTTCTCATGGCAGATTCATCAACAATGGCGAAGTTGCCGTTCTTTACATCTCTGCTATCTCCGACTTTCATCTTCCAGGGGCCGCCAACACCTGTGTCAGGATCGTAACCTACCATCTCAATCTGTTCCATCCCCCCCTCTTTCTGTTTAATCATGCTCCATGCTATAATCAATTTCTCGGCCCGCTGGACGCCTTCTACGGAGAGCACCTGCTGATAGATATATTCCGGAAAGGGCTGGGAAAAGTCGAAATTTTTGCTATTCTTCGATGTAACCCATATGTCACCAGGTGTATTATCTATTATCACAGAGGACATTTCCATGAGACCAAGGTATATCCCCATCTGCGCAAAAATGAGGCTCACCGCAAAAACGACGCCGAGGAGTGTAATGAAGGATCTGACTTTGTCATAGAGGAGGATTCTCAAGGCCACGTAAAACATTGATAAATAATACCATGAAGGGTTGGAATATACAAAAAAGAAAATTAAAAAAACTTAATTTGTAATTTGGGTGTGAATCCACTTATTATTAGGCATGCGTGTGAAGAAAGCGACCTCTTATGACGAGTTGCTTGATGTTTATAGGTTAAGATACAAAGTTTATTGTCTCGAGAGAGGGTATGAACGGCCGGAAGACTACCCTGCCGGGCTCGAGACAGATATCTATGATCCTTACTCGCTTCATTTCGTTGCATATGTCAAGTCGGTACCCGTTGGAACAGTGAGATTAATCCTGCAAAACCCTCATGGCTTTCCCGTGGAAAGACATTGCAATGTCGATACAAGGTCCATCTGTCAGCATGGAGAAAAGGTCGCAGAGATTTCACGACTTGCGGTGAGTTCTGAAGCGACGAAGGATATCTGCATCGAGAGGGGAAAAATTACGCTCGGCCTGATCAGGGAACTTTATTCTGCATCAAGGGAACTTGGAATCGGATGTCTTGTCTCAGCAATGAGTTTACCCCTTGAGAGGTTGCTTAAGAGATGCGGGCTGAAATTTCTGAAAGCGGGCCCTGCGGTAGATTATCATGGGTTAAGAACTCCCTACTTTGCAGCATGTGAAGATCTTGAGAGGGAACTTTTTAACAGGAGAAAAGATCTACTCGCTTTCTTCTTGCCGGAATCTGCGGATTTAGCAGTTCATGCCGCCTCGACGAATCTCTTTGGCGGGAGGCGCACCGAAGTCGGAGTGGGAGGATGGCTGATCTCTCCGCTTCTGCAGGAATGACGCTCTATTTTTTTCTCTCCTGTGCGCTGATGCAACTTATTGGCTCTTTCAGTCCGATCTCTTACAAAATTTCTGCAACACTGTAAGTGAAAATGGTCCCCCGTATCTTGGGATGTTCACTGTAAACAGCACCTCATGCTACCTGTTCCTGAATTTCTTTGCAACTAAAGAGGACAGCTCATGTGAGAGCGTGTATGAGGTAAGGAATAGAGAGTTTTTTCACCTTTTTATTTATATGACATGTCAATATCCTTTATTTTCCTCGCGGGAATTCCTCCCCAGATCTCGCCGATTCCTATACGCGAGCCCTTAGGGACCACCGCTCCCACTGCAACAATGGCGTCTTCCCCTATAGTAACTCCAGACATGATAACTGCATGGGCACCGATAGTCACGTTATTTCCAATTTTTATGCAAGAGTGGGCAAGCCGTTTACCATCTATAGCGTGAGGCATGAGTAGTGCATACTGACCTATAAGCGAATTATCACCAATGCTTACAAGGTGAGGATCATATATGATTCCTGCGCTATAAGTGTTATGGCCGAGCCGTGCACCGAGCGCGATATAGAAAAGTCTCATCAACGGCACAGGGACAAAGCCGCTGCGCATGATGGGATAGAAATAAATCAGGTAAAAAAGAAGGTACACATGATAGCCAAACTCCTCCTTTGAATTGATCGCTATTTCACCTTCCTTCAGAGGCATGAGCAAGAGAAAGATGCGAAAAAAAACGAGGGCATAGAGATAAAAGAAAGCTAAGGCAATTACAGCCACGGTAAGGCCTCTGAAATCTCCTGAAGGGAGTATGTGCCCAATTAACCTTGTCGTAACAAAAGAAAATGCCACTGCAAAGGCAGAAAAGATAAGAAAAACCAAAACCTGTCCCAGCTTGATTTTACGAATTGCTCGCCTCCTCAAAAATATTTAGCATTAGAAAATCTTGGAATTAATTGTCAATCAGTTGATGTTTCTCGCGACTCTAATAAAAGACCCTTATTTATCAATTCGGCCTCTGTCTTTTTGTAACGGTCTATTGGGAGTGGCTGTTTCCTCGCCCACTGAGCGAATATCCTGAGCCCTCTCTCGATGGGATATCTCGGTTTGAAATCAAAATCCCTTTGGATTTTGGTAATGTCGGCCCAGGCATGTCTGATGTCGCCGACTCTGTATTTCCCAGCAATTATGACCGGCACCTCTCTTTTCATTATCCTGAGAAGTAAACGAGCGATATCCTCGACACTTGTGCCAATGCCGGAACCTACATTATATACTTCATAGATTTTAGAAAAACCTTTTTTCAGAGCAAGAACTATAGACTGAACTGTATCTTCGACATAAATAAAGTCCCTCCGCTCATTGCCGTCTTCATAAATATAGATTGGATTGCCCGAAAGGAGCCTCGTCGAAAAAAGAGCAAGAATACCAGTATAGGGGTTCGTCAATGACTGGCCCGGGCCATATACGTTCTGAAACCTCAAAGCTATAGCAGGAATGCTGAAGCTTTCCGAAAATTGTCGTAGTAACTCTTCTTGATTATGCTTTGTTATTCCGTAAACTGATACAGGATTGGGCGTTTGTTCCTCGACCGAAGATAAGGGGCTTGCCAGTCTCTGGCACGTCGGACATTGAGGTTCCCAGATTCCTTTAATGAGTTTATCGGCCTTACGGAGGCTAGGATAGAAGAAACCACATGTGCCACATCTATATCTGCCCTCGCCATATATAGCTCTTGAAGATGCAATAACCACTCCCGCGAGGGTATCACCGACCCTTGAAGCCTCCTCTAGCAATACTGCAGTCCCGAGTTCATTTGTTTTAACATAGCGCGATATTTCATAAGCAGATTGACCAACGCCAGTTTCTGCAGCCAAGTGGACAATATAATTTACTCCTTCAAGACTTTCCCGCACTCTGCTCTTATTGCAGACATCGCCCTTAATAAATTTTACATGGGGGGGAGGATTCCATCGTCCGGAACGATGCACCTGTTTTATGAGTGCATCAAGCACAACCACTTCCCATTTGCGGCTCGACAAAGCATTGACAAGGTGGGTTCCAATAAAACCAGCTCCGCCGGTTATCAATATCCTTTTATTCCTTGAAGGCATACCAGTTCTCCCTATTGTTTCAAATTTCCATCCGCCCAGTTATCAATGAAACTTCTGAAAATCTTCGGCGCAATATAGTGAGCAATTTCCTCAGCAAGTTTCTGTGCCACAGCTTTGTACCCATCATCTTGAATCAGGCTATTGATAGCGCGCAGTATATTCGTTGATGAGGCATGCCCAGGTCTGATGAGAATGCCGGCACCGTTTTTCTCGATTGACTCCATAGTATAAAACTGGTCAGCATTTGAGGGAAATCCAAAAACAGGTACACCCTGAGAGAGTGCTTGATAGGCTGTTGCGCTACCTCCGTTGCAGAGCACCAACGATGCCTTCTTAACGATATCGAGGCCGGGAAGGTAGTCAGCAGAAAATATATTTGTCGATGGTTCTATCTTTATTCTTCCGGCGGTTGCTACCACTCCGATATAGACAGTATCCTTCAAGGCTTCTAATATCTTTTTCAACACTCTTACGTCGCCCGAAGAACCCATAGTTATATAAATTAAGTGTTTGTCCTCTGGTAGTTTGCTCCACCAGTGGGGTGGGGCAATATCCGGCGACCAAATTACAGGACCGATATAACTGTGGTTCTGAGGAAGGTTTTTTGTAGGGGAGACCGATGGTATATCAGTATAAAGCGTCCATGTCCCGTAAGTGTACACATTCTTCAGATTTCCGACAGATGGAAGACCGTAAAAATTTCTCACAGCATTAAAAGAACGCGCGTGGTGCCAGAAGATAAGCGGAAGGAGTTTTGGAAGAAGTCTGCCGACCATGCCTATGCCAAAGATTTTGAGCATTACGTGTTCAGGAACCGGAAAGGGCAGCACTGAATAGGGACTCCAGTGAGCATTAGAAAGGCAGATATAAGGAATTCCTAATAGGTCAGCTGTGACGCCGAGCGAAATACGGAAATCTCCAACGATTAAGTCCGGTGATAATTTGGCAATACACGACAACTCAAATTCTACATACTTTTTTAATTCATCAAAGTTATAGAGAGGCTTCCCCTCGCTTAAACGATCTAAAAAGACTTCTGATTGAATTGTATGGAGAAAATAATTGGACAGCCCACAATTTTCAAGCAACGAGTTGTACTTGTGGCCAGACGCAAAGGAAATATTATACTTGCTCCTATCAAGTGAATCAGCTAATAATAAGGGACGTACTATATGAGCTAAAGTCACTTCTTCTCCAACAAAGAGTATATGCTTCTTTTCTTTTACTCTTTTGTCGCTCGTCAAGGATTCAGTTCGCTCATTCCGTTATAGATATTTTTCGGAGTCCGTGCATTTATTTAAGAAATCTTGCTATGCTCCTGCTGCCATAATTCTAAGATGTAAAAGCAACTCAACAACATCGTCTTTGCGCCAACTGGCGTTCATAACAGATGGTCTATCCTCAAAGACGAGGCATGCGGAGTCTTTTGCATAAGCAATCCGCAAAGCAGCTGAGACGCAGGCCTGTGCACGACACGCATGGGAGTCGGCCTTCTCGCGCTGAAACCAGTAGTCGAAACCGAAAAGAAAATATCAATAAGTAACATCACAAAACCATTCTACACAATTAAAAAATGGTTGTCTAGCGGAAGACGAGTCGAAGCGGATGACGATTAGGTTGAAGAGTCGAAAAAAAAAACGGCGCACAGAGATGCGCCGTTTTAAGGTAACTGTTCTTAAAAGCTTAAGCTTTGCGGCGGAATCTCAGAACACCAAGTCCTGCTAAGCCTGCTCCAAGAAGAACAAAAGTCGCTGGTTCGGGAACTGCTGAAAAACTAGAGGAGCCGTCATACTTGAGAGGGATTCCGGTTGATGTGTTCGTTCCATCCCACATTACTGCCGGCGTAAAGAAAGGCGGCAGATTGAGAGTTCCGGTTCCTTCGATATCGAAGATGTGCTGGGTTGTTGCGTCGATGTAAAGAGGGTCCCAGGAGTCAATGATATACCGAATATCGAACGACCCCGTTCCTAATTGACCTGGGACCGGCGAATCAAAACTTGCGGTTGCACTAGCCAGATGAGCGGTCAAGATAAGGGTACCGTCATCATACCCAGACACCGTCCCAGCTCCGTTTCCCGGCACCGCAGTTACCGCGTTGTTAAAATAGACTTGAAGCAAAGCGGTTGGATCAGCGCCACTGCTAAAGCTTGCAGTCTGATGCGTGCCGTCAAATGCCGTTTCAGTAATAACCGTCTCGGTCAGCTTTGTTTCAAACGTCACCTGCTGCGTAACATTATTAAAGACTGATACCAGTAATTTGGTGCCGTTTGCAGACATTGCATCTACGCGTCCCTGCAAGATAAACGTGGTATCGTAAGGCGCGTCGGGCGTGGGAACTACCGCGGTAGGATCAAAGCCGACGGAAAGCCCTGTGTCAGTAAGGGAGGTCCAGAGGTCAGCGTAGGATGAAGTATTGGTGTTGGTCAGAGTGAACGTGCCTGTACCGGTTGGATCGAACCCAATCATTGGCAGTGCAAATGCTGTCCCGTAAATGACAAACATCGAAATAATCATTACTGACAGCAAAAAGAATCTTGTCTTTTTCATTTGTTTCACCTCCTTTGTTTTTGGATTTAATCTGTTCATTAAATTCTTGCTCATTTGTTTCACCTCCTTGTGATTTCTTTTAGATTGTGTTCTGGCATAGGTGAAGCAACTGCCGTGCCAATTATTAATCTTTTGTTTTTTAAGGATAATTTATTGGACAATTTCCGTAGGGAGGGGGATGTAAGGTTTACCGACACAAAAAGGAGAAAGAGTTTTACACTTATCGGCCATATAATTACAATTCATTATTACAGTACCCTATTAACGAAACTCTGCAGGCGGCCTGCTGGGATGGGGCCGCCATGAGATGTGAAGATGGTCGCTGTCAAAAGTTTCGCTACTACCTGAACGCTCTGCTTCCATTTCTCCTTATCTGCCACAAAGAGGGGACCTCTCGGCAGCTTGCGAAAGAGGAAGCCTCCCATGAGCAGGTCACCTACAATCGCTTCACCCCCCGGCAGAATCACGGAAATTGAACCTTCTGTATGCCCCGGCGTAGTGATCACCCTTCCTTCGACACCGAATGCCGAAAGATCCATCTCCCCTTCAATAATAATGTCGGGAGTAAGCGCCCTTGTGCGAACCTCACTCCGCCGGGCAAACAGAGATTTTATAACCCAGCCGGCAAAGCCGGTAGGGTTTCCGAGGTGATCTATCCCCTTCTCAAGGTAACCGGCATCTTCTTTGTGGATGGCGATAGGGGCGCCTGTAGCCGACCGTAGTTCCGCAGCACTTCCGTGGTGGTCGATATGACCGTGGGTAAGGATTATCAGTGATAAGTCCTTGGAGTCAATAGAGTTTTTCCCAAGATGGCCGAGTATTTTATCCGCATTGCCTGGATAGCCCGTATCGACTAGCACGGCCCTCTTGCCCCTTATGAGGAAAGAATTGACAATACCGAGTCTTAGCGGAATAACGGATGGAAGACCTATTCTTTCTACAGAGTTCCCTTTCACGGCTTATATTTTAGCGCTTTTCCCTTTTCTTACATATAATTACTTGGGCAATCAAACAGGCGAAATTCAACGACGCTGTCATTCCGGCTTGTCAGGAATCCTCTTCCACTCTATTAGGAAGGATGCCGGACAGGCTGGCTTGACAACGCTGAGCGGATGTATTTTCCGTTCAATGGCAACTCTTGGTTTTGACTGTCGAGCATCGGAGGTGCCACTAGAAGTGTGATTCTTGCATCAAATGTAAGCATTAGCGACAAGGGTAATGGAAAGCAAAGCAAAAAAACAAGGCCCCGGGGTTACCGGGGCCTCATGCAGAAAGGTGAATGGGCCTAGGACCATATCACCCTTCTGGGTATGAATCTATTTCTGTTATCTCTTGATACCCTTCCTCACAAGCCCGACGCCCAGAAGTCCTGCACCGAGGAGAAGAAATGAGGAAGGCTCAGGTACCTGAGTATTATTTTGAGAACCGGGATCCGGGTCCGAATAATGACCGGCTAAGGTGGAATAATCAATCTGGAGTTTGTCATTCCCGTTGGTTGTTTCGTTGAGCTTAACATTAAGGCTCCATGGGGTGGTGCTTTGCATCTCGTTTAAGACAGCATTGCTGATTGTCCATGTATCGGGAACCCAATCATTAACGCTGCTACTTAATTGACCGATTAGGATATTTCCATTACTGTCAGCAAACCATAGCTCATAGGGTTCAACGGTATGCGTGTTGCTATTACCTTTATGTCTTAACGTCAAGGTAGCACTATCAAGAACAAAGCCGGAAGTGTTCAATCCGGTCAGCGCGTGAGTGTATGTGTAATAGTCACTGATCTGATAATAAGTGTAACTATGACTGCCTTCCGTGGAAGAGAAATCGAGTGTATCAGTAAAAGTAGGATAAGTATTACTGAAAGTATCAGTAATACTAGGAGTAGAAGCAGCGAATAACGCCTGCGCTGCCGATGATAATAAAATGACAAAAACAATGGCCGAGTATTTCAGTATCTTAAACATTGTATTTCCTCCGTGATCCAGTAAAATTGTGCGCTTGATCACAAGCGAAGCAAAACAAATGCCATGTTATAATATCTATATAAAACAAATACTTATCAGAAAAGATCTCTAAAGGCCATTCAAAGTGTAAAATATGTCGACAGCAAATCATCTGAATCCCGTAGAGGGGCAAAAGGGAAAGGTCCTCTGGATAGCCTTTTTACTCAACAGTTACGCTTTTTGCCAGATTTCTGGGCTGGTCGACATCACATCCCTTCATTCCCGCCACGTGATAGGCAAGTAGTTGAAGCGGCAGTACGGTAACAAAAGGCAAAAAAGCTGGATGGGTGGAAGGTACGACGATGAGCTCGTCTGCCTTGTCTCTTACCGCGGCGGGGGCGTCCGTGATGGCTATTATCCTTCCTCCCCGCGCCTTCACCTCTTCCATGTTGGAAAGTACCTTTTCAATCAGATTGTCCAGAGGGGCCAGAAAGACAACCGGCACGCCTTTTTCAATCAGGGCTATGGGTCCGTGTTTCATCTCGCCCGCAGGGTAGCCCTCGCAAGGGATGTAGGATATTTCTTTCATTTTAAGCGCGCCTTCCAAGGCGATGGGATAGTTTATTCCCCGGCCAAGATAGAGGAAGCCTTTGGTATTGACAAGGGTTTCAGCTATTTCTTTGATCCTGGCGTCTGTCTTGAGCGTCTTTTCGATAAGGTGAGGAATATCCTTGAGGATGTCCTTCAACGTTTGTATTTCCACAGGGTGGAGCTTACCTTTTTTTTGGCCCAAGGCGATGCTCAAAAGAGAAAGCGCTGCCATCTGGGCGGTAAATGCCTTTGTGGATGCGACTCCTATTTCAACTCCCGCACGTGTGTACAACACGGCGTCGGCTTCCCTGGCGGCTGAGCTTCCCACGACATTGCAGATCGTACACGCAAGAGCGCCTTTTTCCTTGGCTTCGCGCTGCGCCGCAAGGGTATCGGCGGTCTCACCCGACTGAGTGATGGTTATGAACAGAGTCCCCTTTGTTAATATGGGGTCCATGTATCGATATTCCGATGCAACGTCGACATTTACCGGCATACGCACAAATTTTTCGAGAACATACCTGCCCACCAGGCCGGCGTGATAGGACGTGCCGCAGGCCACGATATGCAACCTCCTAAGCTTTTTTGCCTGTTCAGATATGCCCAACTGCTCCAGTAAGCCGTCGGTATTGTCTATCCATTCTCTTATCGTATCGGCGACTGCCTTTGGCTGTTCATAAATCTCTTTCAACATAAAGTACTCGTAGCCTTCTTTTTCCGCCATGGACGACGTCCAGTTGATTTCTACGATCTTGTCTTGAATTGGTATAGTCTTCGCGGGGTGCAACGCACTGACCTCAATTCCCCCTGCTGTCAATTTGCAAATCTCGTTATCACTGAGGTAGATAAATCTTCGCGTGTAGGGAAGCAGTGCGGGGATATCAGAGGAAAAGAAGAATTCTTCTTCGCCAAGGCCTACCACCAGCGGGCTGCCTGATCTTACTGCGTAGAGCGCTTCGGGATATTGATCGCATAGTACCCCGACTGCGTATGACCCTCTTAGACGTGCCGTTGTTTCTCGTATCGCATCCGGAAGCTTGAGGCCTCTCGAGAGATAACTGGAGATCATATGGGGGATAACCTCTGTATCAGTGTCCGAAGTAAATGTGAATCCCTCTTCGATGAGATTTGACTTCAGCTCCCTATAGTTTTCGATTATTCCGTTGTGCACCACCACGATGCCTCCGGAGACATGGGGGTGAGCGTTTCTTGATGAGGGCGCCCCGTGA
The DNA here is from genome assembly GCA_900302705.1 of Candidatus Sulfobium mesophilum. Taxonomy (GTDB): domain Bacteria; phylum Nitrospirota; class Thermodesulfovibrionia; order Thermodesulfovibrionales; family UBA6898; genus Sulfobium; species Sulfobium mesophilum. The sequence goes on from OUUY01000001.1 coordinate 29,398, forward strand.
GTTGCCCATCGTGTGTGACCAAGCCCCACGGAGGCATTCGGTAATTGCTGTGGCAGAATGGCCTTAAGATCTCTTATCTTTCCTGCGGACTTGTAAACCTCCAGTCCGTTGCCGTTCTTGAATGCGATGCCGGCGGAGTCATATCCCCGGTACTCCAGACGCTTCAAGCCGTCAATGATGACAGGGAGTGCCTGTCCTTTACCTATATAGCCCACAATTCCACACATGGCAGTGTCCTCCGGTAATACGTAACTGTAATTTAATGAAATGACTCGCCCTATACAGAAATAGATGCCACGAGCGAGCCTTCGGGTTTTTAAAATTGCTTGCAATAAGCTTGCCATTCTTTCTCATTTGATCCTTTTTGTAGTTATGTGTCATGCCTGCTTATGATTTTGCATTGAAATATATCTTCTTTTGGGCTAACATGCTTCTTATGACGGGGGAGCTGGGAATTAGCGCAAGGAGGGTTTGCGGGGCTGATGAACTCCGCAGGGTTTATGCACTGCGATATCAGGTCTACTGTAATGAATGGGGTTTCGAGAGACCGGAGGATCATCCCGGAGGCATCGAGACGGATCAGTTCGATCCTCACTCCATGCACTTTATAGAGACCTTTGCCGACGACAGGCTCATCGGCACCGTTCGCATTATTCTCGATTCTCCGGCAGGATTTCCGATCGAGAGTCACTGCAAACTGGATATAGACCTGAAAAATTTTGACAGGAGGCGAATGGGGGAGATATCGAGGCTGGCGATCAGCAAGGAAGTTAGGAGAAGGTCCGAAGACAGCATCATCTATGAGTCCGTACCGGGAAGTATGACCCTGGAGCAGACTGCCGGTGACAGGAGGAGGCGTCAGCTTTTTATAATGAATTTATACAAGTGTATTTATGCGGAGAGTAAGAGGCTGGGGATCACCCACTGGCTTGCGGTTATGGCAAAAGGCCTTCACCTTATTCTCAAAAGGGCAGGGATCGTGTTCTGTCCGATTGGAGCTGAGGTCTACTATCACGGGCAGAGGACTCCCTATATCGGTGTAATTAGCGAGATGGAGGAACAGGTGGCAAAGACGAATCCTGAGTTTCTCCGGGAGCTCAGTGAGGGACTCTGATTTTTCGAAAAAGAGTCTTGCTGCGATAAAGATCCCTTATCGCTGATAATACCCGTTTCGTTAGAAAAAGTCTTAACGTTTTGTAGGCGTGTCTTTTACAACTTCCGACTTCTCCTTTTGACCCCTCCTTGTCAATGACCCCACAAGGCGTAGCCGGATGGAACAGGAAAAATCATTATTGTCATCGAACGTCACTAGGTGTTTCTTTTGGATACAGTCTGAATTGACTGAAATATAACAATTTTTAAAAAATTGTATCCTTGGGAGACAACGGACCCGGTCCAATTTCGAATCACTAGCCCAATTTATGGCCATTTCTTCATTGGCAGCGGACTTGCTAAGCATACCTTCCGGTATGTTTCTGAGCGATATGAAAGATATACTGATAATTGCCGAGGATGGGTTTTCGCGCGTCTGTCAGGCGCTTCTCGAATGCGAAGGATACCATCCAAAGAGTGTATCCGACGCTCAAGCCCTATGCCCGGAATGGCATAGCAAAAAGGTCGGGCTGATCATAGCCAACTATCCATTCAAGGAGTCCTTTGTAGATGAACTGAAAAGAAAAAATGCTTTTGTCCTTATCCTTACGGACCATATCAGCGGGGACCTCATAGAGACACTCGAAATACTCCCTAATTCTTTTTGTATGGTGAAACCCCTTGATTACCAGAAATTCAAAGGGGTCGTAAGAGAGGCTATGGAGGGGAACTTCAGTGATCGAGGAGGATATTGCATTGTTTAAGAGGTTGTCATTACTTTTCAGCATTGTTTTTCTTTTTGTAGGATGCGGCAATCAAACTAAAGACGGGCTGTTTGCAGAGGGGCGGAAACTACTCGATGAGGGCAAACCCATGCGTTCCATCGTGTATTTTAAAAATGCCCTGGAAAAGGATCAAAACTTTACGGATGCACGTTTTTATCTCGGGAAGGCCTACCGCAGCGCCGGAAAGTATGAACAGGCGGAGAAGGAATTTCTGAAGGTATTGAAACAGGAGCCTTCAAAGAAAGAGACCCATTTAGAACTTGCCAGGGTCTATCTCAAGACAGGAAAGTCTGATGATGCACTCCGCGAGGGTAAGATCAGCCTTGAGTCAAACCCATCAGATGCCGATATACTAGCACTCTTAGGACAAGTTTTCCTCCAGAAGAATGATGCCAAGGAAGCTGAGGAATACCTCCAGAAGGCCTTGTCGATTAAGAGTGATTTGGCAGCTGCGAAGCTGACCCTTGCCGCTGTTTATCTCCAAAAAGGGGACCAGCAGGGCGCAAAATCACAGATTGAGCAGGTCATCGCGCGGGATAACAAGAATACCCAAGCCTATTATATGCGCGCGGAGATCGAGAAAAAGGCAGGAGATAGTAATGCAGCAATCGCCTCCTATGCAAAAATAGCTGAGATCGACCCATCAGATGCGAACGCTTCCTTTATGGTCGGCATGATGCACTTGGAGAAGGGTGACCTGAAAAAAGCTCGTGCGGTAGCTGAAGACCTTAAGAAGAAGTTCCCCAAATTTTCGGATAGTGAAAGGCTCTTGGGGTTTATCGCATATCAGGAGAAAAAGTTCGATGACGCCATAACGTCTTTCCAGACAGCGCTGAAAACAGGGGAGAATCCGGTCATATATTACTATCTGGGGTTGAGCTATTACAACAAAAGGCAGGTGGAACAGGCGCTTAGTCAATTCCAACGAGCCCTTAATCTTTATCCGTCATTTATTCAGGCACGGCTTATGACGTCAGTAATTTTCCTTACTAAAAAGAGGGCGGACGATGCCCTTCGTGAAGCCCAGAAGGTTCTGGAAGCAGATGAGAAGAACGCCCTGGCACACAATATAGCAGGCAGCGCTTACATGGCAAAAGGAATGTACGAAGAGGCGATGGTTGAGATGAACAAGGCGACGGAGAGCGACCCTAATTATGTAAATGCATACCTGAAAAAGGGATTGTTCGAAATCAGCAGGGGCAAAGTGAGGGAAGCCGAGACCGAGTTGAAGGCGGCTGTGCAGATAGCGCCGAATGCGTTGAACACGCGGTTTCTTCTCTATTCGTATTATGTGAAAATGAAAGACTATGAAAAGGCTGTCAAGACCCTCAAGGAAGGTCTCGACGGCACCAAGAAAGACGCCCCACTGTACAACAACATCGCTGTGACGCTACTCGCGAAAAACAGGTCAGGGGATGCGGAGGCCATCGGGTATTTGAAAAAAGCGAAAGAGACAGATCCTGATTATTTGCCGTCATACTTCAGTGCTGCCACCTACTATGCGGGAAAGAGCCAGTATGACAAGGTGCTGAGCGAGTATGAGGCTGTTTTGAAGAAGGACCCGAAGAACCTCAAAGCGCTCCTCAGCATGGCCTCAACCTTTGAAGTTACCGGGAAGAATGAGCAGGCTTTTAGCTATTATGTGAAGGCGAAAGAGACCGGAAAGCCGGAGGGATTCGTGGCGCTTAGTGGTTTCTATTTCAGGAAGAAAGATCACGAAAAGGCCGTGAGCGTTTTGGATGAGGCGCTGAAAACCGACCCCAAAAATATTAGCGCAATGGAGCTGAAGGGGAAGATATATCTGGCTGACAAGAGATATAAAGATGCGCTGAGGACTTTTGAAAACGTCGAACGTACCAATCTTGAGAGGGGGACGAATCTCATTGTTTTGACCTACCTCGCCGCTCGTGACTATGACAATGCGATAAGGAAACTCCAGGAGAGAACAAAAACGGCTCCCCAAAGGCTTGACCTGATGAACGAGACCGCGAGGATATACTGTCTGAAAGGTGATACGAACAAAGCGTTTGATATCGCTAATACGATCATAAAACAGAAGCCTGATTCTGCCTACGGATATACTGTGCTTGCCTATGTCTATGAACAGCAGCGGGAACTCGATAAGGCGATTGGCGCTCTCAAGAAGGGTCTGCAGGTGCAGGGAGATAACCCTCAGATAAGTTTGAAAATCGCTGAGCTCCACACGCGGAAGAAGGAGTTTGGTCTTTCGCTTAAAGATTATGAAGACATCCTGAAAAAACAGCAGGGTTACGTTCCGGCTCTTTTTGGCAGGGCGACCACCCTGGAGCTTATGGGAAAGAAAAAGGAGGCTATAAAGGGTTACAGTGACGTGCTTGAGAGATCTGAGAACCATGTGCTGGCCCTGAATAATCTAGCATTTCTGTATGCAGATGGTAACGGAAACAAAGCAGAGGCACTCAAGTTAGCAAACAAGGCTTTCGGACTCGCACCGAATGATGGAAGTGTAATCGATACCTTGGGATATGCGCTCCTCGTGAACGGTAAAATAAACGAGGCAACAAAGGCTCTTGAGAAGGCGATTACGCTTCTGCCGGACAACCCTTCCGTACGCTACCACCTTGCGCTTGCTTACAGACAGGCTGGTAAAAAAGATAAGGCAAAGGAACAGGTTGTCGCTGCTCTCGCGAAGAGTGATTTCTCAGAATCAGCTCAGGCAAAAAAGCTTCTTCAGGAGATCAACGGCAAATGAGCGTCATCTCCCGAAATCCCTCGGCGATTGCGAGCGGAATCCTCCTGACAGGTGATGGAGTTCTGGGCCTTGTTGCATTTTACATCAGTTTGTGTCTGAGATTCGGCGGTCTCTCCGAGGGCCAGGCTAAATACGAGCACCTGGGCTTCACGGTCGTTGTCTTCGTGATTACTCTTCTTTTTTGTTCTTTTTTCGTGGAACTCTACACGCAGGACAGAAATTTGAGCAATAAAGAAACGTTAGTGAGAACAGTGGCCTCATCATGTCTTGCTTTTGTTATTCTTTCCACTTTTTTTTATGTGTTTCCTTCTATTAAAATGTGGCGAGGCATGCTCGCATATTGCCTGGTCTCTTTTAGTGCCTTGCAATTTATCTGGCACCTTTTCTTCGGGCTTTTCCCAAGGCTTCCGGCGTTTGCGAAAGGAGTATTGATCTTTGGTGCAGGCGCGAGCGCTGAAAAATTGGGTGAACTTGTTCTCTCAACAAATCATAGCCACATTCTCAGGGGATATGTTACCTGCGACACTGAGACATGCGTGGTTCCGGCGGCGTACATCCCTGAAGGGGGAAGCCTCTTGGAAACCGCCCGCAAAGAACGCGCCCAGAAGATTGTCATTTCTCTCACGGAACGAAGGGGTAATCTCCCTCTGAAGGATGTACTGGACTGCAAGCTCAGCGGCATCGACGTTCTTGACGCGCCTTCGTTTTATGAGCAGATGACGGGAAAACTCCTCATCGAGGAGATGAAACCAAGTTCTCTTATCTTCTCGGACGGCTTTAAGATAACCTCTTTCAAGATGCTATCCAAACGCGCCATCGATCTGGCCCTGGCTCTGGTCGGCTCTGTCGTGATTCTGCCATTCCTGCCTATTCTTGCCCTCCTTGTCAAGGCAGACTCTCCGGGTCCCGTCTTATTCAGACAGACTCGGGTGGGTAAGGGGGAGAAGGATTTTGTGCTCTACAAGTTCAGGACTATGCGTGACGACGCTGAAAAAGGGACAGGCGCTGTCTGGGCTGAGAAGGAAGACTGCAGGATTACGCGCGTAGGCAAGTTCCTCAGGAAATCGAGACTCGACGAGGTGCCCCAGATCTATAATGTACTCAAGGGGGATATGAGCTTTATCGGTCCGAGGCCGGAGAGGCCCGAATTTGTTGAGCAGTTAAAGAAGATTATCCCGTATTATTCAGAGAGGCATTTTGTAAAGCCAGGCATCACAGGATGGGCGCAGATAAAGTACCCTTACGGTGCGTCGACGGAGGATGCCGTTGAGAAACTGAGATACGATCTTTACTACATAAAACATCTTTCCCTCTTCCTCGATTTCCTGATTGTGCTTGAAACAGTCAAAGTCGTTCTCTTTGGAAGGGGCAGCAGGTAGGAGGCTTTATGAAAATTCTTTTTTTGATGTTTTGCATTGCCGCCATAGTGTCTTTACCTGCCATAGGCAGTGCCGATGACTACATCATCGGAGACGGCGATGAACTCCAGATATCCGTCTGGGGTGAACAGCAGCTTGATGCAAAGGTGGTCGTCAGGCCCGACGGAAAGATAACTCTCCCGGGAATCGGAGATGCTGAAGCATCTGGCTTCGCGCCAATGGTACTTGGGCAGAAGCTCGCGGAGCGGCTTGAGGCCTTCGTGAAGAAGGCCATAGTCACCGTCACGGTGGTGAGGATGACAAACAATAAAATTTACGTCTTTGGTGGAGGGGTAGCGCAAGGGCAGGGCAGCGGGAAGGAAGGCGAGGGTGCAGGAACGTCGGGGTCTACCCAATCTGTCTGGTCCGCAGGCGTGCATAACATGCCAGGGAGGACAACCCTCCTTAAATTTCTCACGGGCCTTGGAAACTTAAGAGGTGCCGACCTGGAGCATGCATATATCATCCGTGACGGAAAGAAACTCGATGTTGATTTCTATGCCTTGTTCATGAAGGCTGAACTGTCGAAAGACGTCGCGCTCAAGTCGGAGGACATGATCTTTCTGCCCGACAACACTAACAACAAGATTTATGTCATGGGCGCAGTGAACGCCCCTAAAGCAGTGTTTTATTGGAAAGGAGTCAAGATTCTTGATGTGATCCTGGATGCGGGAGGATTCACGAAATTCGCCAGCGAGAATAGTGTTGTTGTCATGAGACAGGATGCAGATCAGAAAAAAATCATTAACGTAAAAGTCAAGGACCTGATGAAGGAGGGTGATCTCGGACAGAACATCACCCTTTTGCCGGGGGACTTCGTTATCGTGAAAGAAAGCATTTTTTAGATAGGGAAGGAGTCTCACAATGGAATTACCGACTGCCGAATTGAAGAAACATTTTAAAGTGGTGCTGAAGATGAAGACACTCTTTATTGTTCTCTCACTTTGCATCATGTCCGTCGTTATGTGGGGAAGTTATTTTCTGCCGAAGAAGTACATGGCCGAAAGTACTGTCTTCATAGAGCACAATGTTATCAAGGAACTGGTGAAAGACATCGCAATCACTCCTTCAATGGAAGACAGGCTGAGGGTTCTGAGATATGCGATGTTGAGCAGGGGGCTGATACTGAGGGTCTTCAAAGACCTTGATCTTGATTCGAAGGCGAGGAATGATAAGGAGCTTGAGGACATGATCCAGGACTTCCAGCAGAGGACCTCTATCGCAGTAAAGGGAAACGATCTTTTTATCGTATCCATCCTCGATCAGAGCCCGAAGCTCGCCCGTGATTATGTCAACACCCTCGTTCGGCGCTATGTCGAGGAAAATACCACATCTAAGCGCGAGGAGGCTTATGGAGCCGGGAGATTCCTTAACGAGCAGATTGTGGCACAGAAAACAAAACTTGACAAGGCCGAGGACGCGATTATCAAGTACAGACAGGATAAGGGCATCTATCTGGCAGTTGACGAAAAGAGTATCATCCATGACATCAAGTACTACAATGACCAACTGGAGGGCTTAAAGATAGAAAAGAACGAACTGAAAGCTACCAGCGGCAGTATCAAGAACCAACTCAAAGGGGTCGATCAATACTCTGTTTCAGTGATGAGGCATACCGAAAACAGAAGCGTGAAGGCTCTCGAAAATAAGCTCAATGCACTTCTCGTCAGATATACGGAGAACTATCCTGAGGTGGTCAAACTGAAAGCCGAGATTGAGGCATTGAAGAAACAGGGAACGGTACAGAAGGATGCCGATAAATCTGCGGAGCCGGAACAGAGCACTATCAACCCCATCTACCAGGAACTCAAGCAGCGCGAACTTCAAACCGAGGCCGCTATCGAGGCCAACGACGCCAAACAGGGGCAGATCCGGGCAATGGTAGCATCCAGAGAGCGGGAGTTGAGAAATATCCCGGAGAGCAAGAGGAAGCTTATGGATCTGGAGCAGGAGAGAGATGCGTTTAAAGAACTGTACGGTAAGCTCCTGAATCGACAGGGGCAATCGGATGTGTCTAAAGAAATGGAAGTGGCGGACAAATCGACGACATTCAGGATCGTAGACCCCGCTGTCCTTCCCCAGAAGCCGGCGAGTCCGAACAGGGTGAAGATTTTCCTTGCGGCGATTTTTCTGGGGCTCGCCGGAGGATTGGGAGGAGTCTTTGTTCGCGATGGCATTGACACCTCCGTGAAACGGACAAAAACACTGAGAGACCTGGGTTATCAGGTTCTCGCGGTGATACCGAAGATCTACAACGAGGAGGCGGAGAAGGCGGTTATTAAAAGAGACCGGAAGCTTTATGCGATTGCCGGATCCTATTTGGTCGTGCTCTGTGTGACAATGCTGCTGGAGATCGTTGGATTCAGCTACGTGGATGATATCGTGAGTCTTGTTAATCTGCCCATGTTCCTTGATGGCATAAAACAGACAGCACGTGGAATATTTTAAGGAGGAACCCAAGAGATGAGCAGAATAGAGAGAGCACTCGAAAAAGCCAATATGGTCCGTGATCGCGAGGAACCAGTCCTGCCCGAGCAGAGTGTGGGCCAAGCCGACATCACCGATGTCTTTGTCACGGATAATACAGAACTTCCGAAGAATCCCTATCTCGTGACTCTCAACGAACCAGACTCTCCGATTGCTGAGGAATACAAGAAACTAAAGTCGATGGTAGTAAAAATGACAAAACAGGGAAAATTCCAGAACACCCTGATGGTTACGAGCACTGTCGCCGAAGAAGGAAAGAGCATTACCGCTATGAATCTTGCCATAACTTTAGCGTGTGAATACGATCACACAGTCCTTCTCGTGGATGCGGACCTTCGGAGGCCTTCGCTCAGTCATCTTCTGGGCATCGAGACTTCGCCTGGGCTCTCGGACTGTCTTCTGAACGGGTTGGACATAAAGGACGCACTTGTAAAGACCGGCATCGGGAAGATGGTGTTCCTCCCATCAGGAAGTCATGTTTCAGATCCAGTAGAGCTATTGCTCTCACGGCGGATGCAGGAGCTGCTGAGCGACATCAAGCACCGATACGCGGATCGCTATGTGATTATCGATACGCCCCCTGTCCTGCCCTTCGCAGAAGTCCATTCTCTGGCTTCAGGCGTTGATGGGCTCATTTATGTCGTTAGGGAGGGCCTCGCCCCGCTAAATGGCATTAAGGAGGCGCTCGGTATGCTTAAAGGCTGTAATGTATTGGGCTTTGTATTCAACGGCGTAGAGCTGGATATGATGGACGACTATCATCGTTACTACAATTATAGGAGGTATTACAGCCGTGGCGGCAACGGAAAAAAATAGCCTACTTACAGCGCTTTTCCTAGCGCTCTTTTTCACCTTTGCGCTTATGGAAGTACCCGCAGAGGCTGAGTATAGCGCTTCGGCCAGCCTCCGTGTCAGGGAGGAATACACCGATAATGTCGATCTCACATCGACGGACAAAAAAAGCGAATATATCACGACTATTAATCCGGACATACGTCTGGACTATAAAGGCAAGATAACTAGCCTCTTGCTCAATGCCGGACTTAATTATTACTACTATGCGAACGACAGTCAAGGAGATCATTTGAATTTTTATGGAGGACTGGACTCACGCACCCAGGTATACAAAGACATCTTTTTTTTAAATATCTTTGATCAGTATTCCCGAGTCACCATCGATCAGCGGAGACCTGTCACTCAGGAAAACGTTACGGTCAATCTCACCGATTCGAACACTCTCAGAGCAAATCCTTACATCCTTTATCCTCTCGGTTCGACACTTAAGGCCAGGGTGGACTACCTGTACACCAACCAGTGGTACAGCTCTAATCAGGGGCACAATTATCAGGACCATACCTTCTCAGGGAGCCTCATTAAGGAACTGTCGGCCAGCACAAGTACATTTGTTACTTACAGTTACGATATGCACAGATACTCCGGCATTTCAAACTCCAGTATTTCAGACTATGACCGCCAGACCGGAAACTACGGCATAAAGTTCGAAAAGACCAGACTTTTAGTGGAAGGGTCGGTGGGCTATACCTGGTTTGATTTTACAGATGGACGAAAGACGAATGATATCGTGTGGAATGCGGCAGTTCAATATAAGATAACCGAACTGCTGTCGCTGCGCGGAGAGTCTTCTCAGGATTTTACGGACTCCGTAGATGCGGGTCCCGTGCGCAGGCTGACGGGAAGGGGTGTAATTGCGTATGGTGGGCAATTCCCTGTCAGCGTGGCGGTATTCAACACCAGGGATACCTATCTCCTATCGGACCGCACAGACCATTCGACAGGGGCAATTGCCACCGGCAGCATTCCTTTCTCATCAAAGATGACCGGGAATATATTTGCAAACTACACGCGTTTTAAGTTCCAGCCGGAAGATGAACGGGTCGATCGTTACGGCGTCGGATTTTCCCTTGCCTATGCGATTCGGAAGGCGACGCTCTCGGCTGGCTATACCTATAACCGAAACGATTCCAACATCGACCAGAATGACTACACGAACAATGTTATCTGGCTTCAGATCAGGGTTGTTTACGACATATAAGAGATATGTACGAACAATTTTTCAGTCTCAAGACGAAGCCATTTGATTTGGTACCTAACCCTGACTTTCTCTTTCTGAGCAAATCTCATAAAAAGGCGAGGGTTTATCTGGATTATGGCATCAAGGAGAGGGCAGGGTTCATCCTTGTTACCGGTGAAGTAGGCTCCGGAAAGACAACCATTGTGCGGGATTTGATTAAGGGGTTGAACGGCAACTCTACATTGTCAAGGGTATTTAACACAAAGGTTACCTCAGAGCAGCTAATGACGATGATCAATGAAGATTTCGGGCTGGACGTTCACAACAAGGACAAGATCAGCCTCCTCAGGGAGCTTAACGATTTTCTGATAGACCAGTATGCGCGTAAGCGCCAGCCGATACTAATCATCGACGAGGCACAGAATCTTAGCCCGGAACTTCTCGAGGAGGTCAGGATGCTGTCCAACCTCGAGACGGACCGTACAAAGCTCCTGCAAATAATCCTTGTCGGCCAGCCTGAATTAACAAAAACGCTGGGACGTCCGGAATTGAGACAGCTCAGGCAACGCATAAACATACGCTGTCACCTTTTCCCTTTAACGGCGGAAGAAACCGAGGAATACATATTGCACAGGCTTGAGATAGCAGGCAACAGGGAAGCGATTAGGTTTGAAAAAGAGGTCATTGATGCAATTTATGGTTATAGCAGGGGCATCCCGAGGCTTATTAATATCATCTGTGATTTTCTTATGCTCTCCGCCTTTGCCGAGGAAACGAAGGTGCTTACCGCAGAGGTCGTAAATGAGGTCATCGGGGAGCTTGAAAGCGAAAACAGATACTGGCACGACGAGTCATCCGGCAATAATCCTTCGAAGTTGGAAGAATCAGCATTAATCGAGAATACAGAGCACAGTGCGAGGATGCTGAAGATTTCGAAGGAGAGGTTTCTTCAAATCATCAAGGAAACGGTGACCAGGGTAGACAGTCTGACTGAAGAATTCTCCAAGCTGCAGATTTTCGAGAGGGGAAGAAACGAAATCCTTGACAGGTGTTCGACAGCAGAGGAAGCTCTCAACAATCATATTGCGCGTACGGATAGACAATTATCCAGGTTGTCTGCCGAGATGGAAGACTTATTCAAAAAAATGGAACTCCTAAGGAAGCAAATCGACATTATCCATCGCGTGCCGCCATCTTCGCAGAAGAAGAAAAAAGGGCTGCTTAGGAGGATTTTTTCATGACCGTGACAGCTATTTCGTGTGATACAGTTCCTGACGCGATAGGTAATGGAAGAGGAAATTATGGAATGACTGCCGTCTTATCTCCCGCTTTGAGATGGTATGCGTTATACGTCAAGTCCAGGCATGAGTTTGTAACTCACGATGAGCTTCGCAAGAAGGGAATAGATGTGTATCTTCCCTCTGTTCGGAGGCTGAGACAATGGAAGGACAGGAAAAAAAGCATCGACTTTCCGTTGTTTGCAGGCTACCTCTTTGTCCGCATAGCGCCCTCGGCCGAAAGTTTCTTAAACGTGCTGAAAACGAGGGGAGCGGTGACACTCCTTTCCCTGGTGCCAGGTACGCCCACGCCTGTGTCAGAAGAAGAGATTAATTCCCTGCGGATCCTACTTGAAAGTGGAGAGCAGTTTGATATTTACCCAAACCTGCAGGAAGGGGTCCGCGTGAGTATTAAAAGCGGTCCGTTAAAAGGTGCGGTGGGCGTTGTGAGACAGAAAGGGGCTCACTATACCGTTCTCGTCAATATAGAAATTCTGGGTAGAAGTATCGGCGTGTCCCTATGCGCCGACGATATAGAAGCACAGTAACGAAAGTTGTTGTTTAACAAAGCTGTTAGTTCATTCTTCTCGGTTGCGTCTCTGTGACTGAGAAGGCGGAGCATTGCCAAAGGTTGGCATCTCACTCGCCCTAAAAAGATAAGAATATGGATAAATCAGGACAGATGCCTCTGACTCTCCTTTTCATCACTCAGGATGACCCCTTTTATGTAAGAATCTTCTTTGAAGAGTTCCTCTCGGCATATCCTCACAAGGAGGAAATAAAGGGTGTGGCAATGGGCGAGGCGCTGGGGAAAAAAAACACACTGGCGCTTGCGAACCAGATGTACAATTTTTATGGCGCTGCCGGCTTCTTCAGGGTAGGGGCAAAATACGCTCTAAACAAGATATTGCGCCACATCCCAGCTTCGATGGCAGGAAACGGCGGCTATAGCATCGGTCAGCTCTTTAAGCGCTATAAGATACCTGTGACGCATGAGGCCGACATGAGGTCTTCCTCCTTTCTTGATGCGGTGGAGAAGCTAAACGTGGACGTGATAGTCTCGGTTGCGGCGCCGGTTATCTTTAGGGAGCCCCTTATTCGGTTGGCAAAAAAGGGATGCATCAACATCCATAACGGAAAACTTCCGAAATACCGCGGCATGCTGCCTAATTTCTGGCAGATGTACTATAACGAGAAAACAGCTGGCATTACCGTCCATGAGATCAATCCCAAAATAGACGACGGCAGAATCATTCTCCAAAGAGATGTCGACATTCTTCCATCGGACACGCTCGATTCTCTTATAAAGAGGACCAAGAGGATCGGTGCCAGGGTGATGATTGAGGCGCTCGACGCAATCAGGTCGGACTGCGTTCAATACAAAGAAAATAATGCGGTCGAAGGCTCTTATTTTTCCTTTCCGACCAGAGAAGATATAAGGGAGTTCAAGAGTCGTGGAAAACGGCTACTGTAGTTTTCCATTTTTAGGCTGCGGCAGCAATGCTGAGGAATATATAACATGAGTCAGGGAATATTCGGCGTCGTTGATTTCAGCAGAGTCATCGAGAATCCGGAAGAGCTCGCGAGCCGAGCCGGCCAGTTCCTGAGCGCCGGTGTTCAGGGAGGAACTGCGATTTCGCTCAGCCGGGCAGCGCATTATATTTTGGGAATGAAGCGCAATGAAAACGGTTTCTTTAGCCGGCAGACTCAGGTCGCGGAGTGCAGAAATCCTGAAGCAAGTTGCGTCATCCATGGCGGGATCTATAATTATGAGGATCTTTTAAAAGAGCTTTCTGCCGCCAATATGTCCTGCAACGGAGATTTAGATCTGGCCCTCCATCTCTACCGGCGGCACGGGGCCGGGTTCGGCAAAAGACTTAACGGTCTGTTTACCATAGCTGTTGTTGATCATCGGGAGAAGGCTTTCTTTTTGCTGAACGACCGATTTGGCCTTTCGCATCAGGTCTACTGGACGGTCATAAACGGCAGGCTTTTCTTTGCGACCCATCTGAAGACATTGCTCGCCTTTCCAGGAGTTACGCGAGAAGTTGATGTTGAGGCTATGAATCTCTTTCTCAAGTATTCCTATATCAGTTCTCCCTGGACGATTTTCAAAGGAATCAGGAAACTTCCTCCTGGTCACCTGCTCAGGTTTAACCGAGGCGAGTGTCAGGTCGAGCCCTATTGGGATTTTGTTACACCTCAGGGACCCGCCTTGGAACTGCATGAGGCGGTTGATGCTTACAGGTCAGTCCTGAAAAAAGCTGTCGCCAGGAGGCTGGGACAAAACAGCGATGCCGGAATTCTCCTGAGCGGCGGACTTGACTCGAGTGCAAATGTGGCCCTTGCCGCTGAATGCGCAACCGGGAAGATAAAGACCTTCTCGATAGGCTTTGCAAACGCGGCCTTTGACGAGCGTCCTTACGCGAGAACCGTGGCCAGTCACTTCGGGACCGAACACTTCGAATATGCCATTACGGGCGAAGAAATAGAGGATCTTCCTCAGCTGGTCTGGAATATCGAGGAGCCGTACTTCGAGTTCGGCCTCTTTCTGACCTACCTCGGGATGGCCACAGCGAGAAAAGAGGTGGGCGCAATTATCGGCGGCGAGGGCGCGGATCAGTTGTTCGGTACGGGCGGCTTTGCAAAGGGGCTTCCGGTTGCCCTCCATTTTCTTTTTAAGAAAGCCGGATTTCTCAATGCCGCGAAAAAAGCGGGGGCAGCCTTTAAAACGAATTATTTTTACGATCATGACAACCTCGCCTTCAAGTTTCGCCTCCTTTGGAATCGCGCAACTGATTTAAATGACTGGTATTTCTACGGATACGATGAGCACGAGCTGCGCTTTATCCACAGAAACCCTCTTTTGGCCAAGGTGCCGAGACTCTTCCAGCCTGAATCGCTAAATGGCAAGGCCGAATTCCGGGACGTCTTCCTTGACACCCAGATAAATCAGGATCTGCGGCATTACGTTAATGAAAACGTCATGGTGAAATCCGGCCGCATGGCAGACGCGCTCGACCTCGACCTGAGGGAGTCCTACCTTGATGCCGATGTAACGGATTTTCTGGTATCCCTTGACTATCCGCTGAAGAGGAAAGGGGGACTCGCGGATCACCTTAGAGGGAGGGTCCAGACCAAGCATCTTCACCGCAAGGCAATGGAGGGCTTGCTTCCGAAAGAGATCATGCGCAAACCAAAACAGGGAGGTTTTGTTCCTGTAATGATCTTTCTGAATGAGAAAGAGAAGAGGGAGAAGATTTACCAGCGATTGGTTAACTCGAGGATTATAAAAGAATATTTCAGGGTTGATGTTCTTCGGAACCTTTTTGAACAGTATGAAACTCTCCAGGGGAAGAAAATTTATTGGCATAATTTCCACAATTCCAAGGCGAACCGGATATTGTTTCTCCTGACCCTGGATATCTGGCACTCGCTCTATATCGAGAATGATCCCCTGGAGGCGAAGGTCACATCGCTTTCAGACTTCTTGTCGCAGTAAATAGATCTGGTTGTTATAAAGAAATAGCTTATGGGAGAACTGTTTTCAAATGGAAGTCGTGGGCCAGGTGTTCCGGTCCTGATGTATCACGAGATATCGAAGACCGAAGAGGGGAAAAAGAAAGAGCGAATTACGAACCCCGACTACTGTCTGCCAGTCCAGCTTTTCCGGGAACAGATGAACTATCTTGCCAGTAACCGATATCAGAGTCTGTCCCTGCAGGAATTAATTGAGCTCAAGGGTCGACAAAATTACAGGAGTGTGGTTATAACCTTTGATGACGGATGGCTGAATAACTATACGGACGCCTTCCAGATACTCAAGGAGCACGGTCTGTCGGCAACCATCTTCGTAGTTACCGGCTTTATCGGCCGGCCGGGATATATGAACTGGAATCAGCTGAAGGAGATGAGCAACGCCGGCATCTCGATACAGTCACACACGGCAAGCCACATGCCGCTTACTTTGCTCCCCGTGGAGAAAATCCGGCATGAGCTTTCAGCGTCGAAAATGAGCCTCGAAGACCATCTTGAAAGGAAGGTCGAGTTCCTGAGTCTCCCTCATGGTATGGGTAACCGGATGGTGTATGCCCTGGCCCGAGAAATTGGTTACCGGGCCGTCTGTACGTCTGAGCCCGGCTACAGCCATATCTTTGGCTCCCTTTCGGTCCTCAGGCGGATGAACGTCGCCGGTCGCTACGGGTTAGATGATTTCCGAAAAATAATCGAACAGGACAGAATGATGATAACATCTCTGATGATCTCTAAGGCCATGAAAAACCTCGTTAAGAAGGTTTTTGGTTACAGGAGTTATCGCGCTATGTACCGTCTTCGCTACGGATTTGGAAGCAAAATCAAACAGTCAGGTCCGCAATAACCATGCCTTCCCTAAAGCAGACCGGCAATCAGAACCTACCGCCTGCCATTGTCATAGGCGTTGACGTAAGCGCACTAAATGTGGTGCGAAGCCTGGGACGGAGGGGCATCGACGTTTTTACCGTTGGCGCAGACCAGCACGATTACGGGGCGGTGAGCAGGTATGCCACATTCGTATCATGCCAAGATCTTAACGATGGACAAACGCTTGTCTCTACCCTCCTGGCTCTATCCCGGAAGGTCGGGAGGCGGATGGTCCTTATCTGTACATCGGATCTTCACGTCCTCCACGTATCGCGTAACAGAGAAGCGCTGAAAGAGTCCTTTGCCTTTGTGCTTCCCGAGCATGAGGTGATAGAGACACTCATGGACAAGAGGCGGTTCAGTGTTCTGGCACGCAGCTCCGGATTTCCTGTCCCTGTGACATTGTTCTCAGGAAGCGCTGAGGAGTTGGAAAAAATAGCCGCTCAGGCGCCATACCCCTGCGCGGTCAAGCCCCTCTATCGCACCGCCTTCTGGAGTCAGTTGGTGCCTCCTGAAAAGAAAGTGATGAGGGCGACGTCGCCCCGGGATCTGATTGAGAAGATCAGGACCCTTAGGGCGATGGATCAGCACCTAATCATACAGGAGTGGATACCCGGCGGCGACGAAGAGGTCTACTTCTGCCTCGCATACCTGGACAGGGAGAGCAAGGCGCTGGCACTGCTTACCGGCAGAAAACTCAGACAGTACCCTCCGCTAACCGGCGTGACCAGTCTTGCTGAGACGATCAGAAACGATGATTTGGCTGATCTGACGAAGGACGTATTGAGCAGCGCAGGCTGCACCGGCCTCTGCTCGCTCGAGTGCAAATACGATGCAGCAGAGGGCATATTTAAAATAACAGAACCTACAGTCGGGCGCGTAGACCTCCAGGAGGGCATCAGCGCCCCCGCAGGAGTCGATATACCATTTATAGCCTATCAGGATGCCGCTGGAATGTCCCCTTCAGTACAGAACAATTTTCGGGAGGGGCTCAAATGGATCAATGAACCCTTTGAGCTGAACTCATTCCTGTCCAGGTCACGCAACGGAAGGAAAGGGCTCCCTTTCCTTCATTACTACAAGGGACCCCGGAGCTATGCGGTAACGGCAGCGGATGACCCCGGGCCATTTATGCGCTTTATGGCAGTCGCAGGGAGGAGAGGACTCCGCTATCTTACAAAGTCTCTGCGGCATCGGTCGGGGGAGCGCTCCCTATGTTGACCATCGAAGAGATTACTAAGTTGGAAGATTTCATGAAGCTGGCACCGGAGTGGAACCTGCTATTGAAGGAGAGCGATTCTGACAACATTTTTCTCACCTGGGAGTGGGTATCAAACTGGTGGAATGTTTACGGAGAAGGCAAGAAACTCCGAGTCATGGCGGTAAGGGATGACACTAAGGGACTCGTAGCAATCGCGCCCTTATACGGCACCGAGAGAAGAGTCATGAAGGGCGTGGCTGTCAGAGAGATTCGGTTCATCGGTACGGGCGGTGATGTAAGTCCCGACTATCTTGACGTTATTATAAAGCGCGGCATGGAGGAGGAAGTTATCGAAGCCCTCGTCAGGCATCTCTGTGCCGACCGCAAGTGGGACGTTGCCA
Source organism: Candidatus Sulfobium mesophilum (assembly GCA_900302705.1). GTDB lineage: Bacteria > Nitrospirota > Thermodesulfovibrionia > Thermodesulfovibrionales > UBA6898 > Sulfobium > Sulfobium mesophilum. The sequence continues at coordinate 47,223 of OUUY01000001.1, forward strand.
GCCTCACCGATATACGCGCTGATTCCCCGAATCTCGAGCTGCTTAAAAATCTGGCATCAGGGAGCGGATTGCTGGTGAGGACGAAGCCATGTGCAGTTTGCCCGTACATAAAACTCCCTCCCTTCTGGGAAGAGTACCTTGGCGGGCTTAGCGCAAACATGCGCTATAACGTTAAGAGGAGGATGAGGAACCTTGAGAAGGCTTTTGCTGCTAGATATTTTTTATGGCAGGATACCGAAACTCTCACATCTGCTATGGAGTTGCTGGCAGCACTCCATAGCCGGAGATGGGAGGAGAAGGGGACAAGCAGGAGTTTTTCGACTCCACAATACAATGCCTTTCATCAGGCCGTTGCGCTTGATTTTGCCAGGAAGGGGTGGCTTAACCTGAGCTGTCTTGAACTCGACGGCGAAATCGTAGGGATGTTTTATGACTACCGCTATGGCAATAAAATTTATTATTACCAGGCGGGATTTGATCCTGAATTTTCCCGCTACAGCCCGGGATTGGCGCTGCGGGCATATGTGATCAGAGATGCTATAGAAGAGGGCTTTGAAGAGGTAGACCTCCTGAAAGGGGCCTACGATTTTAAGTACCTTTGGACACACAACGACCGCAGCACTACCACGCTTGCAGTCGGAAGGGGTACCCTGGCTGGAAGGCTTCACTTTCTCGAAGCCTTCGAAAAACCCCGTATGAAGGCCGCGATCAAGGAGACCCTGCCGGAGTCTCTTTTGAGGCTAGTAAGGTGACATCATGGAGCTGCGTAGATCAAGTGCGGTCATGCGGGCCATTGCCGATGCTCCCCTTGGCGGGTTGATCGATGGTCAGTAAATCAGCAAAGCAGCTCACGAGAGACTCGGTGTATGTCGCACTGTTTTATTCCGGTGCCGCCCGGTCACTAACAAAGATCGTGGCAGGATTGCGGAGGGAGCATCCCTGTGTCATCCTTGCTTACCACAGAATAGTTGATGATCATTCATCATATCTCAACCGAGGACCTGCGATGCATCATCGCATGCGCGATTTTGAGAAAGAGATTGACTACTTCGGGAGGAACTTCGACATAGTGAGCATGGACGAGGTGGTTCAGCACGTAAGGGATGGCGCAGCATTCAGGCGGCCGAGTCTGGCGATAACCTTCGACGACGGATATCTCGATAACTACACCCTTGCTTATCCTGTGCTGAAGAAGTACGGGGTGCCTGCCACGATTTATCTCACCACGGGCCTAATCGGGACAGAGGACCGGACCTGGCCGGATCAGATCGAGTACGCGCTCCTTACAACCGGGAAGAATACGGTGGAATTGCCGTCGTCACTGGGCAGAGGAACGATATCTTTAGGAACGCGCAAGGAAAAGGAGATGGCATGCCTTGAAATAGGACAGGCGTTCAAGCTCCTGCCGAACGACACGAGGAAGCGACTGTTGGAGGAGCTCTTTCATTCCCTCGGTCTGAATGGGCGAAATCCGGGTGATACCGGCGGGAGGGTGATGCTCAACTGGGATGAGGTAAGAGAGATGGCACAAAACGGCGTTACCATCGGCTGCCATAGCCATACGCACCCCATCCTCAGCAGGATGCCGCTGCAGGAGGCCAAGGAAGAAATCCGCGTTTCAAAAGAGCTGGTGGAAGAGAACCTCGGCCGGGAAGCAACACATTTTGCCATTCCAAATGGCGGCAGAAATGATTTCACAGAAGAACTCAAAGGCTATTGTCGTGAAATAGGTTTTGAGAGCGTGACAACCCTGATGCTCGGGACGGTCAACGGGTCACATGGCGATGCTTTCGCCCTGAGGCGTCTCGGTGCAATGAGTCCATTGTGGATGCTGGCTGGAATACTGATGCGACAGATGGTAAAGGGTTGAGCAATCGTAAGAGAGATAGTCTATGAACTCATATTGTCTTAGAAAAACAATCGAGACTGCAGGAAGAACAACAGAACTTTTCTATGTCGTCGTCTAATTCAAGTCTTAAAGCCAAAATACTGGCAGGCACAGCCTGGACCTCGGTCGGTGTAGTCTCCGAAAAGGTGATTGGCATTGTCACTATAGCTTTTCTCGCACGGCTCCTTGAGCCGAAGGATTTCGGTACTGTCGCCATCTGCTCAATGCTCACAGGGATAGTCAGCACATTCACTGACATTGGGTTTCAGTCAGCTATCATCCAGCGGAAGGATAATGTCAACAAGGCTGCATCCACGGCTCATAGTATCACAATCATCATGTCTTTTCTCAATTTCGGGTTACTATTTCTATTAGCGAATCCGCTTTCGACCTTTTATGGCGACAGGGCAATCGAAAATATCGCGCGAGTCCTGTCTCTTAATCTTGTCATTGGCTCCTTCACCCGGGTCCACAATTTCCTGTTTTCAAGGGAGCTGCAATTTGGGAAGAAGGCAGTATGCGAGACGGTCCCGAATGTTATCTACGGTTTTGTAGCGATCCCGTTTGCCTATTTCGGGTTCGGCGTTTGGAGCATTGTTTATGGTGAGCTCGCAAAGACCACAACACGAACGCTTCTCCTCTTCGCCCTGTCCCGGTGGAAGTTATCATTTAAGATCGACCCGAAGATTGCGCGGGAGCTCATCAATTATGGCAAGCATGTAATGTTCAATAATGTCCTGACCTTCGGCGCCGGGAATGTCGACAACGCTGTAGTAGGCAAATATATGGGACTCGCCAGTCTCTCATTTTACAAAATTGCATACAACGCCGCGGCTCTGCCGGGAGACGTTCTCTATCAGATTATCGGGAGAGTCATTGTGCCGGCTTTTGCGAAGGTGCAGGATGATCTTGGCGCACTCACCCGTCAGTATTACAGAGTTCTGGAATACGCATCATATATTGTTCTTCCGGTATTCTGCGGCTTGTTCATCTTAGCGCCGGAATTCATAAATATGCTGTATGGCCCTAAATGGCAGCCGGCAGTTGTGCTTTTTCGAGCCCTTCTGCTCTTTGGCTTCGCTAATGTACTGATGATGTTTTCAAACTGTCTTGTCCTGAGCACCGGCAGACCATCTCTGCTGCCGAAAATGACATTGACGAGGCTTATCCTTGTCGCAGTACTTCTTTTTACCCTATTGAGGATTAATCTCCTCGCCCTCTGCGTTGGAGTGTCACTTCTGCAGGTGTTACTTTTTTTTGTCCAGGCGCTCTATCTCAGGCGACATTATCATATCCCTGTCAGGATACATTTCGAGGCCATGCTGTCGCCGGCTATTTTCTCACTGGCAATGATAGCGAGCCTTTTGGGTTCCGTGGGGTTGCTGGAGGGACTTCATCTGAATTCAATCACATCTCTATTTGTCAAAGTATCCATCGGTGCTTCCGTCTACCTATCATTCATGCTCTTCTTTAAATGGGAAATGATTCAGCGATTGTTTCTCACAAGACAGGAGCTGGGCAGGTAAGGGTTTGACATGGGGAACTACGAGTACCATCAGATGTCAAAAAGTGAACGTTGTTGTCCCAACATACAACTGCGGACAACTGTGACCTTGAGAGAAAAATCGTTGTGCTCCAACATACGAAACATATGCTCGTAAGCGTAGTCATACCAGCGTACAATAGCGAGGCATTCCTTGAAAAGACATTGCAGAGTGTCTTTTCTCAGACCTTCAGAGACTTTGAAGTAATTTGCATTGACGACGGATCGACTGACAGCACGCCACAGGTCATCAGGAAGCACGGTCAGTCGGTGCGCTATGTCTATCAGACGAATCGCGGTGCAGCGGTCGCAAGAAACAGAGGGATAGGTATGGCCAGGGGGGAGTTCCTGGCCTTTTTGGATGCCGATGACCGATGGCTGCCGGACAAACTGGCACGACAGGTGAGATATCTCCAGGAAAATCGGGATGTCGCTATGGTCCACTCAAATGTCTGTGTTATCGACAGTCGGGACTCCATTACCAAACCATGTTTGCCAATTTCGGAGAGACATAGAGGCTTCCAGATATTTACGGAGCTGTACCTGGGCAACTTCATTGCCACGCCCTCAAGCGTAATGGTGAGGCGCAGTTGCCTTGACGCTGTCGGGAACTTCGATGAGACAATGCGTTGCTGTGAAGACTTTGATCTTTGGCTGAGAATTGCGGCTAACTGTAAGATTGGATATCAGGACGTTGTCATGGTGAAATACAGGATGCATGAGACTAACGTCAGCAATGACAAGATGGCCATGAACATAACAGTGAAGAGAGTGATCGATGGGATAAAGGTCAAGTATCCGGAAAAGGTATCGAGCATACCAACGGAAAAAATGAGGAAGAGGGTTTTCGATCTAAACAGATGGATCGGACTTGGGTATTTTCGCCAATATGATCTTGCGTCTGCAAGGAAACATTTTCTCGGCGCGCTCAAGTGCAGGAGAACATCGATTCCCTTGTATATCTATCTCCTGTCGACATTCTTTGGAAAAGACATCATAGGAATGATCAGGAACGTGAAAAAAAGACGGAATTCTCACAGGAAAGGGACGGTGGAGCTTGCTTGAGAACACTAAGGTTTCATGGAAAGTAATCGTAGTCGTGGCTATGCCTTCCCCCGAGAATCGTTTGGCCGGGTTCGTTTTTAGCGAAAATGAGTAAGGTCAGCATTATCATTCCCACATATAACTGTGGCGGTTATATCAGTCAAGCGATAGAATCGTGCATGAACCAGACGCACAAGGACAGGGAAATAATTGTAGTCGACGATGGTTCGTCCGACAACACCTACGAAACAATAAAGCCCTATGAAGAATCGGGCTCGCTCAGATATATCTATCAGGAAAACCGGGGGCTACCGGGGGCGAGAAATACGGGGATACAGCATGCGCAAGGTGAGTTCGTAGTTTTCCTCGACGCCGATGACGAATTGGACGAGCGGATGATCTCGCTCTGCCTGGAGCAAGTTGAGAAGGAACATACAGATTGGTGCGTCTGCGACATCCTGAGAATCGAGAGAACCGGAACGAGCACGAAAGAGGAAGTGCACAGCTCGAGGATACCGAAAGAAAATATAGAGGAGCGAATTCTACTGGATGATTTCATCAAAAGAGCTCCTTTATTCAGAAAAAGAACCCTTTTAGAGATCGGTCTATATGACGAAGACATGCGCATCAGGGAAGACTGGGATATCAATATCAGGATGATCCTGGGGAAAAAACCTTTCAGTTATGTGCCGGAGCCACTCTATATCTATAAGATCAGGAGCGACAGTCTAATAAAATCGAGATACAGGAAGAGGTATGACTATACCTTGAAATTGTTGAAAAAGCATCATAAGAGCCTAGCCGATGGGAACGATGAGGGTGCTGCGAAGATCTACGCACAGAATCTCTGGAGGCTCGGGAAGCTCTACCTTACCGATTTGTATGCAGTGGGAGCGTTTATCTCCTGCCTCTTTGAAAGCACGAAATACGACTTCAGCATCAGAAGATTATTGCACCCCTTCTATTTCTATTTCATCAAGAATTTTGCCGGTCGGGACGCGCAGTCGAAATGAGAGAGGTTCGGAAGAATGAGGGCAGTCAGATGCCAAATGTGAGCGTTGTTATCCCAACATACAACTGCGGCCAATACATTCGCCAGGCTATTGAGTCGGCGCTGTCGCAGACATACAAGGGCAGGGAGATTATTGTGGTCGACGATGGTTCGTCCGACAACACCTATGAAATAATAAAGCCCTATGAGGAATCGGGCTCGCTCAGGTATATCTATCAGGAAAACCGTGGGCTGCCGGGGGCGAGAAATACGGGGATACAGAACGCACAAGGGGAATTCGTAGTTGTCCTCGATGCCGATGACGAGTTGGACGAGCGGATGATCTCTCTTTGCCTGGAGCAGGTGGAGAAGGAAAATACCGATTGGTGCGTCTGCGACATCATAAGGGTTGAGACCTATCGGGAAGACTTAAGAAAAGAAGTCTATAGGGCAAAACTCCCCCAAAACAACTATAAGCTGGCAATTTTGGCAGATGATTTTATAAGCAGGTCTGCCTTCTTCAGAAAAACGAGTCTATATGACATTGGGCTTTACCATGAGGATGTTCAGGTGAGGGTCGACTGGGAAATCAACATAAGGCTGATTCTGGCGGGAAAGCAGTTCAGCTACATGCCCGAACCGCTCTATATCTACAAGTTGCGAAGCAGCAGCCTTGTCAAGACACATGCAAAGAAAAAGTTTGATTATACACTGCAACTCCTCAAAAAACACCATAAGAAGCTGGCGGACATGGGCGATAGAGAGATTGCACAGATATACGCGCAGAACCTCTGGCGGCTTGCGCGGGCATATATGGCTGAATCCCGCGCGTTCGGGGCCGGCATCGGCTGCATCGTGGAGAGCATGCGATATGATTTCAGCATGAAAAGACTGATCCACCCCTTTTACCATCATCTCATAAAACGATGGGCAAATCAGGATTCAGCAACGCGGGAGTTAGCTGATCGATGAAAATGCTCTTTCTCACCGAACGGTTCCCGCCGAGCGAAGGAGGTTCCCGGGTCTATTACTATAACCTTTGTGCAAATTATAGGGACGGAGAAGTTGTAGTCCTGACTAAACATGTGGATGGGTGCGCTGAATTCGACCGTCATGCGCCGTTTAAAATCCTGCGACGCGGCAAGCCCATCCTCAACTGGAAGATAAAACAGTTGCCAAAACTCCTCCCACAGTTCGCCTGGACAGTAGCCGTAATGCTCAAGGAAAGAGTCGACGTTGTTCATTGCGGTGACTTTTTCCCTGGCGGGATTATTGGCCTTCTCGTCAAAAAGCTGCTGAGGAAACCTTATGTTTATTACGTCCATGGCGAGGGGTACTCGTGGTTCAATCAGTTCCGGTTTCAGCCTAAGATCAGGAGGATGATCCTGAGGAATGCTGACAGGATTGTTGCTGCCTGCAGCTACGCAGAGGAGGGTGTGAGAAGGGACCTTAACGGATACCACGACAGGATCGTCCGGATCAACCCCGGCGTAGACTACGGGAGATTTGACCCTGGTTGGAAGGATGAAGCGCTCCTGAAGGAGCTTGGGCTCGAAAATAAGAAAGTCATTCTCACCGTTGGCCGCCTCGTTGACAGGAAAGGGCAGGATACGGTTATCAAAAGCATGCCAAGAATCCTGGCGGAGGTTCCCGATGCGATATACGTGATTGGAGGCCGTGGTCTTCATGAAGAGAAACTCCGGAGTCTGGCTGCAGAAATGAAAGTGGAGCACGCAGTGAAGTTTCTTGGTTTTATGCCGAATGACAGACTGCCTGCTTTATATAGCATCTGCGATCTCTTTGTCATGGTCAACCGTGATACAACTGAACAAGGACCTGAGGGGTTCGGCATGGTTTTTACGGAGGCAAGCGCAGCCGGCAAGCCGGTCATCGGAGGCAAGAGCGGAGGGAACATCGATTCGATCGTCGACGGATTTACGGGATACCGCGTTGACCCCCTCGACACCGGCGAAATTGCTAGCAAGATCACGACAGTTCTGAGGGATGATGTGCTGAGGCGCAACCTTGGAAGGAACGGGAGGGAATGGGTAGTGCAGAATTTTAACTGGCGGGAAAAGGCACAACAGATCGAGACTTTGAACCGGGATATCCTGAATACGGCGGGCAGAGTGCGGCACGCTATGGGAGGTGACTGATGCTGAGATTGGGACTGAGTCAGTATATCCCGTATACCATCTACGGGCTTTCTTTTGTGGTTGCGCTAACGGCTTTTTTTTACCGGCGTGAGATTGGCATTCTTTTCATTGCCTTCTTTTTGCCGGTATACGTTGTTCTTCATAAAGCACTCACCTTAGATCTTCCGTTTGCGAACGACATTGTTGACTTTGTCCTTATCGGGATGATCCTGGGAGGGCTTGTGCAGTCCGGCCGGGAGGATCAGAAACCGGCAGTCGGTCAGTCCCCCCAAATTTGGCTTATCATTCTTTTTGTGGGGTACTCCCTGATAAGTTATTTGAGCGGCTCATTCTATCTGGGTGGAGACTTTATGTCTGATGTGAACTACCAGCGGCTCGCGGACTGGAAGAATTACATGATCGTACCGCTGCTCTACATCCTTACCTACTATACTCTCAGAGAACGAAAATGGAAGTATGCATTGTTTCTGCTCCTCTTCGTATCTTTTATTGCGATGGATCTCAAGTTTAAAGAGACCTTCAGGTGGTTTCAGCATACGCGTTACGCTCATGAGAACCGTGTTGACGGAACATTCGGTTTTCTCAACGGCAATGCCTTTGCCGCTTTTCATGTTATATGCACGCTTTTCCTGGTCTCCATGTTTCTCATGGACAGGCATTTCCGCAGGCGCATTGCCTACGGGCTCCTGATAGTGGGTGGCGTTTTTTGCATTTTGTACTCCTATTCGCGGGGAGCCTACGTCGGTTTTGCGGCCGGCCTTGTCTTTATCGCTCTTGTCAGATCGAGGAAACTCCTGATCCCGCTCTTCCTCTTCCTCCTGGTCTGGAAAGTGGTCGTGCCAAGTTCTGTTGTGGACCGTATTGAAGGAACCTTCGTGGAAAATGACGGGAGGGCCGGTGTGATTTCAGTCGGTGGCACCAATCTGGAAACTGCTTATCGGAGCGAGATTTGGAAAGAAGCTCTTTCAATCTTTAGTGCTAATCCTGTGATGGGCACCGGCTTCCGCACGTTCTACGAAAAAACAGGCTGGGACACCCATAACCAGTATCTGAAAACACTCTCCGAGCAGGGAGTCATAGGCCTCTTGATCTACCTGGTGCTGTATCAGCGGGCCTTTATGAGCGGATGGCGGCTATACAAGGGCGGGGACGAGGATTTGCTGAGGGCCTTCGGCTTCTCATTTGTTTGTGCTGTTGTGGGCTCAATGGTTGTGAATTTCTTCGGCGACCGCTGGACCTATCTCCAAATTGGGGGCATCTACTGGATAGCGTGGGCCCTGGTTGATCAGGAGAACAGCAGGATAGCCTTGGAGAGGCAAGTTGAAGGTTCAAGGTTGGAGGGAGAGGCAATGGAAACGATAGGGGTCGAGGGTTCAGTCGCAGAAGCGAGGGTTCAAGGGTCCAAGGGTTCAAGCGAACTGCCACAGAATATATGAGTTTGCTGGCTACCTTTTGTTATTGAGGTTCCGAATGTTTGAAGTCATCTTCTGGTTATCTGTCTTGATCATCTTTTATACGTATGCCGGTTACAGCATGCTGATCGTTGCGCTTGCGGCGGTCTTCAGGAGGCCTGTAAGCCGTCGTGATATAGAACCGAAAGTCACTTTCCTTATAACCGCATACAATGAAGAGAAGTCCATTGCAGCTAAGCTCGAGGACACCCTTGGTCTCGACTATCCGGGGGGGAAGCTGGAGGTGATTGTGGCCTCCGATGGCTCCACGGACAGGACCGATGAGATAGTCGGGACGTTCCGGGACAGAGGTGTGATCCTCCATCGCGTCGAGGGCCGGGTCGGAAAGACGGAGACACAGAACCAGGCAGTCAGGGTAGCGAGAGGGGAAATAATTATTTTTTCTGATGCAACGACCAGGTACAGCAGGGACGCTATCAGAAAAATTGTCAGAAACTATGCAGATCAGCGGGTAGGTGCTGTGAGCGGAAGATATGAATATGTGAATCCCACAGGAGCTGCAGTGGGTACCGGAACGGTTCTTTTCTGGAAATACGAGAACCTGATCAAGAGGCTGCAAACAAGGATACAGACTATCACAGGCTGCTGCGGTTGCATCTATTCCGTACGGCGGGAACTTTATGAACCATTGCCCCGGGATATTATCAGCGATCTTGTCGAGCCACTGAAGATTCTCGAGAAGGGTTTCCGAATTGCCTTCGAGCCGGAGGCTGTTGCATACGAAGAGACGACGGAGACCTCGAAGGAGGAATTCAGCATGCGTGTAAGGGTGATCTCGCGAGGGATGAATGGCCTCTGGTATATGCGTAAGCTGTTCAACCCCCTGAGATATGGGTTTGTATCGTTTCAACTTTTATCGCACAAGGTGTTGAGATGGATGATACCCTTCCTGCTGCCGCTACTCCTGTTAAGCAATCTTTTTCTCGTCGGGAAGCCCTTCTACACCATCTTCCTTGTCGGACAGGCCCTGTTCTATGTCGGGGCCTTCCTGGGGTATCTGCTCGACAGGTTGGGAAAGAGGGCAAGGATTTTCGCTTTGCCGCTCTATTACTGCGTTGTCAACGCCGCGTCGGTTGCGGCTCTTATCAGGACTATCAGAGGCAAAAAGGCGGTTGTTTGGGAGACGGTCCGGCAATGATGGCGAAGGAGGGCAGCGAAGGCATGGCATTACTGAAAAAAGACCTGCCTTCCGGCAGGAGTCTTGAACAGATCAGAAACCACTACGAAGTGGAGCGTGCCATCGCTGACAGCCTGAAAAAGGCGGATAGGGAAGAGAGGAAGGCTATCTATGCCACTATGTATGATCTGCTGCTCGAAAAGGTGCCTGACCATCCGCGACTTACGATGCGCGAGAGTAAGGAGCTTACGGCCAGAGCGAACCACTCAAAGATGAACCTCGTGAAGCGGTTCCTTAATAAGTCGGCGGTATTTGTGGAGTTTGCGCCTGGTGATTGCCATTTTGCCACGAAGGTTTCAAAACGGGTCAGGCATGTTTACGGTGTCGACATCTCGGACCAGCGAGGTAAAAAACACGAAGCTCGCGGCAACTTCGAGCTCATCGTCTATGACGGCCACCACATTGACCTTCCCGATGAAACGGCAGACGTTGTCTTTAGCGACCAGCTTATAGAACACCTGCACCCTGAGGAGGTGGTTGATCACTTCCGGCTTGCAGCGCGCCTCCTCCGGAAAGGCGGGGTGTATGTCTTCCGGACGCCCCACCGGTTTTCGGGGCCTCATGACATTTCAGGATACTTTTCGGACGAGTCCGAGGGGTTTCACCTTAAGGAATGGACTTACACTGAGTTGGGAGAGGTACTGAGGATGAGCGACTATAATTCGTGGCGCGGTCTCTTCCAGGTGAAAGGACTCTGTTTGGAAATGCCGTTCATAATCTTTACCATGATCGAGGGTATGCTGAAATTCCTACCGAGGCACTGGCAACGCTCGCTTACGCCACATGTTCTCAGGGGTATCGCGATAGCCGCTTACGTATAGTCGGTTCGATTAGCCTGGACACAATCTAATGGGCCTTTTGGGCACGGAAGATCAAACAATGTTAAGTCTGAGATCATTAATAGTATGAAGAAAAACAGCTTTGAGGAGGATTAAGATGGACATCCTGGGTATATCCGCTTATTACCATGATTCCGCCGCGTGTGTTCTGAGGGATGATCTGCTCTGACCGGACAGAGCGTAGTACGATTCATGAGCTGACGAAAAATGGAGCAGAATCTGGCCGCTTCGCCGCCCGTGCTGACTGGTATGAAGCCGTCAGAGTAAGGCAGGGGAAGCGGTTTTCGGGGAGGATGCAATTATGAGAAAGCCGAGGTCTCAGCACTGGCCATTTGTCGTAGCGGCCATCGTTTTCGTCCATCCGCGAGGTTTTCTCGTGACAGGTCCTTCAGGAGAGATTCTTGAACGCAGCGAGTTTGGCGGCACTGCCATGAACGATGATAAAAACAGGCCGCTGGGAGGAGTCGTGCGGTTCTATGAGTTGGAGCTAAGGCACGGTTTGCAAAAGTCGAGTGGGGCCTTCCGGTTTAGTAAAGTTAACACAGAAAGGGTAGCGAAATGAGATTTTATCCCCTTATGATGAGAACTGTCGTCCTGCCGGCGGCAGAGCTATTCACCGATGTCTCGATCTGGGAGCAGTTCAAGTCCATGATGAGGACCGAGAAGCTTTCATCTGACGAGATCGAAAGCTTTCAGCTTACGAAGCTCAGGAAGATGCTGAAGCATGCTTACGAGCATGTGCCCTTTTACAGAAAGAGGTTTGATGAAATAGGTTTCAGGCCTGAGGACGTGAAGAGCGTTGAAGACATCCGGCAAATCCCGCCGACGACCAAGGATGACATTATGCAGCATTTCCCGGAGGAGATTACGGCTCAGGGAATGGACAAAAGTAAATGGAAATACGTTGCCACGTCGGGTACCACGCGGCAGATCATGGGCATCCACGATTTCAGAAAGGCGAATCTGAACTGGGCAGCCGGTCTGAGAGCGCACAAGCTAGCTGGCAACCATGACGTGGGTAAGAAATGGATGGAGATACCTCCTCACATGTGCACCAATATTTGCGGCGCAAATGACGGCCAGCAGCTTGGGAATTTTTTCACGAGAGAACTTTTCTCCAGTCTCTTTCAGGGCGACATCAGGGCGATGAAGGAGCATGTTTACCAGTATGCCCATGCGCGGAGGCAGGCGCTCTACCGGAGGGTAACCATTCCATCATTCGGCTCTGAAGGCACGAACATACCCGAAAGGGAGATTGCCGGATATATCGAGACCATCAGGAAATATGAGCCGTATCTCCTCGAAAGCCTGCCGCTTTATCTTTACACCTTTGCCAAATACATAGTACGCAAAGAGATCGAGCCCCCGAGGGTTGGCGTCATAAAGCCCTTTGGCGGCTCTCTAACGATGCATATGAAAGAGACTATCAGCGCTGCCTTTCATTGCCCGGTCTATGATACCTACGGATGTAGCGAGACCGGTTTTATTGCCTGTGAATGCGATCGCCATGACGGTCTCCACGTCTTTGCAGACCTCTACTACGTCGAGGTATGCCGTGACGGGAAGCCCGCAAAACCGGGAGAACTCGGGAGGCTATACATTACGGATCTCGAAAACAGCGCGATGCCGTGGATCAGATACGACATCGGCGACGTTGGGCGGCGCTATCCGGATGACCATGGATGCGGCAGGGCGTCAATGAGACTACAGGTTGAAGGCAGAGTGCAGGACACGCTCAAGAATTCAAAAAATGAGCTTTTCACGAGCGATAGGGTTTTCGACTTTTTCCACAGTCGGGCGGAGATCGACAACTTTCAACTCATCGAGAAGACAGCCGGACGTTTTGAGCTGCTCTGCGTGCCTAGGGAGGGGGCGATGATCGACAAGGAGGAAATCTCTCGTGAATTCAAAGAGTTTTTTGATCCGGAGGCCAACATAAAGGTGTTTACCGCAAAGACGATCAAAGCCGAAGATGGGGGAAAGTTCAGGTTTGTGAAATCTAAAGGGTATGCGGAAATCTAAACGGACGGAAGAGGCAAGAGGTAGAAGGATGAAGAGGTAGAGGCAGGCGCGGGCTAAGGCCTCATGCCTCCAGCCTTTAGCTACAGCGATCCTTTTACGTTTTTACCTCTAGCCTTTAGTGAAACGAGCCTATTACCTTTTACGTTTTTACCGAATATATAAGAACACGGAGGCGCTATGAATGTTGATGAAATACGAGACGATTTTCCTTTTTTGAAAAGGCGTATCAAGGACAAGCCGATTCTCTACTTTGACAACGCGGCGACAACTCAAAAGCCGCGACAGGTAATCGATGGGCTTACGGATTATTACGAGAATTACTGCGCCAATATCCACCGCGGCGTTCATACACTATCACAGGAGTCGTCAGAACTCTACGAGGAAGCAAGGAGGAAAGTTGCACGCTTTATAAATGCTGACGAACGTGAAATCATTTTTGTGAGGAACTCAACCGAGGCGATCAATCTTGTGAGCGGCTCGTTGAAGGGCGATGGGAAGATACTGACGACTGTGGCAGAGCACCATTCGAACATGCTGCCCTGGGGACGCGCAAGGAAGACCGAGTTTGTCGACATAGACAACGAGGGCAAGATAGATCTCGGAGATCTTAGGAAGAAGATCGACAGATCGACGTTACTGGTCGCAGTAACCCATATCTCAAACGTCCTGGGACTTGTAAACCCGGTGCAGGATGTAATCGAGGAGGCGAAGAGACACGGGGCGCTCTGTCTCATAGACGGCGCTCAGTCAGTTCCCCACATTCCTATTGATGTCAAGGAACTCGGCTGCGACTTCCTTGTCTTCAGCGGCCATAAAATGCTCGGTCCTTCAGGTATTGGAGTCCTCTATGTTAAAGAGGAGCATTATGACCGCATGTCCCAATATCTTATGGGTGGGAGCACAATTAAGGAGGTCCATCTTACAGGCTTCGTCCCAGAGGATGCGCCTATGTGCTACGAAGCGGGTACGCCAAATATTGAAGGAGCGATTGCGCTTGGGTATGCGATTGATTACCTCGAAGACGTCGGCATGGAAAATGTTCAAGCCCACGACAGGCGCCTCATCGCCCATGCTCTGGAGAGAATGAGAGAAATTAGTAACGTCAACATTTATGGAAGTACGAATGAGAAGGACAGACTCTCTGTAATTACATTTAATGTTAAAGATGTGGGATGTCATGCAGTTGCCAAGGTCCTGAGCCTTCGGGAAAATATCATGATCCGCTCAGGGTTTCACTGCGCCCAGCCCCTCCATGACAGACTGGGAGTAGGCCCGACTGCACGGCTTTCGTTTTATCTTTACAACACCACGGACGAAATCGGTAAGGCGGTGGAACTACTCGGGAAAGTGGCACAATTTATCTAAGAGAGAAAGGCTGAAGGTTAAAGGCTGAAGGATGAAGGGTAAAGGCCTAAGGATAGAGACTTAATATTTGAGGTCATTACTTTGAATGAAATCTCTCGCAGAAGAAAACTATTCGCTGAAGAAGAGGCTCTTAAGATTAGAACTCTCTGTGAGCAGATAGACCGAAAAATCAACGGACTCATCAATTCTTTGAGGGGTAAACAAAAAAGGTTTGAGGTTGAAGGTTGAAGGCTTTACCTTATGGCCTCTAGCGAAGCGAGCCTATTGCCTTTTACGTTATCGCCTCTGACCTTCATCGAAGCGGGCCTTTTACCTTCAACGATATAACGATATGTCTATTTTGAACGCTCTCAGCTTTGACATCGAAGACTGGTTTCAGGTGGAAAACCTGAAAGGAGCCATAGCGCCTGATCAATGGGATGCCTGCGACCTCAGGGTTGTGCAAAACTCAAGGAAGATTCTCAGTCTCCTTGAGAAAAATGGAACTAAGGCCACCTTTTTTGTCCTCGGGTGGATCGCTGAGAAATGCCCTGGTCTGGTAAAAGAAATCGCTGAGCAGGGCCACGAGATTGCCAGTCACGGATACGGCCACGAGCTTGTGTACAAACAAACGCCCAAAATGTTCCATAACGACATAAGCCGCTCCAAAGCTATTCTTGAATCGATCACAGGCAGGCAGGTTTTGGGTTACCGGGCACCTTCCTTTTCGATTACGCCTGAGACACCATGGGCGCTTGATATATTAAAAGACCTTGATTTTGTGTATGACTCGAGTATTTTTCCGACGTCATTCCACGACCGTTACGGCTTTAACGGGTCGAGCCGCTTTCCATTCCGGTTTGAAAATGGTTTGATAGAAATGCCGCTTTCGACGGTTAAAGTCAGGAAGGCTAACGTCCCTATAGCGGGAGGTGGCTACTTCCGACTTTATCCTTATTCTCTCTTCAGATATTGTTGCAAGAGACTGAACCGTGACGGCAAATCCGTTGTCTTCTATCTCCACCCCTGGGAACTCGATCCGGAACAGCCGAGGGTGAACATCCGATATCAATACAGATTCAGGCACTATGTGAACCTCGGGAAAACGGAGAAAAGGCTGGCGCGTCTGCTTGCGGATTTTAGGTTTGGACCAATCGGTGATGTTGCGCTTCAATATTTTCCAGAACTCAAGCATGGTGGTCTGAATGCCTGAGAAAAGATTGCGCGATGACCAACGGATCATGATTATGTACATAATCGATACCTGCATTGCACCTCCCGGACGGCCCCAAAGGGGCGGAGCGGAGAAACAATTGCTTCTTCTGGCAGCCTCCCTGAACAAGGACCTGTTCAGGCCGATTATAGTTCAGCTGATCACAGCCCCCATGACATCTGTTTCTATTGGCAAGATTGATGATGTCGAATTCATACACCTTCCTACCGAGCGTTTTTACTCCCTGAGCGGTCTTCGTCAGATTGCGCGTCTTTCCAGTATGGCAAGGGGAAAAAGTGTCAGCATCATACACACCTTTTTTGAAAAGGCAGAAGTTATGGGTTGGCTGGCCAAGAGACTTTCTGGCGTCCCCATATGGGTTACTTCCCGCCGCGACCTCGGATTCAAGAGAAAAAAGGTGTATGACCGCATCTTCAAGCTTGCCTCAAAGGACTGTACCAGCTGCATTGCCAACTGCCAGGCGATAAAGTGTCAGGTTATCGAGAAAGAAAACATCGATCCTGACAAGGTTGGTGTTATTTACAATGGGCTTGACACTGCCCCGTTCGAACATTCACTCAATGGAGCCGCCTTCAGAAAAGAGATTGGCGTCGATAGTAACACGCCGTTAATTGGCATGGTGGCAAACCTCAACTTCGAGATAAAGGGCCACCAGTATTTTATTGAAGCTGCCAAAAGGGTTCAGGTAAAGATTTCGAAGGCTCAATTCGTCCTTGTCGGTGACGGACAATTGCGCAGCAGGTACGAAGAGATGGTGCGTTCCTTAGGGATGCAGGGGAGCGTTCATTTTCTCGGAAAGCGGGATGATGTGGCAGAGATCCTGTCTCAGCTCGACGTGTCAGTACTCTGCTCAACGAGTGAGGGATTTTCAAATGTGATTCTTGAATCCATGGCTGCGGGTAAACCTGTGGTCGCCACGAATATCGGGGGTAACTCCGAGATGGTGGTTGCTGGTGTCACGGGGTATTTGGTGCCTCCCGCTGATTCAGGGTCTCTGGCTGAGGCAGTGGCTTCGCTCCTGAATGACCCGGACATGCGCCGTCGCATGGGAGAAAACGCAAAGAAGCAGGTGGCCGACCTTTTCTCCATTCCGGCAATGGTTGAGGGCTATGAACATCTCTATCGGTCTCTGGTAACTGAGCTCTTAATTTCAAAAGCATCTCCCCGGGGAGTGGATCAAGAGGGCAGAACGGACCGGGTGGTATAATACCCCGCTGCATTCATAGTACGGAGACACAAAAAATTCTTTCTGAGGAGATAGGGTAATGGATTTGGGGAAAAGGATTCAATCGAAGGAAGCCCGTGTAGGGATCATCGGCCTTGGATATGTCGGCCTGCCGCTGGTGATCGAGTTTTGCAAAGCGGGTTTTAATGTGACAGGGTTTGATGTTGATCCCAAAAAAGTGGCGGTACTTGCTCGGGGAGAGAGTTATATCGAACACATTGACGCTGCGCACATAAGGCAATGCGGGACACGGTTTTTAGCAACAACAGATTTTTCGAAGCTTGCAGATATCGACTGCATCGTAATTTGTGTCCCGACACCTCTCAACAAAAACCGCGAACCGAACCTTGCCTATGTGCTTGATACGACAAGAACTATAGCCCGGTACCTCCGTAAAGGACAGCTTGTTGCCCTTGAATCAACAACTTATCCGGGAACTACTGACGAGGACATGAAAGAGATACTTGAGAATGGCGGGCTTAAGGCCGGCAAGGATTTCCACCTCGCTTTTTCTCCCGAGCGGGAGGACCCTAATAATAAAGATTTTTCGACTAGCACTATCCCGAAGGTCGTCGGCGGCTACACAGAACAGTGTCTCAAAGTCGCAAAGGCCCTCTACGACTCGATCGTCGTAAGCACCGTGCCTGTTTCGTCAACAAAGGTAGCGGAGTCGACGAAGCTTCTCGAAAACATTTACCGGGCCGTCAACATCGCGCTTGTCAATGAGCTGAAAATTCTCTTTGACCGCATGGGTATCGACATCTGGGAGGTGATCGATGCGGCTAAGACTAAACCCTTTGGCTTCCAGGCTTTCTATCCCGGCCCCGGTCTTGGCGGACATTGCATTCCTATCGATCCCTTCTATCTGACGTGGAAGGCGAGGGAATATGATTTCTCCACACGATTTATAGAGCTGGCAGGACAGATCAATACCGACATGCCGTACTATGTCGTGGAGAAGGTCGGGGAGGTCCTCAATGCAAAGGGAAAAGCGCTGAAGGGCTCCAAGGTCCTCGTTTTGGGAATGGCGTACAAGAAGGATGTCGATGATCAGCGGGAGTCACCTGCATTGATGATTGTCGAACTGCTGCTCCAAACCGGGGCGGAGGTCACATACAATGATCCCCACGTCCCCGTTTGCCAGGGACATCGCCATTACCCTGAGATCAACATGAAGTCTGTAGGGCTCACAGAAGATAACTTGAAGGAGGCTGATCTCCTCATTTTGGTGACAGACCATTCAGCATATGACTACGCGTTTATCGAACGGCATGCAGGGTGCATTGTGGACACACGGGGAGCATTCAGGAAAAACGGCATCAAGAGTGAAAAGGTTTACAGGGCATGAGCAGGATACTTGTTACAGGGGCTGCGGGTTTCATCGGGTTTCATCTTTGCAAGGCGCTTGCCGGTCGGGGCGATGAGGTCATAGGCATTGACAATCTCAATGATTACTATGACGTGGGACTGAAGCTGAACAGGTTGAAACAGCTCGAGGGACTGAAGAATTTCAGGTTTGTTAAAATTGATCTTGCTGAGAGGGAAGGCATGACTCTTCTATTCTCCCGGGAACAGTTTGACAGCGTGGTCAACCTGGCGGCACAGGCCGGTGTTCGCTATTCCCTCATAAATCCTTATGCATATATAGAGACCAACATCGTCGGATTCCTCAATGTCCTTGAGGGGTGCAGGCAGAATGACGTCAAACATCTGGTCTTCGCTTCGTCAAGCTCAGTGTATGGAGCGAATACGAAGATGCCCTTTTCCGTTCATCATAACGTCGATCATCCGGTGTCGCTTTATGCCGCCACTAAGAAGTCGAATGAACTCATGGCCCACACCTATTCGAGCCTTTACAAGATTCCCTGCACGGGGCTAAGGTTTTTCACCGTCTACGGTCCCTGGGGCAGACCTGACATGGCGCTCTTCCTTTTCACCAAGGCCATTGAGGAGGGAAGGCCTATCGACGTCTTCAACTACGGCAAGATGAGGAGGGATTTCACCTATATCGATGACATCATCAAAGGGGTCGTGAAAATAATCGATAAGATCCCGGGACCCAATCCAGACTGGAATGGAGATGCGCCGAATCCGTCGACAAGCTTTGCTCCATACAAGTTATATAATATCGGAAACAACAATCCGGTCGAGCTCGAGCAATTCATCGCCGTACTGGAGGATTGTCTCGGAAAAAAGGCGGAGAGAAACCTCCTGCCGATCCAGCCTGGCGACGTCCCGGCAACCTATGCTGATGTTGATGATCTGGTTAGGGAAGTCGGATTCAAGCCGGCAACGCCGATCGATGATGGGATAAGGAACTTCGTCGCATGGTATAAGGGATATTATCGGTAGAAGCCGGCTTGATATCTTGCCGCGTCAAATATATGTGAACAGGGAAGGAACTGCTATCGTGAGTGATACACCAGAGAGTGATGTCACAGCTGTCAGGCGAATAAAGGTACTGCATCTAATATCTTCAAGGGGAGTTTATGGCGCTGAGCGGGTTGTGCTCACACTTTGCAAATATGCTGATTCTGAAAGATTTGAGCAGATCATCGGAATTTTCAGGAAAAAAAAGGTCAGTGGTGATCAACTTGGGCGAGAGGCTGAGCGGCTTGGTATTCCTGTCGAGGAGATCCTTTACTCAACGGCCTTTGACCCTAGGCAGATCTTAGGCCTTATTGGAATCGTAAGAAGGCATCGGCCCGATCTTATACACACCCACGAATACAAAGCGAATATCCTTGGTTTCTGTCTAGCAAAGATATTTGGGTTGCCGATAGTAACAACCGTACATGCCCTTCATAAGCTCAGGGGAAGGGCCAAGAGAGAGCTTCAGTTCAGTGTCGGGCTGCTGAAATATTTCAGTGCGGTGATGCCCGTATCCGGGGATGTGCGGGATGAGCTTCAAGCATTAAAGGTTCCCGCGGAAAAGATGGTGACTATAAAGAATGTTCCTCCCTTGACCGAAATGAGACCTGCAAGCGGGGTACGCTCATTCCGCGAGGAGGTCGGGGTCCCGTCAGACCGGAAGTTGATCGGGTTCCTGGGACGGCTTATACCCGCAAAGGGGTGTGATCAGCTTATTCATGCGATTGCTAACATAGACAAGAAGGATCGCAATTTTTCTCTTGCGGTTGCGGGTGATGGACCTGAGAGGGAGTCACTGGAGGCATTGGCTGAGAAACTTGGTGTGCGTGATATGATCCATTTCTGTGGTTTTCGGAGTGATACAGAACATATATACGCGTCGCTTGACTTGCTGGTACTGCCCTCACGTGAAGAGGGGACGCCGCTTGTTATGCTGGAGGGCATGTCGCGGGGGGTATCGGTCGTTGCGACAAAGGTCGGTGGAATACCTGATGTCCTGAAAGATAGGGTTAACGGCCTGCTGGTACCCTCTGATGACCCTATCGCTTTGGCAGGTGCGATAGCAGAGTCTTTAAACAAACCTGATGAAACGAAAAAAAGGGCGATCGAGGCGAAAAGGACGATGGCGCGCGAATATGACGTAAAGACATGGGCGAAAAAATTTGAGGAGATTTATGCCGGTATTGTGCAGTAGTACAAGCTCCTCTCCCTATCTGGTTGAAATCGACGCAGTCGACAGGGATGAATGGTCCTCGATCCTGACCGGTTTCGACGACGCCACAATCTATCAGACCTGGAGCTATGGGTCATTTCGCTGGGGAGAGAGAAATCTAAGCCATGCCATTATGAAAAGAGGCGGAGATGTTGTTGGTGCTGCCCAGGTAAGGATTGTCCGGCTGCCAATTGTGGGTGCCGGCATCGCCAATGTAAAATGGGGCCCACTCTGGCGCCGCCGAACAAACGAAGATCCGGCGGTCTTTCGCGAAATGCTAGTTGCGCTGCAGAATGAGTATATGATCAAGCGCGGTCTTCTCCTTCGGATTGTCCCGAATCAGGTGTGCGAAAGCACTGGAGCAATGCGCTCCATGTTGATGGCTGAGGGTTTCCGGCCGGAACCGGCGGCAGTTCCCTATAACACACTTGTCATGGACCTCTCTCCTTCGCTTGATGAATTGCGACGGGGTCTCAGGAAAAACTGGAGCCAGCACCTCGGCCAGGCGGAGCGGCGCGGGTTGATAATCCAGGAGGGAAACAGCGATGAGCTTTTCGAAACTGTCATCCGGCTTTACAACGATATGCTTGCGAGGAAAGGTTTCGTAAGTTTCCTGAATATCGATGAGTTTAGGGCGATGCAGAGCGATTTGAAAGAGCATTTAAAAATGAAGACAATAGTCTGCGAGGTGGATGGGGCAGCGGTCGCCGCCCGCGTGGTCTCACAGATCGGCGATGCGGCGGTAGATCTCATAGCCGCTACCAATAGTGCCGGACTGAAGACAAAGGCCTCATATATCGTTTTCTGGCGGGTAATTGAATGGCTCAAATCAGCGGGATGCCGGTGGTATGATCTGGGGGGGATTGATCCCGAAGCTAACCAGGGGGTGTACCAGTTCAAGACAGGCCTGGCCGGAAAGAATGGCAGAGAGGTCTCTTTTGAAGAGTTTGAGCAATCAAGCAGCGTCCTTAGTTCTTCTGTGGTCCGTATGGGAGACCGCTTGAGGGCACTCCTCCGCAAGAGCAAGGGCTCTCTTAAGGGAAACCCCCAGTGAGGATGACCCAGAAAGTAGTGCAGTGATTGATCGCCTCCTGATATCAGTAAGCAGAAAGCAGGCACAACTCGGCGTACGCAAGGCGGCGACGTTTTTTGCCAGGCGTCTTTGGGATATGCTGTTTCATTCCCGGGAGCTTTTCTTTGCAATCGATCTGTCTGATCATACTCTCCCGTCGGGGTCTGGAAACGGGTCGGTCGAAGTACGGGAGAAGAGGTCACTGAGCGACCTGACTGAGAAGGAGCAGGAGGCGCTGCGCAGTCATGGAGGCAGTGAACTTCTCAGTATCTTTGAAAAGAGGCTTGCAGGGGGGCACAGGCTTCTTTTGACATATGTGGACGGGGAGGTCGCTGGAGCGGCGTGGATTTATACTGGAGGCTCGGGTAGATTCTTAATGATCCCACTTTCACAAAAAGAATTTTTCATTGTCGCCGTCTTTATCATCGACAGGTTCCGGGGGAAAGGAATCAGTTTGCCGAGTCTCATATTGCTTTTGGAGAAGATGAAGAAAGAAAGTTTTCGGCGTGGCTTCATTTGTACGAAGGAGTGGAACTTCTACCGAAGGAGTATCGAAAAAGCTGGTTTTAAGCTTTTGGGTAAAGTCCGCAAAGTGAGATTTTTCGGAAGAGATATTTTCATCTGGTCTCATGAAAAGGGCTTTGAATTTGAATGAAGGTGTCTATGCAGAGATGGCGCTCTCCAGGGAACCGAAATCGGGAATGAACAAGTCTGAAATAAAGCGCGTTACTCGGATTTTGAAACCTCTTTCATCTCTTTCCAGCACTATCTATCCGAAAAGGACAGGGCAGAGGATAATCCTTTCCTATCACGGTATCGCAAAGAGGCCGGATTTTAATTGCACAGTCATTGATTTGTTCAGAGACCAGATTGCCTGGCTGAAGGAGAATTGTGCTGTTGTGCCTCTTCATTCGCTGGTAAGCAGTCTGGCTGATGGAGACAAAGGAAATAAGAACCTTGCGAGTATTACCTTTGATGACGGGTATCTCAATTTTGCTGAACTTGCTCTTCCTGTACTGGAAAAGCATAACGTCCATGCGACCGTTTTTATCCCTTCAGGGAAGATCAACGGATACAATGACTGGGATGAGGGCAGAGGAGAGTTCCATAAGATGACCATAATGTCCTATGATCAGCTGAGGGCTCTCCCCTCCAGCCTAGTGGAGATCGGTTCTCACGGCCTGTCCCATCGGTCCCTTGATCGCATCGCTACGGGTGAGCTTGTTGAAGAGGTTGTCCAGTCAAGAGTTGAACTTGAGCAGGGTCTGGGAAGACCCGTACGGTTCTTCGCCTTCCCTTATGGCGGATATCCTCCTGTTCTTTACAGTGAGGGAAAGCGCAAGAGGTTGCTTGGCGCATACACTGCGGCATGCACCTCACGGTGGGGGCGATTCAATTCTACAAAAGACATTTACGCGCTGCGCAGGATAGGGATCTGGCATGGTGATTCCTTCACAGACTTCACCGATAAGCTGTCAGGCCGCTATGACTGGCTTGTTGCCAAGGAGACCATCGGGAAGTTTGTGAAACGTATCAGGTCAGAAAGAAACGGAGCAAGCAAGGAATGACGGGCTTCAGTGAGATGGAAAAAGGCCCGACAATCTCTATCGTAATCCCGGCGAGGAATGAGGCAAGGTGCATTGATCGGTGTCTTGGCGCTATCAGAAACGTGAAGACACTGGATGCGGAGATCGAGATTGTTGTTGTCGACAATAATTCTACAGACAGTACTGCTGCTATCTCAAAAAAATTTGGGGCAACGGTTGTGACAAAGAAAGAGGGGACCATTGGATCGCTGAGAAATGCTGGGGCAGCGGTATCAAGAGGTCAGTTCATTGCATTCCTCGATGCTGACTGCATCGTGCCGGCTGACTGGATCGAGAAGGCCCTCGTCTTTCTTGCCAATGACCGGAGAACAGTCGTTGGCTTTCGTATGACGATCCCTTCTGATGCCAACTGGGTTGCCCAGTGCTGGGATTCTCTCTTTTCAAAACGTGATATTACGGCGGAAGTAGAGTGGCTTCCAAGTGGCAACATGATTATGGCCCGCGATGCCTTCCTCTTAATAGGTGGCTTTGATGAAAACCTCGAGACAAATGAGGACTGTGATTTCTGTTTTCGTCTCAGGAAGCTTGGATTTCGCATGCTGTCGTGTGCAGATACTTCAGTTGTACATCTGAGACCACCGCACACCCTCGGCCAGGTCTTTAGAAAGGAACTCTGGCATGGCAAGGAGGTCTTCAGGGTATTTGTCGGTGACGTTGTTCGAAGCAAAAACTTCAACATTTTACGAAGAAAGAACAGCAAGATAGTGCTTTATGCGCTGTGCAACCTTGCCTTCATTCTCGCTTTTCTGATTTCGCTTGTAGTTGCCTTCAGTATGAAGATACTGCTGCCTCTGGGGATTGCTCTTGCATTACCGTTCATTACCTCATTTGTTCTGGCCTGGAACTATACCCGGGCACTCAAAAATAGAAAGATGGTTGTGCAGCTGACCGTGCTGTTAGTAGTTTATGGACTATCACGGGCAATGAGTATTTTACCGTATGAAAAAGTTGCAAAAATCGTCATCAAGGCCTAAGCTCTGGAGAAGGGAGTTTCCATGAAGCACAGACTTACCTCAAAGAAAACAGCTGCCGGCGGTGCTTATTGCCAACTGCGCCGACTCATGCCCTGTCTGATCTTTATCGCATTCGCGACCTTCATTTGCTCATGCACGAGGGGTGCCTCGTCAGACTCGGGAACAAAAGGTGTTTCGTCGGTATCTGACGCGAAGACTCATGAATGGGCAGAGAGGGTTGCGAATGAAATGGTCTCGAAAATCAGGAAAGGCCATCCAAGGATCTATATTACTCCTGAGAGAATAATTGAACTTAAGGGACAGGCGCTCACAAGCAAGAAATATCAGTTTGATCTGTTGATCAAGAGGATGACGGGCGTTCATGCTGCGCTTTTCTATGCGCTGGGTGAGGATAAGGCGCTGGGTCTGCCCAAGACGCGTGAGGAATATGGTCGCATAGCGGCGGAGACCCTCATGAGTTCAATAAAGGGCGGAGGCAAGGTCAACCTAGATGAACTTGCTCTGATCTATGACTGGGCGCATGGCGCTCTCACGGATAGTGAGAGAAAGGCCTTTGTCAGTTTCTGCAGATCGAAAATCGGGACTCAATTGCCGGTCCACGATAACAAGAGCCACGGATACCGGGCGCCCCCTTCCCCCCAGGGCTGGCTTCCCATCCTGGCTATGTATGGTGATGGGATTGATGACCCGTACGCAAAGAAGTTATTGATTCAGGGCATTCGCGATACTCTTCTTGACAATATCGCAATGGAGCAGGTTGCGGGCAAGGAGGGTGGGTTTGCCGATGGCACCGGATATTAT
The DNA here is from genome assembly GCA_900302705.1 of Candidatus Sulfobium mesophilum. Lineage (GTDB taxonomy): Bacteria > Nitrospirota > Thermodesulfovibrionia > Thermodesulfovibrionales > UBA6898 > Sulfobium > Sulfobium mesophilum. The sequence goes on from OUUY01000001.1 coordinate 72,195, forward strand.
CTTCTTGTCGGCGGTACGTTTCATCCCTTCCTGGCTCTTGGTATTGCCACGGGCTCAGATTTCTTTTTTGAGCATGAGGTCCTAACCAAAATACCGAATTTCCTCATCTATTCTATGCTCCCGTTTGAAATCAGGAGAATGGGATGGAAGGCAGGAAGCATCTATTTTGCGATGTTTCATGATAACTGGACATCGACTGCAGCTGACTACGGTTCGCCGGGAAATTCTTTCAGGAGCAAGCTGGCGATCACTGCTGCTGAATTTCGCCGCCGTGGTGATGAAAGGAGCGCGGGACTATACGCTTGGCTCTTGCAGCAGATGGGGGGGATTTATTACATGAACGGGGACGTCGTTGGATTCGTACTCATGGATTGGGCCCTTAAACCCAAGAGTCCGGCGGAGGTGGGGCTGTCGCCCGTTGGAGCTCTGGGATGGGACGAAGAAAAGGGCCGGATCGACCGGGATCGTTTCGGCAAGAAGGCTGGAATTGGCTGGGTCTCTATGCGGAGCAGCTGGGACAATCCTGACGCCACATTCGCTATCTTCAAGACAGAGCCGTTTCGCTATCATGGCCACCAGCACCGGGATTCGCTGGGTTTCATGATCGCAAAGGGTGAAGAACTGGCGATTGCTCATGCCGGAAACTACATGGTTTGGTACGAGGGAGGGCCTCTCAGAAGCAATGACCCGGGCTGGGCACAGATGGGAAATTTCTTTTCGAGGACCATATCAAGTAATAATCTGCTTATTTACAATCCTTCCGAAAAGTTCGATGGATTTTCGAATGATGGTGGACAGCGCGCCGCTTCGTACTGGGACGATAAATGGGGCAGGACCTATAATGGCACAGCAGAGGGGAACAATCGCGACCTGGGCGGGCTTATCAGATTCGAAAACGGAAAGGACTTCGTATACGCAGCGGCCGATGCCACAAGGGCTTATAACTCGACCTCTGTGGCAACGGATGGCAATCCACCCAAGGTGAAACTGGTACAGCGGGAGTTTGTCTATCTCAAATCTCCCAAGGGCGATGATGACTATTTTGTTATCCTGGACCGTGTTGATGCAGTCAAACCCGATTTCAAAAAATTCTGGCTGTTGCAATTGAGAGCGAAGCCAGATTTTGATGGCAAGCATCGTGTGGCTGTGGGCAGCGAAGAAGGAGGGATTCACCTCTCCGACGACACGTCTTTTGCCAAGGTGGTTCAGGAGAAGGCTGAGCTTTCCAGCAGTTTTTTGCTGCCAAAACAGGGAAACCGTGTGGTCAGAAGGCTGGGTGGATGGGTGACGACACGACTGAAGCAATCATTGAGGGCAACTGATAACGGACCCCTCGATATTCAGGTCGAGTCTACTCAAGGGTTGCCGGACCATCCGGTGGTCATTATCACTGCTGAGAACCCAAACCCTGAAAAAGAGACTTTTAGCCAATTCTCGATATGGCCCAAAATAATCCATGCTGACACAAGACCGGCTGGGCGAAGAGTCTGCTACTTCTGTGAAGGCAAAACTTCATCAGGGAAACAGCCTGCAAAACTCCTGAAGTGCATTAGGGCGACCAGGTCAGCGCCCGGTTTTGACATGCCGGAAGGTGCAAGGGTTATTCAGGAGTTCAGGCATATGGGGATTGAGGGAGCCGACAGAGACAGGGACGCGGAGCGCATCGATTATCCCTGGGGATATGGCTTAGGTTATAACTATGGTGATGGCAATCAATATGGCTTGTGGCGGATTGAGGTAAGTCCGAAGAAGGCCTCGAATTATGATGTCTTCCTCAACGTTCTCGAGCCCTCTATGAAAGGGAGAGGGCACTTGAGGGCTGAACTGATTGAGTCAGAGTCAGGCAATATGTATGGAGCATTTCTCGGAAGTAGAGCGGTCCTCTTTTCAAAGGGTCCGGAGCCATTGCTTAAGGGGTCGTACCGAATTGCCGGCTCGGGGAAGGTCTCACAACTTCTTTGCAATTTGACGCCGGGAAAGAACTACCGCATCAAGCAGGACGGAAGGCAAATTGCGACAGCAAAGGCTACCAGGCAGGGGACGACGCAATTTGAATCCCAGGTGTCCAAGAATTCGAGTTTTGAATTTGCCGTGGTCGATTGAATCAATGCGAGAAATAGCAAAAGTTCAGATGAAAAGATACAGCCAGATAGCACTTGTTACGCTAATGCTCTTCGTATTACCGCATCAGTCTTCTCCAACAGGCCAGGCTGGCTTTCCAGACCTAACATTGAAGGCGGTCACGAAAACAAAAACTGAGACCTTCACCGACCAAACTCATGCGTGGAAGATTCATGTAAAATCTGAGCCCCCTGTTATGGGCGAGTACATTGAGATCGAAGTGCTCGAAGGGAAATCTGTCAACCCCTCACTGCGATCAGGCGGTTCAGTTGACTTCTCCAGTCTCAAGGCGATCGTAGGCGATGTGACTTCCCCGGGGATGAACGATGAGCAGAAGGCGCTGGCTCTCTGGCGTTTTGCCATGGATAACCTGTACAACGGTCCATGGGGAACAAGCATGGACGGTCTTGAACACCTCAATGTTTACGGCTATGGTTATTGCGGGACATACGCTGCCGTGCTGGAATCGTTATGGTGGGCGGCAGGGCTTAAGGCGAGGCACGTGAACATCGGAAATCACGCCGCCACAGAGGTCTACTATGACAACGACTGGCACTATATAGATTCCCATAAGAGGTGCTTCTTTCTCGAAAGAGACAATAGGTCTATCGCCAGCCTGGATGATCTTAATCTGGACCCTGATCTCTGGGATATGAGGCGGCAGAAACACTCCTCAAAGAGAGGTGCGAAAAAAGACTATTATATGTCAATGCACCCCGGTGACCATGGGAGGTCGCCTGTCTATTCAAACGCCTTTCTGATGGGAAAGGGTGACGTACTGACGCTCACATGGAGGAAGAACGGCAAATGGTGCCTCGCGCGTGGCGCCGAAGGACGCGGACAGCCGGCTCCGGAACCCGAAATTTACGCAAACGGATCATTCAGGTTTCACCGCGATCTTTCAGATCCCTCTCAGCACCGCACTGGCCTGGTCACATCGAAGAACATCGATTGGCAGGATCTTTCACTGGGGTATCTCCATCCGATGAAGGCTAACCAGGAGGCCTCGCTTATCTACGAGGTCAGAGTTCCTTACTTCATCCCCTCGGCCACATTTGCGGGCAAGTTTTTGAGAAACAACCCGGATGATCTGGTCGCTGTCGACATCTCCACTGACAACGGTAATAGCTGGACTCAGCTGTGGAATGCGAAGGAACTGCGAATGGTGGAGGCCAATGTTTCGACGGAGAAGACGCAGGAGATCACTACCGATACGGTCTGGAAATACTCCTATCTGCTGAGAGTGAGAATGAAAGCCGTGAAATCTCAGCGGGATGTGGGCGCCTATCTTATTGAGAGCACCGCAACGCTGGTCTTTAACCCCATGGCGCTTCCCAGTCTGTTGGCGGGCGATAACACTATGACGTTTCGAGATCAGGGGAAAGCGCCGCACACCATCAGGGTGAGCTACGGCTGGCAGGAGAACCTGCCTGTCAGTTCATCCAGGGAGCGACCTCTTGAGGGCGAGCAGGTTACGCTGAGCGCCAGAATCACTAACCAGGGCAGCGCAGCAGCACACAACGTGCCGGTTGTTTTCTATCACGGTAATCCGGCAGCCGGGGGTGTTGAAATCGGCAGAGATTCTATAAAGACCATCGCGGCCGGGGAAACTGCAGTAGGGAGAGTAAAATGGAAGGCCAGAAGAGACAAATCTCCGCGCAAAGGGGAGAACAGCGTGGGCGCGACAATTTTCACAGTAGTAGACCCTGCGAATGTGCTCCAGGAATCGGACAAGAAAAATAATACATTTCTCAGAACCCTTAAGGTCCTTAATCCGCCTGAGGTGTCGATCCCGTCCCCAAGCTTTATAAGACTGGAAAGAAAAAACGGAAAAAGTGACATTATTACGATCAACGCTACAGTTCGGAATTTTAGTAACGCAACTCACTACGGACACTACCTCAGCGATCATGCTGAGGCGACAGAGGTGAAAGTGAAAATTTTTGATGGAGAACCTCGAACAGGCCGACAAATTGGCTCTGATCAGATTATTACAAGGCTTCTTCCCCTTGAATTCAAGAATATTTCAGTTGACTGGGACATTTCACAGCTGAAAGGACAGCACAGAATCTATGCGCAGATCTTTAGTCCAAAGAACGTTACTGAGGCCGGATTCAAGAAAGCACCATATGAAGCTTCTACTTTTGTTGATCTTGATGCATATCGGCGTTGCGGACAATGAAGATTCCATGGGCGAGGCGTAACAAGAGCTTTATGGGGACCTTGACAGGGAAAGAGCTGTTTGGCAACTATCGAAAAGTTATGAAAAAAATTGTGGCTCCCGTGCTTTTTCTTATCGCTAGCGCTTCACTGCTCGTCACAGCAGTTGTGCCCGGCGGGACGGGGCAAGGTAGCGGCGAACCTTTAAAGGTTGAAATCTTCACCATCACCAAGGGCCAGAAGGTTAGGGGCGCCATTTCGATCGGGGCACGAGTTAACCATCCTGAAGAGGTAAACTTTATTGAGTTCTATTTCCAGGAGCCGGGCGCGGAAGATCGATATAGCTGGAAAGCCTATGCGCCTCCGTATTTTTGGGGAGGAGAAGGCCAAACTCTTGACACGACATTATTCGATGATGGCCCCGTATCAGCTGTCGCGTTTTGTTTTCCGAAGGCGAAAGGGGCAGTTATGGTTCAGCATCGAGTCCATTTTGTTATTGATAATGGAAAACCGAAGGTGAAAATCCTCTCTCCGAAAGACGGGGCAACAGTCAATCAAAATGTTACGATTGAAGTCGATGCCAGCGACCCCGGGGGCATACGAAAGAATGCTGGTATCGTCACTGTATCTCTTTATCTGGATGGCGGTCTTTTCCAGAGCCTGACAAAGTCACCTTTTCGCGTTGTGCTGAGTACTTGCCTGCTTGACCCGGGGCTGCATTCCATAAGAGCAGTAGCTGAGGATACGGATGGAATGACCAGTGCGCATGCTGTTATGATAAATGTGGTAGGAGGCGGGAGCGGAGGTTGAGCTCCCAGAGGCAGCGGAAAAGTCTCATCAGCAGCTGATATATGAGCATATTATGAAGTCCATAAACATTGAGATAACCAGAGCACATTACCTTAGTAGATGGAAAGGAGAAGCTATGAGAAGTATGATCGCATGGCTCGTTACTGCCCTAATGGTTGTTGCCGTTGTCTGTTCACGCTCAGAAGGGGCTCAGATAGGCGAGGCTCCCCCTGTCAATCCTGAGGTTCCCAGAATAACCGCAAATGAAGCAAGAAAGCTCTTCGGAGAAGGTAAGCTGATTTTGGCAAACGCTCATGAAAGGGGTGCAGAATTTGAGAAGACGGAACTAATTGGAGCGATATCGATGCCGAATGGCGAGGTCCAGCGCACCAACCCGGAACTACCGGAAAACGTTATCGTTGCCTTTTACTGCATGTGACCCGGGGAGTATATGAGCGCCGGTGCGGCTGCTCACTTTTGGAACCAGGGTTATCAAAATGTGCGCGTTGTCCTCGGGGGATTGGGAGCGCTAAAGAAGGCGGGCTTCATAATGGTCAGGCAGGACACCCGACCGCAGCATCGGCAACAATACAAGAAATAGGGAATATCCTGTGATGAAGAAGCCGATGGTGAATGCGCTGAAGATATTCTTCATATCTCTTGTTTCAATCGCAACGTTTTCCCTCGTGTACTATTCCCCGGGTATTCCTCCGTTCCTAAAGCCGATAGTTCCTATAAAATACAGATGGACTAACGAGGAAATCGTCCGGCAGATTACGGAGCACAAGGTCGATAAAGAGTTCCTGGCATACTTCGAGAGGGACCCGGAACGGACGGTGCCAAAAGATCCCAATATAATTGTTGCCCCGGCAGATGGCGTAGTGAAGGTAGTGAGAGATGTGAAGGGTGGGAAAAGGATCGTCATCTATATGAGTGTCTGGGATGTTCATATACAGAGGGTACCACTCTCGGGAAAAATTGTGGATGTCGTTGCTTCACAACATGAGGATCAGGAGGATTTCAAGTGCGGCGGATGCCCGCAGAACATAACACGCATCGATACGGAAATCGGGACTGTTACTGTTAAACAGGTTACAAGCGGACTGGCGACCAAGGTGGTGACGTTTCTTAAGAATGGGCAGGCGGCAGATATAGGGCAGCGCCTGGGTTTCATTTTCCTCGGAAGCCATACGGTTATCGAGCTGCCGTCAAAGGCAAAGGTGTCCGTCAGGGTCGGTGACAGAGTTTTTGCCGCTGAGACGGTCATTGCGAGATACTGAGCCGGTTTCAGTGCTTTTGTTCCTAGGAGGTTGACATGCAAAAAAATAACCCTGGTTTTGCCAGGGCTGTAGTCATTGTGCTTCTGGTTGCCTTACCTGCTGTATTGGTGCTCAAGTTTATTTTTGGGGTTCACATTACTTTCATTAACCTCCAAAACAAAACGGCGCTATATGTTTTGGTTGCTCTGTGGAACGCCTGTTTCGCGTACTTTATGTTCAGGGTCCTCTGAGAATGAATATGGATATAAAAAGGAGCACAGATCAACCGGAACAGTTATCCGGATTCTTGCCGCTACGGGGATTCATGCCGTATGTGAAGTTTGCTTTTCTCTCCATGCTCTTTATGATTCTGTATGCTCCCGGGATGATCTCCATGGTCTATTCATGGATTAGAAGCGAGGAGTATTCGCACGGTTTTCTTATACCGGTGATTTCCGGCTACCTCATCTGGACAAAGCGGGCCGCGATCCGTGCACAGCAGATAGAGACTGACGGGAGAGGCTTTTTTTTGTTTCTGTCCGGAATCGTCATGCTGATTATCGGGTTTGTTGGATTTGAACCATACATAAGAAACGTATCAATGCTGATTACGCTTGCCGGTATCATCTGGCTTTTCTTCGGCAGGAGGCTGTTGATGGCTGTTGCCTTTCCTCTCGGTTATCTTTTATTTATGATCCCTCTTCCTTACATCTTCATGAAAAGCTTTGCTGTGGGACTTAGATTATTCGACGCCAAAGTGACTCATACAATTCTTTCGTATGCCGGGATCCCGATAGCGCGTGAAGGAACAACTCTTGAACTGCCCAATATCAGTCTTGTCGTTGCAGACTTTTGTACGGGCGTTCTCTCGATCGTTGCCATATCAGCCATCGCGGTCCTGTATGCGTATCTCACTCAAAAAAGAATGATGGGGCGCATCATCCTGGTATTACTGGCAATTCCGATTGCCATCACCGGTAACGTGTTCCGTTTGATAACGACTGTGGTTCTCGCATATTTCTTTGGAGAGAGGGTACTGGGCAGTGCCATACATCAGTTTCATGGCACGATTAACTTCCTGTTTACCATCGCCCTCCTGATCCTTGCGGGAAGAGTCTTATCCGGAATAGATAATAAGATGAATAAAGCCGTGTCATAATGAAAAGGAATAACCTCTATTTTCTGGCCGCCTGCGGCATCCTGATTGCGGTGATGCTTTTCATACGTGGGCTGGCGGCGTCCAAGGTCCCTCTGGTGCGTCCTCTCGAGGACCTGCCAAGTCAATTTGACCATTATTCGGGACATGAAACTCTTTCCGCAGAACGTACGTACGACAGAGGTTCGGCGGATACCTGGATCTTCCGGACGTACACAGGCGGGAATATGGAGAACCCGATTCACGTCTTTGTCGGATACTGGGGGAGGCAGGATGACGATAAAAGGATCAAGTCGCCCCGGTATGTCAGGGAGGGTTGGGGATATTATTGGACACGGGCGAAGAAAGTGGCACATATGCAGGGGAACGAGATTCAGCTCATGGAGTTTCTCAATGAAAAGGGGTCGCAAAAGGAATTGGTATATTATTGTTATTTCGCGGACGGGGTGATCTTTAATAGCGAATATGAGCTCAGGTTACGCAATATGTTGAGTGCGCTTCTTAAGCGGCAGACTAATGCTGCTGTTATGCGGGTCGCCGTTCCCGTCACTGGCGACCAACCTCTTGAAAACGTTGAGCGTCATACGGAGCAGTTTATTGAAAAGTTCATTCCTCTTGTGCACGGCCATCTTCCCGAAGGACGCATTGACGGGAAGACTGCCGGTTAAAACTGAATTCGTCTTCAGCCTCGAATGAAGAAAGAGTTCCGGAAATGGGGGATGCTCATCGTAGGTCTTGCGCTGGCCTTGGCCAGCGTTCTATTTCTAATCGGTGCCGGTGGCAAGAAAATTGAGGTTGTCTCATATGTCCGACGGGATAGAGTAATTCCGCTGGATCGGATACGTATGCGTTCCATGATCATCGTTGGATTCAGGGTAGTTCCGGCGCTGGTACATCCCGAAGAATTCTCTGTTATGGGGAAGTTATATCTGAACGACAGGGAAATCTCATACGATAGGATCACGGCCCTTGATGGATCCGCTGGAAATGTCGAATTCAGCATCAGTATGTCTGACGAGGATCTTTCGAGCGGGCGGCCAGTGTTTATCCCCGATGGTAAATACACTGCTGAGATCTCGCTGCTCGACAGAGAGAACAGAATCATCACATCAATGAGAAAGACTCTTGCAAGGGATGAGATCGCCCGGACATTTAATGACCCGGAAGGTGACTTCCAGAATTATCAGTTCGCGAAGGTCGCAAAGCCGTCGGCAGCACGAGATGGCGAATTTCGTCATGGAGCCTCTCCGAATTGCGGAAGCACCGGCCTTATCTCTGTTTTCCAAAAAGGCGGCATAGAAAAGATTTATGCGCACACAGTCCCTGACGCATCTGACTGCGTCGAGGCAGTGCATATTGATATATCCCGGAATGAGTATCGTTCATTTACGTTCGGCCTGCGCGCAATTCAGAACCTGGGCATGGTTTTTGCGCATGTAGTTGATCTTCACGGACCAGCAGGTCATTTAAAAACCGACGTGCTCACAGTGGGAGCTGTAAGACAGCTCGATGAAATCGCTTCGCTGGATAAAAAAAATAGGGTTGCTCAAGTTGTCCCTGCGCCGCGAATTATCGAGCAAAAAGCGGTTTCGGTGGCCAAGGATCAGACTCAGGCCTTTTGGCTGACAATAAAAGTCAGGGATGACTCGGCGCCGGGAGACTATAGCGGCTATTTAGTGATAGAATCCGAAAAAACAACCGTCAAAAAAATCCCGCTTACTGTAAGGGTGTTGCCCTTCCGGCTCGCAGACACAGATATCCAGTATGGCATGATGATGGATTATGCCTTCTATGAATTGGACAACAGCGAGTGGAATAAGAAGGACCTGACATTATTGAAAAAAAGTGGTTACAAATTGTACAAAGACCTCAGAGAACATGGGATGACCATGATCTATCCTCATTCCCACTTTTATTACAGGACTGACCGCGATGGGAAACCAGTTTTGGATAGTTTAAGGGCCAGTCTTATAGCATACAGGGAACTGAACTTCCCTGGTCCCTTCTGCTGGTATATCGGCCATCTGATTCAGACCGCAAAGCCAAAGCATCCAGGCAGTATTTTAAATTATGACGGGGAGATTGCAAAACGGCGACTTCGGCATCTCCTTGTGAAATATGAGCAGATTGCAGACGAAGTCGCCGTCCCGAGGGGAAAGCTGCTAGTGCAGCTTGTGGACGAGCCAGACCCTGAAGACCGTGAAAGGTTTGCGGCGGGAAAGGAACTGAATAAGGTAGCAAAGGAAATGGGCTTTAAAACCCTGATAACGAGGGCATGGCCCGATGTGGATGTCATCTGTACCGACGTCCCGGTCGATGACGGAGAAGCAAAGAAAATGAGAGAGGCAGGGAAGCATTGGTGGGTCTATCCGAACGCAGCGTTAAAGGGCAAGAATCTTTCATACACTCGTTATGTCTTTGGCTTTGGCGCTTGGCAGCGGGGAGTGAACGGAGTGGTGCCGTGGACCTTTCAGGTGAGCCAGGGGTCTAACGGAAACCCATTCACCGTGCTGGACGGGCCGGAGGTGATGGTCGCTTATCCGGATGTCAATGGACCTATTCCCACCCCCGCTTGGGAAGTGATCCGCGAGGGAATCAACGATTATAAATATGTATACCTCTTAGAGCAACTCATCGCTTCAGGAAGAAAGGTCGGGAATCCGCGTGCGGTGACGATCCAGCAGCAGTTGGAGCACTTTAAGGAAGCACTGGGGAAAGGACCAGGGGAAGAGGAAGGTCAATACGAAGACTGGCCTCCGGCGTCGTTTGACAAGCGGCGGAACCAGATAGTTTCCTGGGCGCTTGAGCTTTGGCAGGAGAGCGGTGGCGCATGGGAGGCAGAACACAGGCCGTGGAAGAGATGAAATTTTTTGTTATGATTATAATTATGGTCAGGCGGAAGGATCCGAGATCGCCGGTGGGCGTTGCTGAGGCACAAAATGATTGAAGTGATCATTTCAGGGGCCGCTGCGCTTTTTCTTTCATTGCTGGCTGCTGCTTTTTTGTTCCGCCAGCGAACCGTATCCGGCTCAATTTTTTCGCTTGTAATGTTTGTCCTCGCGTGCATCGAGGTTCTCGATAGTCTGATTCTTCATACCCCAGCTGGTCCGGAGAGGTTTTTCAATGCGGCTGTTTTTCTTGAGTCTCTTCTGCCTGCTGTGTTTCTTGCAGTTTCTTTTAGCTACGGGAGGGCCTGGAACTGTAAATCAATTCCTCTGTTCTGGATGATCCTCTTTGGTGGAACAATTATCTTTCCCGCTCTCCTGTTTCTCTATCCCATCAATGACTTTTTTTATTCCCCTGACCTGCAGAGTGACAGGCTGCTTTTTCTTGGCAACCTCGGATATTGGTTCTACATGGGGATTATGGTTTACTGCGTCCTCACCCTGATGAACCTCGAGGCTACATTCGCGTCGGCTAAGGGAGGTGACCGGTGGAAAATCAAGTTTGAGATTATCGGAATGGGAAGTATTGTCGCTGTTCTTATCTTCTATTACAGCCAGGGACTCCTCTACAGAACGATCAACATGAATCTAATCCCCGTTAGAGCGGGCGTCATTATCATCTCCTCGGCTCTTTTTGCATATTCGAAGCTCTTTCGCGGCAGCAACGTACGGATATCTGTATCCAGATTCATCATTTACCGTTCGCTTACGCTTGTTATGGTAGGGTGTTATCTGCTCATCTTGGGTTTGATAGGCGAAGGTATGAGATATCTTGGCGTCAATTTCAGCAGGGATTTGACTATATTTGTTGCCTTTACTTCTGGTATCGTGATTCTCCTTATCGTCTTATCGGAAAGATTGAGAAGAAGGGTAATGGTCTTCTTCAGCAAGCACTTCTTCCGTCACAAGTACGACTATCGAGTGGAGTGGCTGAGATTTACCGAGCGGCTTGCCCTTTGCAGGGGTCTTGGCGAGGTCAACGAGGCTATTCTGACGACGTTCCAGGAGACGTTCGGGTTGAAGGGCGTTTCTCTCTATGTTCTTGACAGACAAGGACAAAAGTTCTATCTTGCGGCGTCCCATAACCTTCCTGGCAAGAAAGTGGAGCTGAGGACGGGTACTCCGATGTTATCCTATTTGCTTGAAAAAAGCCGTGTTTTCAGCACGACGGATGACATGGGCGTTTACGCACCAAACCCTGAAGAGATGCGGTTCGTCAGTGATTCCGGCGCTAGGCAGATCGTTCCCCTCATCGAAAGCAATGCCATAGAAGGGTTTGTTGCTCTCGGAGAGCAGCTGGCACATGATCAATATTCATTCGAGGATTACGATCTTATGCAGGCATTCGCCCGACAGTCTGTCCTTGCGCTCATGAATGTGAAGCTTTCCGAGGAACTCTCCGAAACACGGGAGATCGCCGCCGTGGCCCGCATATCCTCATTCGTCGTGCATGACCTGAAAAATCTTGCCTCATCACTTTCGCTTCTTCTCAGTAACGCTAATGAATACATAAACGAGCCGGAGTTTCAGACAGATATGATAGAGACGGTTCGAAATACAGTCGGGAAGATGGAAGTGCTCATGCAGAAACTGAAGAAGATTCCCGAAAAACCGAAGCTCTCCTCGGAACTTGCCGATATTGACCTGATTGCCAGAGAAACGCTTGGGGTCATCGGGAGGACGAGGCCGGGAGCGGAGATCTTTTATCAGGGATCTCCGGTAACTGCCGTGGTCGATGGTGAGGAGTTCGGAAAGGTTATCCTCAACCTTGTCCTGAACGCGCTTGAGGCATCAGCACCAAACGGACAAGTCCGTGTGGAGACAGGGAAGAACGGAAAAAATCTCTTCATCAAGGTCAGGGATTTGGGTTCAGGAATGACCGAAGAGTTCATAAAGAATTCTCTCTTTAAGCCTTTCAAAACAACCAAACAAAAGGGGCTTGGCATTGGTCTTTACCAGTGCAAGCAGATTATAGAGGCCCATAGCGGCAGAATAGAGGTGGAAAGCAAAGTGGGTGAGGGCTCGCTATTTACGGTTTATCTTCCGCTTCCGGATAACGCACAGTAATGACTGTGGAAAAACTTCTCATTGTACATGAGAACAATGGGCATCAGAGACGAGACATCTCGCGTACTCTTTTTTTTACACTTCCTGTACAATATTTTCCATGGGCAGGCGGAGTGATCGGGCCATTGGAGGGGCACAGTAACCGACCCTGAAAAGCATGATTATAGTTTCTTTATTTAAAGCGTAAGCAGTCCTTAGTCCTTGCTCCGCATTCCGAATCATACCGATGTGCGACTCGGACAACCCTTCACTGTCTCCAGCAGAAACCCGCTGCATCAGATAGACCAATCCCGTCATGGGCTGAAAACTTAGCCCCATTTTCGTTGATTCGAGCCAAACCCGCTGTACGATGCGTCCTCCGTTTAAGAAATCGATTTTTTTATCGCCCGGCATCGTTACTATCCCTATGGCAGAAGCGGAAAGCGCAAGTCGCTTCGCCTTCTCACCAATGATTCTGGATATGCCGATGCTGTTCAGGGCCCTCGCAATGGGCCAGCGCCCGAGAAGTCTTAATCCGGGGCGTTGAAATGGCGATATCTCAAGCGTCCCGACGTAAAGGCCATTTCCCGTCCTTTGGGCCTCTTCCTCAGTCCACCGGATGTGATTGAATAAAAAGGAATGGAGCTGGGAGATCTCAAAGACCAGACGATCATTAAGGCCGATTATCCGCGCAACATCCTTTTTCCCGTCACCTTTCAAAAGCTTTACCCCGCCAAAGCCGAAAAAGCTTGTGGTGTCTTCGAGCGCCGCTTCCTGGTCGACGGTCAGCGGTTTTGAATTGTAAGGTTTTCTGTTAGTAGTTCTGAGGGGAATATACGGGTAGAGGCTCACATCACTCTTTTCAGATCTTTCGAAGGAGACCCGTGCGACGAGGTTTGGGTTAGATTCATCAGGAAAGGGTTCAAGGTTCGCGCTGTATCCGAGCGCTGACGATGCGATCATTGCATTTTCCAAAAATGCTCCGTGGGCGATGAGGGAAGTCCTCTGCCCAAAATTATAGAGGGAGGTGTCTCTCTCCGGAACATTCAGAAGCGTCAGCTGCTGTTCGCGCATTATGACCTTCCAGGGCTGACAGTTGTCGCCGGAAGGCGCAAGAAGTGCCGCTTCCAAAATCGTCTGTAGACTCACAGTTAGATTTTACCAGAAGAAGGGCAAAAGAGCGGGGCAAAAAAACATGGGGCAGCTGTCACAACTCCTTAAGCCTCTTGTAAAAAGCCTTTCTGGAGATTCCAAGGTTACGTGCCGCCAGCGACTTGTTCCCATTACACATCTGCAGTGCCTCTCTGACAGCGTGAATTTCCAAATCCTTCAGCGTTCTCTTTACAGAAACCGTCTTGGCCTTCTGGCCACCCTTCCACAATTCTTCGGGGATATCCTTCAGTGTGATCTCTTTCCCCTTGGCGAGGACAATCGCGCGTTCTATGACGTTGCTCAACTGTCTGACGTTCCCGGGCCAATTGTGTTCAAGCAGAACACTCATCACTTCCTCTGATACGCCCACCGGTTTTTTCTGTTCTCTGGCGCAGAACTCTTTCAAAAACTGATCAACAAGGAGTGGAATATCATCCTTTCTTTCCCGAAGTGGTGGTACCTCAATCTTTACCACGTTAATCCTGTAAAGGAGGTCCTCTCTGAATTTCACCCCGATCTCCTTATTGAGGTCCCGATTCGTGGAAGAGAGAAGTCTGAAGTCGACCTTTATTTTCTTGTTGCTCCCGAGCCGCTCAATCTCGCGCTCCTGAAGCACCCTAAGAAGCTTAGCCTGCAGTGGCGGATCAATCTCTCCGATCTCATCGAGGAGAATCGTTCCGCCTGCTGCCTCCTCGAACTTGCCTATTCTCCGTGCGACAGCACCCGTAAAAGCACCCTTTTCACATCCGAATAGTTCCGACTCTATCAGCTCTTTCGGCATTGCAGCACAGTTTATCGCAATAAAAGGCTTGTCGCGTCTGATACTGCCGAAATGCAGCGCCCTTGCCACAAGCTCTTTTCCGGTTCCGGTTTCGCCACAGATGAGGACGCTGCTGGCCGAATCCTTCACTGCCTCTATGGTCTTCAAGATCTGCATTATCTGAGGAGTATTACCGACGATGTGGTTGCCGCCATCCATTGTGGAGAGCTTTCTTCTTAGGTACTCTACCTCCCTTCTCAGGCGTCTCTGCTCCACAGCCCGTGCCAGAACGCTCTTGAACTTCACATAATCAGGCGGTTTAATAAAATAATAAAAGGCACCATGAGTCATAGCAGAAACTGCAGAATCGACAGTCCCGTATGCGGTAAGAAAGATAACAGGAATGTCGGGGAGTGTTTTTGAAACATATTGAAACAGTTCCAGGCCGTCTTTTTCAGGCATCTTCATGTCAGTTACAATGGCATCAACCGTTTCTTTGTGCAAGATCTCTATTGCGTAATCCACGTTGTCTGATTTGAGAACATCATAGCCCTCATGCGAAAGTATGGCCGAAAGAACGGTGAGAGCGTTAGGCTCATCATCGACCATAAGTATTTTCCCCTTATCGGTTTCGTACATCGGTCCCCTTTTTCCCCTGAACAGGCAGATATAATCTTGCGACTGTGCCGCCATCTTTTTTGCTGTTTATCTCCATGCTGCCGCCGTAGCTCTGAAGAACTTCCCGGGTGATGAACAGTCCAAATCCTCTGCCCCGGGTCCTTTTGGCCACCAGCGCAGCATCATGGTTGGCTTCGAGTATCCCGCTCCCAGTGTCCGAAACTTCGAGCAGGATCGATCTAGGCTGGGAATGATTTTCCATCCTGGTCCTCACTTTCAACTGCCCACCGGATCCCATCGCTTCTATTGCATTGTTGACGATATTCAGAATCGCCTGTTCTAGCTGAAAAGCATTGGCCATTACCTTCGGGATCTTGCCGTATTCGTAGTGAGCATCAATTTTGTGAGCCTGAGACTGAAATGACGTGAAAATCTCTATTTTTTTTACGACGGCATTGACATCGACAGGGGAATGACTGGCGCCTGCAAGGGAAGTCGAGAGAAACCGCGAAATGAAGTTGTCAAGACGTGCAATTTCCTCCTTCATGATTCCCGCAAACTCAACGAGGGCGGGGTCCTGCTGATATCTTTCACTAAGGTATACGACGGCCCCTTTGATGGCATTCAGGGGGCTTCTCACCCCGTGGGCGAGGGAGGATGCCGTCTTTCCTATATCGATGAAACGCCGCGCGATATGAAGGTTCTCTGCTTTTGAGCAATATGAAATGTTCGATAGGGACACCTTAACCCCCTTAACCCCGCTAACCCTTTTAACCCCCTTCTTGTCTGTTAAAGGCTCTATTGATACGTCCGCATGGATACGGTCATGGGGGCAGTAAAAGCGGTAACCCTTCAGAGAAACCTTTTTTTTCTTTTTTTCTATTACAGACAAGAGGCAATCGTGATCACCTGACATGATTCGGGGAAACACGTTATAGTATTTTTTACCGAGGACAGCGGACTTTTTTTCTCCCGTAAGTTCTGACATATCGTCGCTCCAGGAACGGATAAGCAACCTCTTGTCAACAGTGAAAGTGAACTCCTGTCCCACGGTTATCTTCCCGGTCGGGAAATGGCAAAAATGTAATTCCTAATGTAATTGCAAGACGATACTTTCATTTTCAGGCCCCCGAAGCGAAGGAAATACTATTGCCCCGCACTTTTACGTTTATGGAAAAATTATAAAGACAATAATATAAAAAGTCAAACTTGAGGAGTTTTTCACTGGATTCGCTTCTCCAGATTAACCTGCTAAAATCTTCAGTTGCATAAGGCATATCACAGTCTCCTCCTTTCCATAAGCCACAAACAGCGGATTTGAATAATTTAAAATACAGACTAACATATTTTACGTTATTGTCAAACATTGAGTGCACTGCAAATGGGACCGAGGGATGTGTTTATGAATGTACTCCCGTTGCAACTGTCACATTTTTTGGGGACAGGTTCGGCGAACTGAACAAGACTCTTCGCCGGGTAACAGCAGTCTCATGGAGGCCGATGGAAAACTTCGATAGAAAAAAGGCATGGGTGACAAATGCAGGTGGAAAAGAAGCAAGTGCCTGCTAATTTCTCAATGCTACTGGACAATGATATTTTCGAGCATCACTCCTCCCGTGCCACTATCTAAACCACGACCGTCATCGTGCCGGCCGTGTGTACTGCCCTGCATTAGTTGCAAAGGGGCAGTCGAAGCCTCCTTTAAGAGTCACCGTCTTATCCTCATCAAAAAGAAGGGTTCCGGGAAAATCAAGTGCCTGGATCTCGATTACATCCCCTGGCACTGCTTGGATATCATACACATTCTGCACAGACGTGAAACTCACAAAGAGCGATGCCTCGCCAACTGTCTTGTTGGCTGTGAAATCTGCATAAGTATTGAACGAAGCGGCGACAGCGTTAAATAAATCAAGTGCTTAACTTTGATAGCCTATGAAATGGCTGAAAATATTAAGATGGCAGAAAGAGGCAATAAATTCTCTAAATTGAATAGATGCGAGAGTGGAGGGACTGACAGACCGTCGGACTTAGGATTCTTCGTCAGCCGTGCGACGGGAAATCGCTTCGAAAGTGCATTGTTGAAAATCAACTGACCGCCATGAGATTCTCAGAGCTTGACAGCGGACTTCCTATGGCTTATAACTAGTGAGAACAAATCTTTCAGCCTGGAGGCAAATAGTGTGAGCAGAACCGGGATTTTCTTGCTGGCGATTTTTCTCTCCTTCTGTGCTGCCTGCGCAACGACGGACAAAAGCAACAAAGCGGAGGCCTACTATAAGTTGGGTATCGCTTATCTCAATGACAACAAGGTCCAGCAGGCGTTCGTCGAATTCCATAAGTCATATGAACTCGATCCGCATAATAAAGAGGTCCTAAATGCGATAGGCATAGTATATCTCCTTCATCTGGACGAGCCTAACAAGGCGATTCAATATTTCGAAGGGGCCGTGAAGGAGGACCCGCTTTATTCCGAGGCATTTAATAACCTCGGCTACGCCTATGAAAAAACTGGCAACTTCGAAAAGGCGATATTGAATTACAAAAAAGCCCTTTCCAATCCCCTCTATCCCACTGCTGAAAAGGCTTACGTAAATATGGGGAATTCATATTATGCGCTCGGCAATTTCGAGGCGGCCATTCAATCATTTAAGGAAGCGATCAAGAGGGCCCCGTCTCTTAGTCTTGCCTACTGGAGAATGGCGCTTTGTCTTAACGCAATGGGCAGATACGGCGATGCTTCGACAGCTGTTTCCGAGGCCGTAAAACTGGATCCGTCTTACGAAGGCGACAGGGAAAAGGCGATCGAGGACCTGAGTGTAAAGAAGCTCAGGGCAAAAGGCCGTGAGGAACGTGACATAAACGACTATATCGATATCCTCAGGTACTGACAAAGCACATGGCAGGCATGAGGCGTTAGAGTTGAGAATCCTGGCAATAACCTTATCTAAGCGTAGCGCCCAAAATACTTGACCTTTCAAAGGGTGTTGACTGAGTGCCTGTTTGGAGATATGATTTTTTCAATTTAATAACTAGGGAGGGAGTATGAGAAAAATCGTATTTCTTGTCTTTATCTTTATTTCAGTACTCATTATTCCGGCGATGTCATATGCTGAAATAAAAGAAGAGAGTTTCGAGGTCAACCCATATATGGGCTATTATTTCCCGCACGGGGACAGGGCTGACAAGGGAGCGCTCGGCCTGCGTCTTGGATACAACTTCACGAAAAACTGGGCTCTTGAGGGTGTTTATGACCATCTTAATTCAGCTGCAGAACTATTCCATGTAAACGCCCTTTATCACTTGGTGCCAGACGGACCTTTTAATCCTTTTGTTACCGCGGGAGTAGGAGATGCCTTTATTAAAGACGGCACCCAAAATAAATTTATGGGAGACATCGGCATCGGCGCTAAATACTTTTTTTCGGACAGGATTGCCGCCAGGGTCGATTTCAGAGAGGTTATGACCCAATTCAGCAGTTTTCTTGCAACGGCGGGCATAACTATTTCTTTTGGCGGAAAGGCTGCGAAGGCTGCCCCTCCTCCGCCTCCGCCCCCTCCTCCTCCTGCGCCTGAGGCAAAAAAGCCTGCGCCTCCGCCACCTGCACCTGAGGCAAAGCCTACGCCGCCACCTCCGCCTCAGCCGGCAGCCGCACCTAAAAAAGAGGTGAAGATTATACTTGAGGACATCCATTTTGAATTCGACAAAGCTACACTAACTTCTGCAGCGATGGGAATCCTCGACAGCAATTTACGCATGATCAAGGATAACCCAGGTGTCCGCGTCCAGATTGAAGGACATGCATGCGCCCATGGTCCGGAGAAATACAATATGGCCCTTAGTGAGCGGAGGGCGAACGCTGTGAAGGAATATCTCGTAAAGGCAGGGATTCAGGAAGATAGACTCACTACGATAGCATATGGCGAGACAAGACCCCTGTGTGTTGAAGAGCCTACTCCAAAAAATAAGAATTCTCAGTGCATGAAATCCAATAGAAGAGTCCATTTTGAAGTAATCATGAAATAACTATGAAAAATAGCCCTTGACCGCTGAAACGATCAGGGGCTATTTCATTATCTGGATTGCTTTCCGCGTCTTTGCTCAGGCAGAATATTTTAATGAGAAATCGGGGCTCTTTTATTTTCTTATTAATGTCAGTCGCACTTTCTGCTGCGGTTTTTCTTTTTTCATGCGCTGCAGACAAGGAAATAGTCACTCCCCTTCCTGCTCCCCCGCCCCCTGTTGAGACGTCTAAGCCTCCCGTGGCAATGCCTGCACCTGCCGCACCTGCGCCCGAGATGAAAACCTCTTTGCGATGTCTGGATGACACAGAGAAGGTTTTTAATCGTTGCGGTATTGATGCCTTTCCTTTCCTCCGCATGACTTTTTATGATGTTGACGGCGATGGGGCTGAGGAGATGATAGTGGGGGGCAAGGACGGGAAACTCCGGTTGTTTAAGAATTACGGCACTCAAACAAATCCTGTCTGGAGGACAGTGGAAAATTATTTCATCGGTATAAATGCCGGCGCCTTTTCGTCGCCGGCCATTGGTGATATCGACAACGACGGCAGACCCGAAGTAATTGTCGGCACCGGCGGGTTTTCTTCTGATTCGGGGAGGGTGCTTGTCTTCAAGAACGCTGGAACCGTTGCTGCTCCTCGATGGGAAATGGTAGAAATGCCTGAGATAAGGGTCGGCAACGATGCGGCCCCTACCCTCCTGTATGCAGATAAAAATGGCCTGCCGGACCTGATAGTGGGTAATTCCGAGGGCAGGCTCTTTCTATTTAGGAATCATTCAAAAGGGGGAAAAATATTATTCTCAAAAGATCGCGGATTTTTTGACGGGGCGCGTCTCGGGATGTATGTCGTGCCGTCAGCAGCCAGGGCAGAAGGCAGGGCCGTCATTATAGCAGGCAACGACATGGGAAAACTCTATCTCCTTGAGAAGGCAGGGGGCAGGACCGGCGGCTGGAGCCGTACACTTCTCAAAATATCAACTCATGGCTTTGCGGCGCCCGCCTTCAGCAGCGCGCCCGGCGCCAGGTGGCACGACCTCATGGTATCGGACGGAGACGGGCGGATGCAATACTACAAAAATAAAAGAGGCAGTTACAGGGAGTGGGAGGCCGCAGCCGGGCCTTTTTCAGGCCGCATAACAGTCGGTCCTGCATGCGCGCCGGCAGTGGCCGGCAGCGGTGCGGGCAAGCTCATCACTATAGGGAATATCCATGGCGAAATGAAGCTCTTTGTTCAGGACCCCTCAGCGTCAGAACTTCCTGTAGAGAGAAGGGATTTTTTCAGCGGGCTTAAACTTTCCGGTTTTTCAAAAGGGGTGCTGACAGAATGGCAGGGCAAATCACTCCTTGTCACGGGACAGCAAGACGGCCTCGTGAGGGCATTTCTGAATTCGGGGAGCACTGTGAAGCCCGTATGGACAGAACTTAGGCATTTCTTCAGCGGAATTCCGAAGATGATGCATGCATCTCCTGCCGTGTTCGATCTTAAGGGCGATGGGAAATGGGAGCTCATCGTGGGTGATGCAGAAGGGTACGTTCGCGGGTTTCATTATGAGATAGTGCATGGGGGGCTTCCCCGATGGGAGGAAATGAAGGGAATCTTTGACGAGGTTAAGGTCGACGGATTTGCGGCCCCGACTGTCTTCAGGGAAGGAGAGAGGATATCTTTGCTTGTGGGGGAGAGGGATGGAAGGATACTTGTATTTGAAGCCCATACAGCCGGCGATGTTCTGCCGGTTTTTCACAAAAACAGTTTTCTTAAAGATATCCGGATGAAAAACCACAGCTCTCCGTCTGCTATAGCAGAGGGCGGCATAATAGAGATAACGGTGGGCGATTATGACGGCAACCTGAGACATTATTCATGCAATATGGTTTCGTCGGCCGAGACGAAGGAAGAAACAGCCCAATAATATCAGATATCCCCTTGCCCTGATCAGGACTTCATTCATAAATCCTCAACTTCTCAGAGTTCCCAATATAAATTACCTCTTTTTCAATGATATAATAGTTTAGTAGATTCTTAACTCTACGATGGTTAATAACATTGATGGTGAAGATGGAAAATAAAAGTGAAATTGTTCTTTATACGTCTCCTAACTGAAGCGACTGTCACGCACTGAAGGATTTTCTTTCAGCCAAAGGGATAAATTTCGTCCTTAAAGACGTCGGGACGGATAGGCGCGCTCGTGAGGAACTAATGGAAAAGTATGACAGGATGGCAACTCCGACGCTGGCAATCGGCGGTCGGGTATTTTTAGGCTTCAAGCAGAACAGGGAAGAGATTGAAAAAATTGTCCAAAGGATCATTGAAGGAAAATCATGAGTGAGAAGCAGGAACCGACTAACCGGATAGATCTTCCGATAACCGGAATGTCATGTGCATCATGCGCCGCACATATACAGGAAGGCCTTTCCGCCCTTGATGGCGTCAGTAGCGCTTCCGTAAATTTTGCTGCTGAAAAGGCAACGGTCATCTATGATAAGTCAAAGGTGGCTGTAGATAATTTCGTCAGGATAGTCAAGGACCTCGGTTATGGTGTCTCAGTTTCAAAGATCATATTGCCGGTCAAGGGCATGACTTGTGCGTCCTGTGTTGAGGCTGTGCGAAGGACGCTCAGTTCTCTTGACGGTGTGATTTCTGCGTCAGTGAATTTCGCGACAGAGCAGGCGACAATTGAGTATTTTCCCTCCCAGGTCGGCGTGAGGGATTTCAGAAAGGCGATAAGGGAAGCAGGGTACGACATTGTCGAGCCTGAAAAAGGCGAAGATATTATCGAAAAGGAGCAAAGGGAAAGAGAAGCCGCATACCGGGCGCTAAGGACAAAGGTCATTGCAGGCGGCCTTCTGACGTTTCCTTTGCTGCTGCTCATGCAATGGGACCACCTGGGTCTTTCACGTTTGATTCCGCTATCCAGCCAGGCGAATTTTATACTTCAATTCATTATTGAAACTCCGATACAGTTTTGGATAGGGTGGCAGTTTTATACCGGCGCTTTTTCCGCCGCCCGCCACCGCACTACGAATATGAATACGCTCATAGCTGTCGGCACCTCTTCCGCCTATGTCTATAGTGTTATAGCGACCTTTTTCCCTTCTGTATTTCAGATAAAGGGCTATTCAGCCGGCGTGTATTACGATACCGCTGCCACTATAGTCGTTCTTATTCTCCTGGGCAGGCTCTTTGAGGCGAGGGCAAAGGGACAGACCTCTGAGGCGATCAAAAAGCTTATGGGGCTCCAGGCAAAAACCGCAAGGGTCCTAAGAAGCGGCTCTGAAATTGACATACCGGTTGAAGAGGTAGAAATCGGAGACGTAGTGATGGTCAGACCGGGCGAAAAAGTGCCGGTTGACGGTGTCATAAAGGAGGGCTACTCTTCCTTGGATGAGTCGATGGTTACAGGTGAGTCGATGCCTGTTGAAAAAAGCGCGGGCGACAGCGTCATAGGCGCAACGATGAATAAGACCGGGAGCTTCAAGTTCGAAGCCATGAAGGTGGGGCGCGACACGATGCTGGCCCACATTATCGAAATGGTCCAGACCGCCCAGGGGTCGAAACCACCCATCTCCCGACTTGCGGACCTGATTGCCTCGTATTTCGTACCTGCCGTGATCGCTATCGCGACGCTCACTTTTGTTATCTGGTATTTCCTTGGACCTGAGCCTTCTTTTACTTATGCGATGCTCAATTTTATTGCTGTCCTTATTATAGCCTGTCCATGTGCGCTCGGTCTGGCTACTCCAACGTCAATAATGGTGGGGACCGGTAAGGGAGCTGAAAACGGAGTCCTGATCCGAAGCGGCGAGGCCCTCGAAACAGCCCATAAGATCACTACCGTTGTATTCGATAAGACAGGCACCCTGACTAAAGGAGAGCCTGAGGTTACTGATATTGTTGAGGCCGGACTGCGGCAGGCCGAGATCCTTTTCTACGCAGCGTCAGCCGAAAAGGGATCGGAGCATCCTCTCGGGGAGGCGATTGTTAACAAGGCGCGGGAAAACAACATAGAGATCGCAGGAGCGGGGAAATTTCAGGCTGTGCCGGGCCATGGCATCAGGGCTACAATCGACGGAAAGATGGTCCATCTGGGCAACGAGAAATTCATGGACGAGGAAAATGTTGATATCAGCGCACTAAGACAGAAGGCGGAGGTCCTTTCGCAAGAGGGTAAGACGCCGATGTATGTCGGGGTAGACGGTAAGGCAGCAGGAATTGTTGCCGTTGCCGATTCTCTGAAGGAGGATTCGATTCAGGCGGTGCAGGCGCTCCATGCACTCGGCGTAGAAGTAGTGATGATGACAGGGGACAACAGACGGACTGGCGAGGCGATAGCGCGGAAGGTTGGCATAGACAGGGTGCTTGCCGAGGTTCTTCCCGAAGACAAGGCCGACCAGGTGAAGAAGCTGCAGTCGGAGGCAAAAGTGGTGGCGATGGTAGGCGACGGCATAAACGATGCACCTGCCCTGGCGCAGGCTGACGTGGGTATTGCGATAGGCACGGGGACGGATGTTGCGATGGAGGCGGCCGATATCACGCTGATAGGCGGCAAACTCAAAGGAGTGGTTACGGCGATATCTTTGTCGAAGGCCACGCTGAGAAACATCAAACAGAACCTTTTCTGGGCATTCGCCTATAATGTTGTGCTCATTCCCGTTGCCGCCGGCGTGCTCTTTCCTTTTTTTGGAATTCTTTTGAATCCCATGCTGGCTGCAGGTGCCATGGGATTTTCTTCAGTTACGGTAGTAACGAATGCCCTCAGACTTAAGAGGTTCAGGGGAGCATAATCCGAGACGTTATTTTTTTTTCTTCTTTGCGATCTCCCGCATCGCTGTCTTTCTTGCTTCGTCGATGACCTGGGTAAGAGGCCTGCCGCTTTTTTTTGCTACCGCTTTACAGTCCTCGTACTCCGGAGAGAATTTTTCGATTTCCTCCAGACAGGAGACTTTTATTCCGATCTTACCGTTCGTCAAACGGACCTTGTGCAGGGACCTCTTCATTGTGACCCTTGAGGCCTCGTAATATCTGATTCCTATGCTTGTGGTTTCCCTGAGTATAAGATGAATGAGGTCATCTCTAACGGCGTGGTCGCAAATTACGCTCAGCTTTACGCCGGGCCTCATCTTTTTCATTATCGTCTGGGTCAAAAAGACATCCAGGGCGCCGCTGTCAAAGAGCTTTTCAGCCAGATATTCGTATACCTGCGGGTTCATGTCGTCGATATTTGTTTCTATTACAGTGACGGTTTCGCAGGCATCTTTTTCCTGAAGGTCACCGATTAATATCCTAAGGATATTCGGACTGTGCTCGAAATCGTTCGTGCCGGCCCCTAATCCTATCTTCCGGGGCTTAAATACAGGGATGCCTCCGAAGGAGCAGCTCAGATGCTTAAGGATGGCTGCACCCGTGGGAGTAGTGAGTTCGCCTAAAGGCCCTGACGAATAGACCGGCACACTTTTTAATATCTCTGCCGTGGCCGGCGCGGGGACCGGCATTGTCCCGTGGGCTGTTTTGATGAAGCCGCTGCCGAGGTTGACCGGCGAGGCATACACGCCCTTTATTCCCAGCAGATCGAGTCCGATCAGAGTACCGAAGATGTCGACCAGGCAGTCAACTGCACCTAGTTCGTGTAAATGAACCTTATTAAACGAAACGCCATGGACTTTCGACTCTGCGGAAAAAAGAAACCTGAAAATATCGAGTCCTTTCTGCCTGATATCGTCCGTAAACGACGATGAACTGATGACCTTTTCGATATCAGCCCATTTTTTGCCGTGGGTTTTCTCCACGGGACGCGTTGGTCGCAAAACAACATCGACCTTTGTAGCCGAAACACCTGCGCGGAGAGTCTTCTTTTCACTAAGCTGGTAGCCCCGCAGAGGAAGTCTCCTCAGCCCCTTCGATATTTCCTCAAGCGGCACCCCGGCATCCACAAGTGCTCCCAGGCACATGTCCCCGCTAATTCCTGAAAAACAGTCGAAATACGCTATCTTCATCATGAAGAATTCTTAATCATCTTTACTTATCAAATATATCACACACCCAACGATTATTCCCTAAAATGTACAAAGGCTTTCTTTAAAGAGGAGGTGCTTTTTACTGAATGAAATGCTTAATAGCGCAATAGACCGATTCTGTAATATATTGATGGTGGCATGTATTTTGTATCTCACTATGCAGGAACGAATTATAATAGAACTAAGAGTTGAGAATGGAATCCAGTAGTTATTATGTCGTTAATGGTGCGCTGAATTGAAACTTAGATAAAAAGGAGAATGCGATGAAGACTTTAAAAGCGATAGGCGTATTGATGGCACTGGTTTTTCTATTGCTGCCGGTATACTCCCAGGCGGCCGGCCTCGGTTATATGCGCATAAGCTATATGGAAGGCGATGCGCAGATTAAGACGACCGATGCAGAAGACTGGGGTGCTGCTTCCATAAATGACCCGCTGATGGAGGGCGACCAGGTTTGGGTTCCTCAGGGAAGCAGGGTCGAAATGCAACTGAATACGGGTACTTATATAAGGCTGGACCAAAATTCAGCCCTCCAAATACTGTCGCTGAGCAATGACTCGTGGCAGTTCTATCTCTCCCAGGGGCACGCATATATATACTATAGAGCCCCCAAGGGTGTTATTCAGATCGATACGCCTGATGTGTCGGCAAGGGCCTTTGACAGCGCGGTTTTCAGACTTGATATGTCAGACGAATATCAATATACGGATGTATCCGTTTATAAAGGATATGTCGAAGCCGAAAATCAGGCTGGCAGGACGAGGGTTAGCGCTGACCAGACGGCTTCTATCGGTCAGAACACAAATGTCGAAGTCGCACCGATAGGCCCTTCTGATGAATGGGAAAGATGGAATAAATCGCGCAATGATATGATCCGTGCAAAAAAGGGTGCGAGTTCGCGTTATCTCCCTCCGGAACTGGGCGTTTATGAGTCTGATTTCGACGCCGGCGGCAGATGGGTGGACGTGCCCGATTACGGATATTGCTGGACCCCTACGCTCGCTGTTGGAGTAACGTGGGCACCCTACAGAGAGGGCAGATGGATATGGCGGGGCGGCGACTATGTCTGGGTGTCTTACGACCCGTGGGGCTGGGCACCCTATCATTATGGCAGATGGGCCTTTGCGGCGCGAATAGGATGGGTGTGGGTCCCGCCTGCAAGGGGTGATGTGTACTGGGGGCCGGGTTATGTCGGCTGGGTCAGGACAGGGGATTATGTTGCCTGGGTCCCGCTTGCCCCTGGGGAACTTTATTACGGTCGGGGCTATTACGGCCGTCATAGTGTGAACATCGTCAATGTGAATGTTAATCAGGTCCATGTTACAAACGTTTACAAGAATGTGACTGTGAATAACGGGGTGACTGTGGTCAACCGCAATACATTTGCTACTGCCTCACCAAGAATAGTTAATGTGAACAAGACCGTATTGCAGCAGCAGGTTTTCACGAGGAATAACATCAGCGTGGGGGCCCCGGCGATAAAACCTACGAGGGAGAGTTTTTTCGCATCGGCAAAGCAGATCTCGCCTGCCAAGCTTCCTCCTCAGCCTGTAAGGAGCGTTCAGGTTCAACAGTTGAAGCAGTCGCGTCCGCTTACCAAGGATCCGGGCAAGTCTGTCTTTAACCCCGGTGTTCAACCTAAACAGCTGCCTTTAAGCAAGGTTTCAACGCCGAGAACGCCCGGCAAGGTACTGCCTTCGGTAAAGCCCGTGCAGCCGCAAGAGCCGGGGAAAACCGGATTTACTGGCGGCCTCGCTCCAAGGGCGGGGAAAGAGCAGGTAAAGCCCATTGAAAAGAAACCCGAACTTTCGCCTACTCCAAAAGTAGAGAGGGCACCGGCGAAGCAGTTTGAGAGGAAGACAGCGCCTGAGGCAACGCCTCCGAGGGTTGAGAAGGGTCCGTTTGAAAGGAAGCCAGTCGCACCTGCGGCAACACCTCCCCCAAAGGGTGAGAGAGCGCCGGCCAGACAGTTTGAGAGGAAGCCCGCACCTGAAGCAACACCTACTCCGAAAGTAGAGAGGGCACCGGCGAAGCAGTTTGAGAGGAAGCCCGCACCTGAGGCAACGCCTCCTCCGAAGGTTGAGCGAGGCCCAGCTAGACAGTTTGAGCGGAAGCCAGCGCCTGAGGCAACACCTGCTCCGAAAGTGGAGAGGGCGCCGGCAAAGCAGTTTGAGAGAAAGCCAGCCCCTGAGGCAACACCTCCTCCGAAGGTGGAAAGGGCACCGGCGAAGCGGTTTGAAAGAAAGCCTGGGCCTGAGATAGCTCCTATAACGCCTTCTCCGAAGGTAGAGAGGGCGCCGGCAAAGCAGTTTGAAAGGAAACCTGCACCTGAGGCACCACCGCCTCCAAAGCTGGAGCAAGAAAAGGGCAAACCGTCTGAAAAGAGGGATGTGGCTCCCGAAAGGGGCCAACAGCCCAGGGGTGTGGCTCCGAAGGCGCAACCAGCTGAGAAGCCGGCACCAAAGGCCGAGGAAAAGCCGCAGAAGGATGTCCCCAAGGATGTCCCTGAGGAAAAGGGAAGAAATTTCAGATAATGAAGGTTGTCGAAAAACAGACTCTTGAAGCCCTGATCGGAAAAGACAGGGGCAGGAAGACTTTTGTCGAACATGAAGTGAAAGGACTCCTTAGGGGCATGGGCGTTCCGGTGCCCCAAGGGGTCTTCCTATCTAAAGATGAAATAGCCGCTGGGCCAGACCTTGCCAAGTCATCGGTGCGGGCATTATCTTATCCGCTTGTCGCCAAGGTTTCTTCAGCAACTATAACTTCCAAGACAGATGTGCAAGGTGTGCGGGTTGGTCTGGCTGATGCTGCCCAAGTGAAGCGGGCTCTACGGGAGCTTGCGGCAATTGAGCATGCAGAGGGCGTGCTTTTGGAGGAGATGGCTCCCCAGGGAATAGAAGTTATAGTAGGAGGGATTATCGACAAGCAGTTCGGCCCGGTTGTTATGTTCGGAATTGGCGGAATATTCGTTGAGCTTTTTAAGGACGTTTCCTTTGGGCTTGCTCCAATGTCCGAAGAGGATGCACTGATACTCGTCAAACAAGTGAAAGGTCACGTACTCCTGTCCGGTTTCAGGGGAAGGCCGTCTGTTGATATTGAGATGTTATCAACCATTATCGTCAGGGTCTCCGAGTTGATGGCAACGGGGCTCATTGAAGAGATAGACCTGAATCCGGTTTGTCTGTACCCCAAAGGCGCTATCGTGCTTGATGCAAAGATGTCCATACTGCAGTCCTGAGCCTGATCAAAATCACTAAGGCTCTTTTGCATTATTCACGTTTCCTCTGCCACGGCCTTTATTTTTTTCAGCATCTCTCCTTATCAGTCGTCGGATAAGGAAAACAACACCGAGGGCAATTATGATCCATCCGACTGACAGGAATACGCTGATATCCCCTCCCGGGCCGGGAAGTTCATCTACGCCATGGGCGAAGACGCCCGTCCCTGTAGCAAGGGTCGCAGCTGCCTGGATAGCAAGAACGATTCTTTTAAGGCGGGTTTGCATCAAGTCCTGATACTAGTAGCATCGGTAGGCCAGACAAAGGCGGCCAATCTCATTCCTGATGGGCATCATAAATCTCCTCGAATTTCTTATGATTTTCCTTGAAGATCCGCAATATCTCAGGATCGAAATGAGATGGAAGCGTGCGTCCGTCACCTTCAGTGATAATCTGATACGCCTTTTCATGATCGAACTTCGGCTTGTAGGGGCGGACACTGCGAAGTGCGTCATACTGGTCGGCTATATTCATGATCCTGCCTTCCCAGGGGATCTCTTCTCCTTTCAGCCCGAAGGGATAACCCCCGCCGTCCCACCGTTCGTGGTGGCTTAAGGCGATCTTTTCGGCCATCTGAAGGTATTCAGATGAGGACCCCTTCAGTATTTTACGTCCGATCATAGAATGGGTCTTCATTAGGGCAAACTCTTCCTGACTGAGTTTTGCAGGCTTAAGAAGAATGTCCGATGGTATGGCCACCTTCCCGATATCGTGCATGGGGCTCGCGTAGAAGATCACTTCCTGTTTTTTCCCCGGCCAGCCGAGATGCCCCGCAATGAGACGGCAGTAATGGCTGATTCTTTTGATATGTGAGGCAGTATCTTCATCCTTATATTCTGCGATCATGGTAAGTCTGAAGATTGTATCGACATACCCTTCCCTTATCTTCTCCTCCGACTCCCTCAGTCGCCTGTTAGACTCGGAAAGGCCTTTGAGGGCGTCCCTCAGTTCATCAGTCCTCTGCCTGACTTCCTTTTCAAGGAGCGCATTATGCCCCTTGAGAAAATCCTCAAAATATTTTACCTTGAGAAGGTTTTCGGCCCTCAAAACAAGTTCGGTGCTGTCGACCGGCTTTGAAATAAAATCCTGTGCCCCGAGGGCCAGCCCTTTGATTTTAGATTCCCTGTCTCCGAGACCTGTCACCATTACTATGGGTATATGAGAGATGGTTTCGTCAGCCTTGATCCTCCTTAAGGATTCGTAGCCGTCCATCACAGGCATCCTGACGTCCATGAAGATAAGGTCAGGAGAAAACTCCTTGGCTTTAGAGATCGCCTCGAGGCCGTTCGTGGCTGTTTCGAAACGGTATCCCTGATGTGAGAGAATCTCGCACATCAGCCTGAGGATGGTGGCGTCGTCGTCGACGATGAGGATCCTGCTTTTTTCGTTGTCTTCGTCGACCTTTGCTTCTGTAACAGATTGTCGGGCGGTTTCCATGGGCAATCCTCGAAATGTTTATCTCACATAATCGGTCCCATTGCGAGGGGCCGCGGCGCTTCATAGCTACCCCACACAAAGCATATCACAGGGGTCTAAAAAAGCAAAGACCTTTTCAGCCTTTCATGTAGTGGTCTGTGACGTACTTTTTTTCATCTTCTGCGGTCCTCATCGTTCCCCTAAGTCTTTTGTCGAGAAGTTCCCTGAATATCCTCGAATAAAGAGGGCCTTCGGGAAGCCCGAGTTTTTTCAGATCCCGGCCTGTCAGAAACGGCTTTGTCTTTCTCAATTCTACCAGGAACTGGGATATCTCCTTTTTTTTACGGTTATCTTTTGTTATCGCCATAGAAAACAGTATCAGCTCAACTCGTTTGGGCGAAAGCAGATGGTAGATACCTACGGGATCGTTTAAGGGAAGTTTCCCCAGTATTTCTGCTGATTCTGCGATGCTTTGCTGGATGATTTCACGTGTCGCTCCGGGTGGAGCAAGTCTGTGGAGAGCCTCTGCCCTCTGCTCATCGTCCAGATTGGACAGGAGGGCGATCAGATAGAGGACCCCTTTGTCGACTTTCTCATCCAGGAAGAGCAGCGTGTGCCAGGCGAGCGTCTCATACATCGAAGAGAGAGTTGACTCAAGTTTTTCGTCCAACACCAAGTTCTTGTGGATTATCTTCAGAAGCCCGTAGTCCGAAAGGCGTTTTAGTGTCTTGACGGGATTTGTTTCGCTGAAGGCGATGAGGAGTTCGTCAAACAGCCGTGAACCCGATAGTCTCTCAAAAAGGTTCATCTGGATTGCAGACTTTATCAGGTTTTCTGAATGCCTGCTCAGCTTGAAACCGAACCTTTCGGCAAACCGCACCGCACGGAAGGCGCGCGTGGGATCTTCAACATAACTGAGGTTGTGAAGGACCCTTATCGTCTTTTCCCTCAGATCCCTCTGTCCCCCAAAGAAATCTATCAGAAGGCCGAAGGACCTGGCATTTAGTTTTATAGCCAGCGTGTTGATAGTAAAGTCTCTCCTGTAGAGGTCCTTCTTGATTGAAGACATCTCGACCTTCGGAAGGGCGGCCGGCGATTCGTAATATTCGGTCCTGGCTGTGGCCACATCCAGCTTGAGCTTGTCGAGGGTAATATTGGCGGTGCCGAATCGGTGGTGGGATCTTACCTGTGCCTTTAATTTTTCCCCAAGCTCCTTTGCGAACCGGATGCCGTCTCCTTCGATTACGATGTCTATGTCGAGGTTCGCATGTCCCAGCAGGAGGTCTCTTACCGACCCGCCAACGAGATAGGCGTTTGCCCCCATATCATCGGCCACGTTTCCTGCAAGCACAAGGATCCTGTGCACTTCATCAGGGAAACGGTCTCTGAGCAATGTTGAAAGATTTCTGCCTGTCGGAGATCTTTCATGAGTGCCTTCCTTATCAAGACGCCTCTTCCTGAGGAAGTCTTCGTAGATTACCCGGAGGAGGTCTGTTCTGGTTATGGCCCCTATAATGTTTCCTTCCTCAATCACAGGCATGAACCTCTGGTTCTGCTCTATCATGATTGCCTCGATGTCCCTGACCGGCGTGTCCTTTCCGACTGTTGCCGCATCCGAGGTGGAGAACTCTATGCATTTGTTCCTCTTAAAACCGTGGAATAGCGCCTTCTCGACGATCTCCCTTGAGATCAGCCCCACGTACTTTTCGTCTCTGATTATGGGCAGCACGTTGACTCCGTATCTCGTCATCGTGTCTGCCGCCTCTTTGATGGCGCTGTCCCACTGCGTGGTGATCACAGGGCTTGTCATGACATCGACGGCGACTTTACCGTGCTTTATATGTTTGTCGAGAAGTATCTTTAGCTTGTCAGCCGCCATTTCAAGAGAGGCTTCCTTTATTGTTGCCGAAGCTGCAGTGGGATGACCTCCCCCCCCGAATTCTTTCATCAGCTCCGCAACATCCAGTTCCCGGGCCCTGGACCGTGCGACGAGCAGTATCTTGCCCTGCATTTCAAGGAGTATGACTACGGCGTCGACATCTTCCATCTCCATTATCTTGTGCGCGAGGTGGGCCGCGTCGCCGACGTAAGAGTCCCTTGATGCCTTGGCTATCATAACCCTTAGTCCTCTTAGTACAACCTCGGCTGACGATGCCAGGAGTTCGTTCAGCAGGTCCAGTTCCTGCCTGTTCAGGTCCATTTTTATGTAGCTCGAGACTATATTCAGATTCGCGCCTCTTTTCAGCAGATACGCAACTGCCAGAAGGTCTCTAGTTGTAGTTGAGGGAAAAAGGAGGGAACCTGTTTCCTCATATATTCCCAGGGTCAGGATTGTCGCCTCCATAGGCGTGGGGTGGAGCTTCCTGTCTCTGAGCAATTCCGTAAACAACGTTGCGGTAGCGCCGACTTCTTCGATCATCTCCTGATCTCTCCGAATATCGTTTTCCTCAAAGGGGTGATGATCGTAGATATGGATCTTAATCCCTTTCTGCGAAAGGAGCGTTGAAAGTGGTCCGAGCCTGTCGGCATGTTTGGCGTCGACGATTATAAGCTGGGTAACAGTAGAAAAGTCTATATCTCTGAGGCGTCTGAAGTCCGCCGGGTGAAAGACTTCAATAAAATCCCTCACCTTTCGCTCCTGAGAGCCGGGGAAGACCATCTCCGCATCGGGGTAAATCCTCTTTGCCGCCATCATGGAGGCAAGTGCATCGAAATCGGCATTTATATGGGACGTGATCAGTTTCACGTTTCTTCCCCCATTAGATTTGTCAGGTTATTTCCCGAATGAAGCTACCCTGTTTCTGCCGCTGTTTTTGGCAACAAAGAGGGCCTGGTCAGCAAATGAGATAAGGTCATCGTGTGTGGAGATCCTTTTGTCAGGTGAGACCGCAATCCCGACACTGATTGTAAGTCTTTCCTTGTGCGGAATGCTCTTGAACTTATGGTTTCCGACTATTCTTCGGATTCTGTCGGCCTCGGCCAGCGCGCCCTTGAGGGAAGTTTGTGGCAGAAGCATGATGAACTCCTCGCCGCCGTAGCGGGCAAGCACGTCGCTTTTGCGGGAATGTTTCTTCAGCAGACTGGCGAACTCCTTAAGGACCATGTCGCCAGTCTTATGCCCGAATTCGTCGTTGATCTTTTTAAAGTAATCGACGTCAAGCATAAGGCAGCTTATGGGCATGGCGTATCTTTGCGAGCGGCTGAACTCCTCGATGATCCTTGTGTAGAAATATCTGATGTTGTAGATGCCTGTGAGGAAATCCGTCAGGGACAGTTTTTCAAGCCGGGTCTTTTCGTCCTCGACCTGCTCAAACAGAAAGGCTGTGTTCAAGGCGCTTGCCGAAGCGTTGGCTATTGCGTTTAAGAGCTTGATCTCGTTTTCGGTAAAGGCATGTTCGGCCCTCGAAGTCCTGAGAAAGAGAGTCCCTATGACTTTGTCTCTGAAAAAAATGGGGATGACCAGGATCGAACGGATTCCCAGAGGCGATATGATATGTTTGACGCTTTTCATTCGTGGGTCTGTGTCAATGTTTTGTATAACCACTGGCCTCCGCGAAGTGAGAGAAGCGACGATCTCCGGATATTTCTTAAGGCTTAGTTTTATAACTGACATTTTGGGATCCTCAAAGCTTGCGACAACGTACGCAGACCTCCTAGACCAGTTTACACTTATAACGGAGCACCGTGTCACAGGCATAATTTCCGCTATCTTTGAAACGATCTTAAACAGAAGCTCCTTGGAATCAAGGGTGGATGAGAGGAACTGGGTAAGTTCCAGTACTGCCTCGAGCTGTTTCACCTTTGTACTCAGGGTATCGAGCACTTCTTTGTCGTGGATTACTGATTCAAGTTTATGCTGAAGATCCCTCTTTATATAAGGTCTGTAAAGATAGTTCCTGACATTGTGAGTTAAGGCGTTTTCGACGCCCTTCGTGACATCCCCCGCGATGATAGAGACACAAGGGAAGTTTGCAGTCTTTGCGTGAACTGATTTAAGCAGGGACTCTTCGACTATAATTGCGGCCGGCTGGCCGTTGCCGAGATATTCAAGGAAGAGGTCTGGTTCCTTGTAATAAACCGGCTTAAACGTTCTGCTACTTCCGAAAAAAGCAGTTAAAAAGGTGAGGATGGTGCTGTTGTGCGCTAGTATCGCTGTCTCCTGACGTTTCATCCTCACAGTCTCCCTTTTTATATAAAGCCTCTCATATTATTGTTATTTCTGATCCTCGAGTCAATATAAAGGCAGGACGGCATTCTCTCATTTCCTGCCTTCGCCGGGCGTTTATGTTCCCGAGTGAATGTGCCTCTGGGGGAGACAGGTGGCGATGTCAGGAGACCTCAGAGGTTTGACACTGGTCCTCTGATTTCTTATACTTCTGTATGCTCAGGATCGCAGTGATAGACGGCCAAGGCGGCGGCATAGGAAACCTTATCGTCAAGAGGCTCAGGGAGGAGTTTAAGGACTCTGTTGAGATAATAGCCCTTGGCACCAACGCGGCTGCGACGACAGCGATGATGAAGTCAAGAGCGAACAAAGGTGCAACGGGAGAAAACGCGATTGTCTGGAATTCGGGGCGAGTCGATGTAATCACAGGCCCTTTAAGTATAGCCCTGCCCGATGCAATGTTGGGAGAAGTGACCCCGAAGATGGCTTCTGCGGTTGTTTCTTCGAAGGCCAGGACAATACTTCTGCCGCTGAATCAGGAAGAGGTTGAGATCGCCGGTGTTAACAAAGAGCCGCTGCCGCATCTGTTAGAAGATGTGGTTGCAAGAATAAAGGAGATCAAACATGTGTGAGGCCAACGCTTATCTTTACATCGACGGCAAGGAAGAGCTGTACCTGGAAAACGTGGACGTGATGAAACCCGAGGAAGGGAAGATTTTCCTGAAGAACCTTTTCGGCGAACAAAAGGTCTTTGAAGGACAGATAAGGGAGATCTCTCTTCTTCGGCACAGGATAGTTCTCGAGAAATTATAATCAGGAAAAATCCTTGTCCAGGGAAATCAGCCGGATTAAAA